>NZ_JAELVH010000224.1 GCF_019399235.1 Streptomyces poriferorum | reverse complement strand
GCCTGGGGGCCGTCCACCGCACCACCGGACGGGGCGGTGGACGGCCCCCAGGCCGGTTCCGAGACGTCCGCGAGCAGGGTCCCGGAGGCCGCCGCCGCTGTGCGGTGGTCCCCGTTGCTGCTGGTCGTCGGTGTGCCGAGTGCCCCGGGCACTTCGGTCGGGCGGCCCATCGTCGTTCCTCCGTGCTTGTCGCCGAGTGCGGCGGGTGCACCGGCCGGTCCCGGTCGGTCGGTACGGCCCGGCGCGGCCGCCTCCTGGTCACACATCGCCGTCCCCCGAGCCGCACGCTCCCGCGCCGACTCCCTGCACGGCCCAGCTGGGCGTCCGCCCGGCCGGCCCCGGATCCGGGTCGTCGCCCGGCTCCGGCCACAGGCCGAGGACGTGGGCCTCCGGCGGAGTGTCGAAGGGCCGCCGGCCGCCGGCAGCCGGTGCCGGCGCCCTGCGTACCGGCGCCTGCGAGATCAGCTCCAGGTAAATGCCGCGAAATGCCGCGAGGTTCTGTTCGACGGTGAAGAGTTCGAGTGCGCGGGCGCGGGCTGCGGCTCCCAGGCGCGCACGGCGCTCGGGGTCGCGCAACAGCGCCAGGCAGGCGTCGGCGAGCGCCCGGGGATTGCGCGGCGGCACCACGAGCCCTGTTCCACCGATGACCTCGACGACCGCGCCGACGTCCGTGGACACCGTCGCCCGGCCGCAGAACATCGCCTCGACCAGGCTGATCGGAAAGCCCTCGACCACGCTGGACAGCACCACGACGCCACCCGCCGCGTACGCCTGGGCGAGATCCGGGACCTCTGCCCCGCCGATGTCCTCGAAGGAGACGGGGCTGTCGCCGACGGCGTGCGCGTCCACGGCCTCGTCGGGGAAGAGCTGGTCGGCGAGCGCCCGGCAGTGGGCGAGATAGGAGGCGCCCTCCGGCCCCTGGGCCGCCGCACCGATGATCCGCAGCCGGGCGTCGGGCTCGGCCCTGCGCACCACCGCGAAGGCGTGCAGCAGGGCGATCAGGTCCTTGGCCGGCTCGATCCGGCCGACCCAGACCAGCGTGTCGGGGCCTCCGTCGCCCTCGCTCTCACCGAGCACCGCGAACCGGCCGGACTCCATGCCGGGGTAGACCGTGCGCACCTTGGCGGGTTCGGCGCCGCAGCGCTCCTGCCAGCGACGGGCATGGGTGTTGCCGGGGGTGATGAGCGCGGCCTGCCGGTACACCTCGGTGGCGAGCTGCCCGTGGAAGTTCGCAAGCAGCGCGCGTACCGGCGCACTCACCGGCGTACCGGAGTCCGCGAGGTAGTGCGCGCGCAGCTGCACGGCGTGCTCGGTGACGAGCAGCGGCACCCCGAAGAAGCGCTTGGCCAGCAGTCCCGGCAGCGCCGCGGCGCCGCCGGACGCGGCGTGGCAGAGGTCGACGGCGCCGAGGTTCTCCTCGTCGTACCAGTCCAGGGAGAGCGGGCGCAGCGCCCGGTCGAGCTCCGCGGCGAAGGCGAGCAGATCGGGAACGGTGGCGGTCTGGACGGTGCGTCCGGTGCCGGGTGCGCGGCAGGCGGCCTCCAGGATCCGCACCGCGGTCTCGGAGCGCAGGGCGGCGGGGAGCCCACCGTGCTCGCAGGCCAGTTCGGCGAGTCCGTAGAGGCCTTCGGTGAACAGCGCGTCCGTGAGGTTCGGATCGGCGCACCGCGCAGCCGCGTCACCGTCGCCCCGCTCGCCGCCGGACGCGCCCGAAGCGCACACCGAGGTCGCGAGCGCCGTGAAGTGGGTGACGAAGCGGCGCCGTTCGCGCCGCCCGTACGTCCGTGCGCCCCCACCGGTCAGCAGGCGCGGGATCAGCCCGCGGGGGGCGTGGAGGCCGAGGGTGTCCTCGTCGGCGGTCCACAGGGGCGCGGTCCGCACCCGGCTGACCTGGGGCGGAAGCTGGACCCAGCCCTGCGCCTCCTGCTCGGCGCTGCGGCTGAGCGCGAAGAGATCGAACTCGTGCTGCGCGAGCCCACGCACCAGGCGGTCGCACCAGAGTCTGGACTCACCGGACGCATACGGATAACCACCATCGGTGAGCAGTCCGATCCGCACGAGCACACCCCCGATCTCCCTCGTGAGCGGCCGCCGTTGAATCGGCGACTCGCAGCGGGACGACCGTAAGCGGATACGCCGGTGGCGCGACGGACGGTTGTCCGTCGCACCACCGAAAGGGGTGAACCGTCGTAACTTTCCCGCCCCGGTAGCGTTCCGTCGCGCTATAGAGACAGTCGGTCACGCAGGGTCAGGCTGCGGCCAGCTCCTTGCGGGCTGCGCGGCGTACCGCCGCGAGCGCCGGATCGAGGGCGGGGACGGCCGCCAGCAACTGCTTGGTGTACGGATCCGCGGGGTCGCCGTACACCCGCTCCACCGGTCCCTCCTCGACGATCCGGCCCCGCCGCATGACGGCGACCCGGTCGCTGACCTGCCGTACCACGGCGAGGTCGTGGGCGATGAAGACGAGGGCGAGTCCCAGTTCCTGCTGGAGTTCCGCCAGCAGGGCGGTCACCTGGGCCTGGGTCGTCACGTCGAGCGCGGAGACCGCCTCGTCGCAGACGATGAGCTCCGGCTCGGCGGCCAGGGCCCGCGCGATCCCGACCCGTTGGCGCTGTCCGCCGCTGAACTCGTGCGGATAGCGGTCGTACTGTTCCGGGTCGAGCCCGACACGCCTCAGCAGATCCCGTACGCGCGCCCTGATCGCGCTCTCGTCGCGCTCCCCGCGCGCCCGCAGCGGGTCGGCGACCGACTCGCCTACGGAACGGCGTGGGTTGAGCGAGGAGACCGGGTCCTGGAAGACCATCTGAACGCGGGCCGCCCGGCCGATCCGGCCGGAGGTGGGTTCCAGCAGACCGACGAGCATCCGTCCGAGGGTGGTCTTGCCGCTGCCGCTCTCGCCGACGATGCCGAGCGTCTCGCCGCGGCGGACCGTGAGCGAGACCCCGTCGACCGCGGCCAGGGCGGACTTCCCCCGGCCGAAGACCTGGCGTACGTCCGCGGCCTCGACCAGCACCTCGGCCTCCGCGCCGGTCCGCTCCGGCTCCGCCGCCCGCCCTGCGGGAGCGACCGGGTCAGCGCCCACAGCCGCCCGTGCCGCGGGAGCGATCCTCGGTACCGCCGCCAGCAGCGCCTTCGTGTACGGCTCGCGGGGTGTGCCGAGCACCTCGGCCACCGGTCCGCGTTCCACGGCGAGGCCCGACCGCATGACGAGCACGTCGTCGACCGATTCGGCCGCCACGCCCACGTCATGGGTGACCAGGAGCAGTCCCATGCCCGTCTCCCGGCGCAGATCATGCAGCAGGTCGAGGATCTGGGCCTGGACGGTGACGTCGAGCGCGGTCGTCGGCTCGTCGGCGATCAGCAGTTCCGGTTCACAGGCGAGCGCCATCGCGATCAGCGCCCGCTGGCGCATCCCGCCGGAGAACTCGTGCGGCCGGGAACGGGAGCGGCGTACCGCTTCGGGGATCCCGACGCGGTCCAGCACCTCCACGGCCCGGGCCCGCGCCGCCCGCCGGGAGACGCGGTGGTGGACCCGGTACACCTGGGCGATCTGGTCGCCGACCGCGTAGTAGGGGTCCAGCGAGGAGAGCGGGTCCTGGAAGACCATCGCGGCCTTCGCCCCGCGCAGCCCGCGCAGTTCGGCGTCCCCGGCGGCCTGGACGTCCACGCCGGCGACCCGTACCGAGCCGCCGACCTTCGCCCCGGTCCCCCGGTGCAGCCCGAGCAGGGCGTAGGCGGAGGCGCTCTTGCCGGAGCCGGACTCGCCGACGACGCCGAGCGCGCCGCCCGCCTCCAGCGAGAAGGACAGCCCGCGCACCGCGTGCACGTCGCCGAACGAGATCGAGAGATCGGTGACCTCGACCAGACTCATGACAGCACCACCCGTCGGTCGGCCATCGCCTGGAGGATGTCCGCGACGGCATTGGCGAGGACGACGAAGAATCCGGTGACGAGCACCAGACCGACGACGACCGGGAGGTCCACCTGCTTGACGGCCTCGACGAGTTCGCGGCCGACGCCGGGGATTCCGAAGAGGGACTCGGTGAGCACCGCGCCGCCGAACATCGAGCCGACGTCGAGGGCGCCGAGTGCGATCACCGGGGCCAGCGCGCCGCGCAGGGCGTGCCGTCCGACGATCGTCCGCTCGCCGACCCCGTACGCCCTGAAGGTGCGCACATGGTCCTCGGCGAGCGTCTCCAGCATCGAGGCCCTGGTCATCCGGGCGTACGGGGCGGCGGAGATGAGCGCCAGCGAGATCCAGGGCAGCAGCAGGTTCCAGGCCCACTGCTCCGGGTCCTCGGTGAAGGGGACGTAGTCGGGGAACGGCAGGATCCGGAGCGCCGTGACGCAGATGATGATCAGCAGCAGCCCGATCACGAACACGGGCGTCGCCATGCCCGCCAGGGTGATCCCGGTGAGGATGCGCTCGGTGACACGGCCGCGCCGCCACACCGAGAGCACCCCGGTACCGACCCCGAGCACCATCCACAGCACGAAGGCGCCGACGGCGAGCGAGGCGGTGGCGGGCAGCTTGGCGACGATCAGCTGGGTGACCTGCTGACCGCTCTGGTACGAGAGTCCCAGGCACGGGGCCTGGCAGTGGACGACGCCGGTTCCGGTGGAGTAGTCGTGGCCGGTGACCAGGGCCTGGAGGAAGTGCGCGTACTGCACGTACACGGGGTCGCCGAGGTGCAGTTGCTCACTGACCTGGGCGACCTGCGCGGGCGAGCAGCGTGGACCGCAGGCGATCTGCGCGACGTCGCCCGGGGCGACGTAGAAGGCGGCGTAGACGACGACGCTGAGGGCGAGGAGGACGAAGAGCGCCCCGCCGAGGCGGCGCAGCAGGAACCCGCTCATGCTCCGGCCTCCTTCTTGCGCCCGGTGCCGATCCGCAGCCGGGAGGCGGCGCGGGGGTCGAGCGCGGTGCGTACGCCCTCACCGAGGACGGTGAGCGCCAGCACGGTGACGAAGAGCAAGAGGGCCGGGATGAGCAGATAGGTGGGCGCGGCCTGGTACCAGGTGTCGGCGTCGCTGAGCATCTGCCCCCAGGACGGTGTGGGCGGCTTGATGCCGACGCCGAGGAAGGACAGGGCCGCCTCGACGACGATGTTGGCGGGGAAGAGCAGGACGGCGTACGTGATGACGGGCGCGGCCAGCGCGGGCAGCAGCTCGCGGCGGGCGATCTGCCAGGAGCCCCAGCCGCTGAGCCGGGCTGCCGCGACGTGGTCGCGCGACTTGAGGGACAGGGTCTGGGCGCGCACGATCTTCGAGATGCCGGACCAGCCGACCAGGCCGACGATCACGGCGATCAGCACCGGGCGGGGGAAGCCGGCCGGGACGACGGCGAGCGCGCCGAGCGCGGTCACCATGACCGGCAGGGCGACCACGACGTCGGTGACCCGGCTGAGCGCCTGGTCGACGAAGCGGTTGCCGAGACCGGCCGAGAGGCCGACGACGACACCGACGGCCACCTGGAGCAGGGTCGCTCCGAGTGCGACGCCGAGCGAGACCCGGGCACCGTACGCGACGCGGGCGAACAGGTCGCGGCCGGTGAGCGGTTCGACACCGAGCCAGTGCTCGGCACTGATGCCGCCGAAGGAACCGAGCGGAACCCCGCCGGTGGCGGAGTCGACGAGATCGGGGTGGTACGCGGTGGGGTTCTGGCCCTCGATGCCCGTGAGCAGCGGCGCGGCGAGCGCGAGGAGGACCAGCAGGGCGACGACCGCCGCCGCCACGAGGGCGGAGCGGCGGGCGCGCAGCCGCCGCCAGAACGGATGGGCCCCGGAGGTGGGGGCCCGGACGGCCCCCATCTCCTCGACCAGCAGTGCTTCGGCCATGATTACTTGACCGCGACCTGCGAGATGTCGAGCACGCCGGTCCAGTCGCTGATCACGACGTTCTTGACGGACTCGCCGTACAGGCGCTTGTAGACGGGGTGGAACAGCGGCACGGTCAGCGCCTGCTCACCGACCTTCTTGTCGAGCGCGCCCCAGCGCTTCGCGGCGGCGCCGAGGTCGGTCAGCTTGTTGATCTCGTCGATCTCCTTGTTGACCGCGGGGTCGTTCAGCTGGGCGGAGTTGAAGTTGTACCCGGCCTTGACGATCTGGCGTCCGTCGAAGATCGGGGCGAAGAACGGGCCGCCGGAGGGCCAGTCGGCGCCCCAGCCGCCGAGGAAGAAGCCGGGCTCGGTCTTCACGTTGTAGACGGTGTCCGAGTAGGCGTTGTCCTCCAGGCCCCGGAGCTTGACCGTGATGCCGGCCTTCTTCAGCGCCTCCTGGAGTGCGGTGGCGATCTCCGGGCTGGTGGCGAAGTTCTTGTCGTTGTTGTGCGTGAGGGTGACGGTCAGCCCGTCGGGGTAGCCGGCCTCCTTCAGCAGTTCCTTCGCCTTGGCCGCGTTGCCGTTCTTTCCGGCCGGGAAGGCGTCGTACGGCGTGTGGCCGAAGGAGTCCTGGTCGGGAAGGAAGGTGGTGGCGGGCTCGGCGAGCGAGGAGCCGCCGGCGGCGTTGACCACGGAGCCGCGGTCGACGGCGTACGAGATGGCCTGGCGCACCTTCGGGTTGTCGAACGGCTTCACCTTCGGGTTGAAGGCGATGTAGTTGGTGTAGCCGAAGTGGCCGGTGCCGACGCGGGCGGCGAGCTTCTTGTCGCCGGTGACCTTGGCGAGTTCCGCCGGGCCGAGGTTGGTGTCGGTGGTGACGGCCGCGGCGTCGGCGCCCTGGGAGGCGGACAGCCGCTGGTTGATGACGGCGGAGTCGAGCCCGGAGCGGACGTCGATCCGGTCGGGGTAGGCCTTGCGCTCCTCGTCGGTGGCGGCCGACCAGTGCGTGTTGCGCTCCAGGACCAGCCTCTCGCCGTCGCCCTCGTTCTTCACGACCTTGTACGGGCCCGAGGAGAGCGGGTGCTCCTCGTACTTGGTGCCGGTGTCCTTGGCCTTCGGTACGGGGGTGGTCTGCGTCTGGGTGGCCAGGTAGGGAAACTCGCCCTCGGGCTTGTTGAGGTGGAAGACGATCGTCTTCGCGTCGGGCGTCCCGATCGAGGCGAGTCCCTTCTTGTCCTTGTACGGGCCCTGGTAGTCGGCTCCGCCGATGAGCCAGTCACGCAGGTAGGGCGCGCCGCCGGAGAGTTCGGCCGCGAAGGAGCGCTCGATGCCGTACTTGATGTCGGCGCTCGTGATCGCGGTGCCGTCCTCGTATTTCAGGTCGTCCTTGAGCGTGTACGTCCAGACGGTGGCGTTCCTGCTGGGCGTGCCCAGGTCGGTCGCCAGGTCGGGGACGACCTTCGAGCCCGCCGCGCCGTCCTCCCGGTTGCGGGTGGTGAGCGTACGGAAGACGAGGGAGGGAACGTTGCCGCCGCCGGAGGTGTAGAGCCGGGCGGGGTCGAAGTCCTCCTGCGGGCTGCTGTTCAGGACGGTGAGCGTGCCGCCCTTCTTGGGGGCGCCCGCCGCGCCGGAGGTGTCGTCGCCGCCCTTGCTGCTGCCCTCGGGGCCGCAGGCCGCGGCGCCCGCGGCCACGGCGAGGACTGCGGCGGCCGCTGCTACGCGGCGCGATATGACGGACGGATGACGCATCGGAAGATGACCTCTCGGAGTACTGCCTGGATGAGGGAAACAGAAAACGATTCCGTGCAGGCGGCGACGGGAGAGGTGTGCACACGACCGGTCAGGACAGGTGAAGGTGACCGGAACACTGGAACTGCCGCGCCTGCGGACGGAGTACGCCCGGGCGCGGCAGTCGGGGAAGGGCGGTCCGGGCCATCAGGGCTCGGACGGGGGGCCGACGTGCGCGCGGGCAGGCGTCAACAACAGTCGATGTCGGCGACGCTGTGCCCGGTCACGCCGATGAGCGCAAGCTCGATGGCTGCGCGATCGGTGGTGACGGGGGTGCGTGACATGCCGAGAAATATGGGCGACGGCCTGCCCGATGTCAACGCGATATGAGACGGCCGTCTCGCCATTCGGACGGGCGCTTCGGTCGGACACTACGGAGGGTGCCGCCCGGGCCCGACCCGGCGGGGCGCCCGGCCGGACGCCGCAGCACCCCCACCGGACTCAACCCTTCGGGTACACCCAGGCGTTGGGGAGGCATTTGATGCCGTTGAGGTCGAGCGACTTCGTCTGCTGCTGCATCACCGGAGCGAGGGCGCCCTTCGTGCCGCAGCTCACATGGTTGTGCCCCAGCCGGTGGCCGACCTCGTGGTTGATCAGCATCTGGCGGTAGGCGAAGAGCTTGTCCGGCCCGAAGGTGGACGAACCCTGGGCCCAGCGGTAGGCGTTGATCATCACGCGCTCGGTGGCGGCGGAGTCACAGGAGACGTTGTCCTCCATCGTGTCCAGCCCCGACTTCTCGCACCATTCCCCCGTGGTCCCCGGGCTGGCCAGCGTGATCACGAAATCAGGCTTCCCGGTGGAAATCCGTTCGAAGGTCATATCGCCGTCGTGGGCCCAACTCCGGTCATCATTCAGAGTTTCCTGGACCGCCTGGGCGAAGAGCGCGGAGTCCAGTCCGAGCCCGTACTCGACATCGATCCGATAGCGGTACTTCTGCCCCTTGCCCGGAGCCTTCGCCGTCCCGGCGACCGTCCGGAACTTCCCCGATGCGGTGAGCTTCGCAGCCAGCGGATAGGCCTTGGCCATTTTCTGCTCGTACGAAAGGGGCTTGGCCGCCATCTGGGGGCTGGGCGTCGTCCGGACGTCCGAGCGCGATGCGTCGCCCTCGCCGTCCCGGTCCACGCCCGCGGGCTGCGCGGCGGCGGACCGGCTGCCGCTGTCGTGGGCGACCTGGCCCGCCACGACCACCGCGAGCACGGTCGTCACGGCGGCCGCGGCGATACCGGTGAAGGTGCGGCCCTTGCCGGCCTTGGCGCTCTTGGCCTCGTCGCCGGGAGCCGCCGGGCGGTCGTCCGCGTCCGGCGGGTTCTCGTCCCGGTCGGTGACGGAGCGGTACGGGTCGGCCGGACCGGAAGGAGTCGCGGCCGGCCGGCGGGGTGCGGGCGGGGCCGGCGGGCTGTCGAAGGCCTCGACGAACTCGCGTCGCGGGCCCGGTATCAGCGGCCTGGCAGCGGTCTCCTGCGCATTCCGCGGAGCCTGAGGACCCCGCGGGTTCTGCGACCCCTGTGGCCGTCCGGACGTCTGGGGTCGCGGTCCCTGCGGGCTCTGCGGTCCCTGCGGCCGTCCGGGCGCCTGGGTCCGGGCCTGCGCCTGTGTCTGTGTCCGGCTGCCGATGCGGCCCTGCCCCGTGCCGTGCGGCGGGGCCGGGCGGTCGCCGTACCGCCCGAGGGGCCCGGTCCCCCAGCCGCCGCCGGGTTCACGCTGTTCGGGATGGCCGCCGCGCACCTGGGGCGTGTCCGGGATCGGGGTGTGGCCGTCGGTGCCGGGAGCCGCTTCGCCCGGCCGTCTGCGCCGGCCGTTGCCGGCTGCGGGCGGGGCGCCCTCGCGCCCCGCTTCCGCGTTCGCCTCGGAGGGCCCGCTCTCGGGCCCACTGGGCGCAGGGCCCATTCGGCTGTGTCGTCCCACGCCCCGGATCAGCTCCCGCCGCATTCGTCGAGCAGTTCCCGGAACGCCTGGGCGACCGCCTCCGGGTACTCCATCATCGCCACGTGCCCGGCGTCGGGCAGTGTCAGCAGTCGCGCATCGCGGAAGGCCGCGGACGCCCTGCGTGCCATCCGGTACGAGACGAGCCGGTCCCGTCCGCCGTACACGAGCTGGACGGGTGCGAGCACCCGCTCGGCCTGGCGCCACAGCCCGTGCTGCCCGCCCAGTGTGTACGCGTCGACGATGCCACGTGCCGAGCGCGCCATCGCGTCCCAGAAGTACGGCAGCGCCAGCCGCCGCTCCATTTCGGCCACCGCGTGACGGAAGGCGTCGGCGGAGACACGTGCCGGATCGCCGTAACAGAGTGCCATGACTCCGCGGGTGCGTTGTTCCGCGCTCCAGTCCCGGCTCATCCGGGCGAACAGGGACACGACTCCCGGAACGGCGAGCAGTGCCGTCGGGGCGGCCGACAGCTGCACCCGCAGTTCGGGGAGCGCGGGCGAGATCAGGGTGAGGGTGCGCACCAGGTCCGGGCGGACCGCCGCGACCCGGGTCGCCACCGCACCGCCCAGCGAGTTGCCGAACAGGTGCACGGGGCCGCGCTCCCCGGCGTCGAGGAAGCGGATCACCGCGCGGGCGTGGCCGGTGACCGAGTAGTTGCCGTCGTCCGGCGGCGGGGAGTCCCCGAAACCCGGCAGGTCGACCGCCTCACTGTCCAGCACGTCCTGGAGCAGCGGCATCAGCGCCGACCAGTTCTGCGAGGAGCCGCCGAGTCCGTGGACGAAGAGCGCGGGCGGCAGCCCGGTCCGCTCCGGCGGCCGCGAACGGACGGTCAGCGTCAGCCCGGGCAGCGTGACGGAGCGAAGCCTCTCCCCCTCCGCGACCCTGACGGCGCTCACCGTGGGGGCCACCGCTGCGGCGGCGGCACGGACTCCCGGCAGCTCGGTCGAAGACATGCGGCAATGTTACGAGACGATCACACCGTGGTTCATGTGTTCGCCGTCACAGATCGCATGGCGGCTTCGGGGGGTAGCTCCTAGGCTCGGAGCAAGGAAGGGAGTCACCATGACGGTCGACCCCAGTGACCCGGAGAGCTTCGAGGACGTCCAGCCGGACGGCCCCGGCCCGGAGGTGCCCGACGCCGACGCCGCCGAGCAGCAGGCGGATCTGCGCCCACAGGACGACGAACCGATGGCCGACGTCGACCGGGACCGTGCGAACGAGGCGGATGCGGCGGAGCAGGCCCGCGTCGTCTCACAGGATGAGGACGATTACCGCTGATACGCCCCGCTATGCGGCAGGGGGTGCGGAAACTGTGGCTACCGCAGTCGTCCGGTCCGTGAAATTCTGCGTCCGCGCCGCGCATACCAGGGTTACCCAAAAGTACGATGTCGGTATGGCGCAGCGTGCACGGAACTGCTGGGTCCGATCACAATTTTGGGAGGCGGCGTGACAGCCATCGAGCAGACCGAGGCGGCGCGCCCGCGGGGCACTCGTTTGCCCCGCCGCGCCCGACGCAATCAGCTCCTGGGTGCTGCGCAGGAGGTCTTCGTCGCGCAGGGGTACCACTCCGCCGCGATGGACGACATCGCGGAGCGGGCCGGGGTCAGCAAGCCGGTGCTCTACCAGCACTTCCCGGGCAAGCTGGAGCTCTATCTGGCCCTGCTCGACCAGCACTGCGAGTCGCTGCTCCTCGCGGTGCGCACGGCGCTGGCGTCGACGACCGACAACAAGCTGCGCGTGGCCGCGACGATGGACGCCTACTTCGCGTACGTCGAGGACGAGGGCGGCGCGTTCCGGCTGGTCTTCGAGTCGGACCTGACCAACGAGCCCGCCGTACGCGAGCGGGTCGACCGGGTCTCGCTGCAGTGCGCCGAGGCGATCTCGGACGTGATCGCGGGTGACACGGGGCTGTCCAAGGACGAGTCCATGCTGCTCGCGGTCGGGCTGGGCGGGGTGTCCCAGGTGGTCGCCCGCTACTGGCTCTCCAGCCGCTCCACCATCCCGCGCGACACGGCGGTGCAGCTCCTCACCTCGCTGGCCTGGCGGGGCATCGCGGGCTTCCCCCTGCACGGCCTCGATCAGCACTGAGCGGGGCCGCCGGCTCCGGTGTTCGCTGCGGGCGTTTCCCGCGGCGCCCTGCCCGGTCCCCTCAGCGGGCTAATGTGTGCTGCGTACGGCGCGGTTCACCGCGCAGGGACTGACCGTCGGAGGGACATAGCCGTGGAGGTCAAGATCGGGGTGCAGCACACGCCCCGGGAGATCGTTCTGGAGAGCGGGCTTTCCGCCGAAGAGGTCGAGAGCGCGGTTTCCGAGGCTCTCGCCGGCAAGGCGCAGCTGCTCAGCCTCACGGACGAGAAGGGCCGCAAGGTCCTGGTGCCGGCCGACCGGATCGCCTACGTGGAGATCGGCGAGCCCAGCACACGACGGGTGGGGTTCGGCGCGCTGTAGCAGCGTGCCCGGACGCACAGACCGTGGAAGCGGCCCAGTGGGGATTTCCTCCCCGCCGGGCCGCTTTTCGTTGTGCACGGGGCGGCACGGCTGCACGCGGGGAACCTGCTCGGCCGCGGACGGTACACGCGGGCGTCGAGGGCTGCGCCCGGGGGGTGCGTGGGGAGCGGGGCTCAGGCTACTCACGTGAGGAGGCTGGGCCCCACGGTTGCGCGCGGGCGGGAGTTGCTGTTCGCGAGTCCGGTCCCCACAGGTGCGCGCATGGGGGCGGCACGACACCGCCCGCTTCGGCTCCGTTCCTGTGCGTCGGCTGAGCGAAGCCTGTCCCCGGGAGGGTTGCCTCGCGGCGCCCGGGGGTAGTACCGCCTACGACCGATTTGCCCGCCCTCCCACCTGCGAGGTGATCGTCTGTGATCTTGGAAACCCTGGGCTCCGTCGTGCTGGGACTCGCCCTCGCCTGGGCGGCCCTGCGCTCCTTGTCGCCCCGGCTCCCGTCCCGCCGCGCCGTGCTCGGCACCGGTGCGCTGGGAGCACTGTTCGGTGCCGGTCTCACCCACTCGGTACTCGGCCCGGGCCACGCCGCGGCCACGCTGGTGGGCTCGGTGCTGATCTCCGCGGTGACGCTGTCCCTGCTGCTGAGGCCGCGCCGCCGCCGGCTGAGCCGGTCGGCGGCGGCCTGACCTCGACGAAAGGCTTCAGGCGGCCAGCCCCAGGGCGGCCATCCGCTTGGTGTGCGCCTCGGTAATCCGGGAGAACATCCGGCCGACCTCGGCCAGGTCGAATCCGTCGGCCACCCCGCCCACCAGCATGGTCGACAGCGCGTCGCGGTCGGCCACCACCCGCTGCGCCTGTGAGAGCGCCTCGCCCATCAGCCGGCGCGCCCACAGCGCGAGCCGGCCGCCGAGCCTCGGGTCCGCCTCGATCGCGGCGCGCACCTTCTCGACCGCGAAGTTGCCGTGCCCCGTGTCGTCGAGCACGGCGAGGACGAGGGAGCGGGTGTCCGAGTCGAGCCGGGCCGCGACCTCGCGGTAGAAGTCACTGGCGATCGAGTCGCCGACATAGGCCTTGACCAGGCCCTCCAGCCAGTCCGACGGCGCGGTCTGGCGGTGGAAGTCGTCGAGGGCCTTGGCGAACGGCTCCATGGCGCCGGTCGGCTCCACCTCGATCGCGGTCAGCCGGTCCGTGAGCCGCTCGAAGTGGTGGAATTCCGCGGACGCCATCTTCGCCAGCTCCGCCTTGTCGGCCAGCGTCGGTGCGAGCTTCGCGTCCTCGGCGAGCCGCTCGAAGGCCGCCAGTTCCCCGTAGGCGAGTGCTCCCAGCAGGTCGACAACGGCGGCCCGGTACTGCGGTTCGGCGGACGCGGTGGCCCAGTCCTGGTCGGCGATTCTGGTGGATGCGGGGGCTTCAGTGGCGTTGTCAGGCGTCTCCATGAACCGCAGAATAGCCCGCCCGCCGGGGGGTGGAAGGGTCCGGCCGCCGACTGACGTCACACCGTTCCGATGAATTCGCCCAACACAGATGCGCGAATCCGGGGTACAGTGGTATTGCGCTTACTGAGCATTTTGCAACTGCTCGTTGCGCGAAATTGAATGAGGATGCCCGGTCGGAGGCCCGATCGGCTCCGACCCGACAGCCCTCCACGCGGTGCGTACGACACGTACGACAGCAGATGAGGGGCCCCCTCAGCGGCACGAGCGCTCGAGCGACGGCAGTGGTCCCGCGCCACCCGGCCCATCCACGGCCGGATGAGCAACCCCGGCACGGTACGACCCCCTTCGTTCGCCTCGGACCGCGTTTCACAGAAGAGGCAGCACCCTGACTACGTTCCGAGACCTCGGGATCCTTTCCGAGACGGCCGAAGCCCTTGAGGCCGTCGGCATCACGTCCCCCTTCCCCATCCAGGAGATGACGCTCCCCGTAGCGCTCTCCGGCTCCGATGTCATCGGGCAGGCCAAGACCGGCACCGGCAAGACGCTCGGTTTCGGCCTTCCGCTGCTGGAGCGCGTCACCGTCCTCGCGGACGTCGAGGCGGGCCGGGCCCAGCCCGAGAAGCTGACCGACGCCCCCCAGGCGCTGATCGTCGTCCCCACCCGCGAGCTGTGCCAGCAGGTCACCAACGACCTGCAGACCGCCGGCAAGGTGCGTAACGTCCGCGTGCTCGCCATCTACGGCGGCCGGGCGTACGAGCCCCAGGTCGAGGCGCTCAAGAAGGGCGTCGACGTGATCGTCGGCACCCCGGGCCGCCTGCTCGACCTGGCCGGCCAGCGCAAGCTGGACCTGTCGCACGTCCGCGCCCTCGTCCTCGACGAGGCCGACGAGATGCTCGACCTGGGCTTCCTGCCCGACGTCGAGCGCATCATCACGATGCTGCCGGCGAAGCGCCAGACGATGCTGTTCTCGGCGACCATGCCGGGCGCGGTCATCAGCCTCGCGCGCCGGTACATGTCGCAGCCGACCCACATCAACGCCACGTCGCCCGACGACGAGGGCACGACGGTCAAGAACACCGCGCAGTACGTCTACCGCGCGCACAACATGGACAAGCCCGAGATGGTCTCGCGCATCCTGCAGGCCAACGGCCGCGGACTCGCGATGATCTTCTGCCGCACCAAGCGCACCGCGGCCGACATCGCCGAGCAGCTGGAGAAGCGCGGTTTCGCCTCCGGCGCCGTCCACGGCGACCTCGGCCAGGGCGCCCGCGAGCAGGCGCTGCGCGCCTTCCGCAACGGCAAGGTCGACGTGCTCGTCTGCACCGACGTCGCGGCCCGCGGTATCGATGTCGAGGGTGTCACCCACGTCATCAACTACCAGTCGCCCGAGGACGAGAAGACCTATCTGCACCGGATCGGCCGGACCGGCCGCGCGGGTGCCAAGGGCATCGCGATCACGCTGGTCGACTGGGACGACATCCCGCGCTGGCAGCTGATCAACAAGGCCCTGGACCTGAAGTTCCCGGACCCGCCGGAGACGTACTCCACGTCGCCGCACCTGTACGAGGAGCTCGACATCCCGGCCGGCACCAAGGGTGTCCTGCCGCGTACCGAGCGGACCCGTGCGGGTCTGCGGGCCGAGGAGATCGAGGACCTCGGCGAGACGGGCGGCCGCGGCCGCAAGTCCCCCGCCGCGTCGGCCCCCGCGGTCCGCGAGGAGCGACCCGCGCGTACGCCGCGTCAGCGTCGTCGCACCCGCGGCGGTTCGAGTGCGGAGGAGGGCGCCGTGACGGTGCCCGCACCCGCCACGGAGATCGCCGAGGCCCCCGAGGCCACGGACGGCCCGTCCGAGCCGCGCACCCCGCGCCGTCGCCGTCGCAGCCGTGTCGGTGCCGCGGACATCGCCGCCGCTGACGTCGTCGCCGAGGCAGCGGTCGCGGTGGCCCAGGCTCCGGCCGTGGTCATCGACACCGAGCCCGAGGCCGCTCCCGAGCCGAAGAAGCGGACGAGGAGCAGGGCCGCCAAGGCCGAGGTCGTGGTCGACGCCGCACCGGAGGCCGAGGTGGTGGCCGAGTCCAAGCCGCGTCGCCGCCGCGCCCGGGTCGCCAAGCCCGCGGAGGAGGCCGACTTCCAGACCGCCCCCGTGGCCGAGCCCGCGCCCGTCGCCGCGACGGTGACCAAGCCGCGTCGCCGCGCCCGGGTGATCAAGCCCGCCGAGGACGAGGTCGACTTCCAGATCGCGCCGATCGCCGAGCCCGAGTCGGACTCCAGGGCGCGCCGTCGCCCCCGTGCGGCCGCGAAGCCGAAGACGGAGGCCGTGGCTCAGGCACCGGCCGCCGAGGGCGAGGCCAAGCCGCGCCGTCGCCGGGCCCCCCGGACGGCTGCCGCCAAGTCCGAGGGCTGAGCAGCTCCGAACGACCGCCCGGACGGGCCCGAGGGTTTCCTCGGGCCCGTCCGGCGTTCCACGGCATGACGGACCCTGCCGGCGGCCGTAACCTCGTGCCATGAGCAGGCCACCCACCTTCATCCCGCCGCCCTGCGCCCGCCCCCGCACCCTGCACACCGGGCGCGGGGACTTCGCCGTCCTGGACGCGGTGCCGCGTACGCGACCGCGGGGCACCGTCCTCCTCCTGCCCGGGTTCACCGGCAGCAAGGAGGACTTCATCGCGCTGCTGCAACCGCTCGCCGACGCCGGATACCGCGCTGTCACGGTCGACGGGCGCGGCCAGTACGAGACGGACGGGACGGACCGTCAGGAGACCTACGAACAGGGCGAGTTGGCCCAGGACGTGCTCGCGCAGACGGCCGCGCTCGGCCTCGGCGACGGAGCGGTCGACCTGCTCGGCCACTCACTCGGCGGGCAGATCGCGCGCGCTGCGGTGCTGCTGGACCCCGCGCCGTTCCGTTCGCTCACCCTGATGTCCTCCGGGCCCGCCGAGGTCATCGAGGCCCAGCAGGTCAAGCTGAAGATCCTCGGTGACGCGCTCGCCACGATGAGCATGGACGACGTCTGGGCGGCCATGCGCGCCCTCGACCCGCCGGCCGAGGCGGAGACGGACGGCGAGGACATGCGGCAGCGCTGGCTGCGCCACCGCCCCGCACAGCTGATCGCCACCGGCCGGCAGCTGGCCACCGAACCGGACCGGGTGGCCGAGCTCGCCGCCACGGGACTGCCGGTCCATGTGATCTCCGGCGAGCGCGACGACGTCTGGCCGGTGCCGCTGCTCGACTCGATGGCGGTACGCCTCGGGGCGCGCCGGACCCGGATCGAGGGCGCCGAGCACTCCCCCAACACGGACCGGCCGGCGCCGACGGCGGCCGCGCTCGTCTCCTTCTGGGACAGCCTGTGAGCGACGGCGGGGACACGGGGGCACACGCGGGCGGCCGGCGTCAGTACTGCGCCTGAAGGTGCTGCCAGAAGCCGTCACGCAGCGCCCGTCGCAGATGGGCGTGGCCGCGCAGTGAGTGCTGGAGCAGCCGCTCGGCCTCGACCAGCAGATCCTGGTCGACGGAGCCCGGCAGATACGGGTGCCCGGGCAGCAGGTCGGCCAGGGACTCGCGGCCGCGGGCGGAGAGCCAGGTGGCGGCGATCTGCGCTCCGACGAAGCGGACGTCCTCGCGCGAGGGTGCCGGGCTGTCGTCCTCGTAGGTGGTGACGGGGCGTCTGGTCACGTACGGGCGGCAGAAGTCGAGGTCGAAGGTGCGCTGGCTGTCGACCTCCCAGAGCAGCGGTTCGGCCTGGTTGCGCCCTTCCCCGGCCTCGATGCCCCACAGGTGGACCCGGGCCCCGTACCCCTGCGCCGCCTCGACGGCCGACACCAGGTCCTCGTCGCCGCCGACCAGGGCGGCATCGCTGATGGCGCGGTGCCGGGCGAGGGATTCGAGGTCGGTGCGGATGAGTGAGTCGACGCCCTTCTGCTGGTTGTTGGCGTTGAGGTTGCCCAGCCTGACCTTGACGTCGGGGAGTTCGGCGATGGACTGCTGCTCGACGGTGTGGATCCGGCGCCTGGCCCCGTCGTACCAGTACACGCGCAGCAGTCTGCTGTCCGCGAAGATGGTGCGGGCCTTGTCGATGAACGCCTCGATCAGCCCTTCGGCGTCGAGGTCGAAGGAGCGCCGGTCCTCGGTGCCGGTGACGAGCAGCCCGGCCGCGGCGTACACGTAGCCCGCGTCCACGAAGATCGCGTGGGTCGACGGGGTCTTCGACACCTCGGCGAGCACCCGCAGGAGCAGTTCGTTGGTGCGGTCCAGACGATCGGCGGTCTCTGCCTCGTTCATGCGGACCTCGTCGCGGAAACCGTCGTCCGCGCATGCTCGGTTACCTGCTGGTACTTAGACATCCAAAAAATTTCCTTAGCGTAGGGAATGATTGCAGGGGACAAGCCGTTGTACACACCGTGGGGCGCGGGACAGAGATGCCTGTGCGCTCCACATCCTTGCGGACGGGCCACCCGTCCTCCCAGTAGTTCTCCAGCAGGAGGATCAGACGAAGGGAAGCCGTATGCGCTTCGAGATCATGCGACTCGACGATGTCGACGGTACCGCCGTGGACAGCACCGTCGTGGACGCCGCCTCCGTCAACCGGATCGTGCAGCAGGCCGCAGCAGTCGGCCAGCGCATCTATATCCGCCCGGCCGATTCCTCGGCTTCGTAACGCCTTGCCGACGTAATAAAGACGCCGACGTACAAAGACGAAGCGCCCCCGCACGGATGTTCCGTGCGGGGGCGCTGTGGTGTCCGGGGCCGGTCAGGCGTTCTGGATGACCTGGGTGACTCCGTTGATGATCTGCTGGACGGCGATGGCGGACAGCATCATCCCGGCGAGCCTGGTGACCAGCACGACGCCGCCGTCCTTGATGACCCTGATGATCAGCAGCGAGTAGCGCATGGTCAGCCAGAGCACGACGTGCATGACGATGATCGCCGTCCAGACCGAGATCTGGCTGCCGACGGTGTCGGCGTGCTGCACCGCGAGAATCACGGAGACGATCGCTCCGGGACCGGCGAGCAGCGGCATGCCGAGGGGCACGAGCGCCACGTTGACGTCCTTGGTCTGCGTCGGCTCGTCGGTCTTGCCGGTCAGCAGGTCGAGCGCGATCAGCAGCAGGAGCAGTCCGCCCGCGATCATCAGCGCGGGAACGGAGACGTGCAGGTAGTCCAGGATCTGCTGGCCGAGCAGCCCGAAGACGGCGATGACACCGAAGGCGACGGCGACGGCCTGGAGCGCCATCCTGCGCTGCATCCGGGCGGGGCGGCCCGCGGTGAGGGCGAGGAAGATCGGGGTGATCCCGGGCGGATCCATAATCACAAAAAGGGTGAGAAAAAGGGATCCGAAGACAGCGACGTCGAACACAGTGAGCCTTGCGAGGAGAGAGCGGACATGCGTGGGGAGAGGCACCCCGCGGCCTGCCGGACCGGCTGCCGTGACGTGGGGCGGGGACGAGCGGGCGTCACACGGGCGCGCTGCGGCGCGGGGGTGTACGTGAAGGGGTGGCGCGTGGGCCGTTACGGGGCGGCGGGTCCGCCGGCGCCCGGTACCGGGAAGGCTCCCGTGGCGCGCCGGGTGATCTCGCCGTAGATCTCCGGGTCGATGTGGTCGGACCTCGATGCCGTCGAGCCCCGCGGCGGCGAGCTTCGCCATCGACGACTCGGGGACCACATCGCCGCGTTTGACGGCGGCCGGGTGGGCGAAGACGGTGACGCCGCCGGCGGCCTTGACCAGCCGGATCGCGTCGAAGGGGTCGAGTTCGTGCTTCTCGGCGTACGCGCGCCCGCCGTCGGCGAGCCACTCGGGCGTGAAGGCGTCGGAGACGGTCTCGACGACGCCGAGTTCGACCAGCGCGGTGGCGATGTGCGGCCGGCCGACCGAGCCGTCGCCCGCGATCCTTGCGACCTGTTCCCACTCGACCGGGACGCCCAGCTCACGGAGCTTGCGCACCATGGTCCGCGCGCGCGGCACCCGGTCGTCGCGCACCAGCTCGCGCTCGCGCGCCAGCTCGGGCTCGTCGGGATCGAAGAGGTACGCCAGCATGTGCAGCCCCACGCCGTCGAGGCGGCAGGAGAGCTCGGCGCCGGTGACCAGGGTGAGTCCCTCGGGAAGCGCGGCCTTCGCCGCGGCGTGACCGCGGACGGTGTCGTGGTCGGTGAGGGCGACGACCGACGAGGTGTCCGTACCGTCCGACGCGGTGGAGTGGGTGTGCAGGTCGATGCGCACGACTCGTACTCCTGTGCTCGCGGCCGGGTGGGGGACGCTCAAGGATAACCGGCGCACCGGCCCGTCCCGCCCGCCCGGCAGCCGCTCAGGGTCCCGTCAGCAGGCGGGGCGTGAGGGCACCGCAGGGCACCAGGTCGACCTCTCCCCCGGCGTCGCGCAGGTCGGTCAGCACCAGTTCGTCGTACATGAGGAGCCCCGACTGCTCGGGCCAGACGATGGCCCACAGCCAGAGCCCGCGCGCCTCTCCGGCGAAGACCGCCCGGTCGGCAGGGGCGTCCTTCACGTGCCAGAGCGGGCTGGGGCGGCCGGCGGCGAGCACCTTGACGTCCGGCGGTGCGTCGACCCTCAGCAGCGGGCCCGGGTCCGGCCCGTCGATCCCCGCGTACCGCGCCCCGAGTCCGACACCGAGCTCCTCGGCGACCAGCAGCAGCTCGCCGACCCCGCCGAGCGGCCCCGGTCCGGAGCAGGCGACAGCGGTGGCCCGGCCGCCGCTGCGGTCGTCGCCTGCGGCCGCGACACCGGTGAACAGCCAGCCGACCGGGAGCGGCCAGGGCATCCACACCGGCACCTGCGCGCGGTGGACCACCACCCCGAGTGCTTCGACGCTGGGCGGGATGACCGGCTGCATCGGGTGCACGCTGCCGTGCATGTCGCACTGCCAGGTCTCGTCGAAGAAACCGGGCGCCTTGACCCGGCCTCCGCACTTCGGGCAACTGGGTTCGCCCCTCATAGCGCCCAACGGTCCTCCCCGGCCGCCCCCGCGTCAAGGACGATCACCCTTCCGAAGCGTGGCTCCGACCAGCATATTTAGATGTAGCTTGCATTTATTAGGCGCTCTAACTTATTCTGTGCACAACACACCGATCTAGTGGAGAGCGAGTAGTCCCATGCAGGGAGAGGATCCGTTCGAACAGGGAACGGCGAGCATCCTGCGCCAGCCGAAGGCCGTCTGGGCCACAGCGGGCGCTTCCGTCGTCGCGTTCATGGGAATCGGCCTGGTGGACCCGATTCTCCCGTCCATCGCGAAGGGCCTGGAGGCGACGCCGAGCCAGGTGTCCCTGCTGTTCACCTCGTACTTCCTGATCACGGCCGTGGCGATGCTCGTCACCGGCTTCGTCTCCAGCCGTATCGGGGGACGCAAGACCCTGCTGGCCGGCCTCACGCTCGTCGTGGTCTTCGCCGCGCTCTCCGGCACCTCGTCCTCCGTCGCCGAGCTCGTCGGCTTCCGGGCCGGCTGGAGCCTGGGCAACGCGCTCTTCGTCTCGACGGCACTCGCCGTGATCGTGGGCGCCGCCGCGGGCGGCAGCTCGGCGGCGATCCTGCTCTACGAATCGGCGCTCGGCCTCGGCATGGCCTGCGGACCGCTGCTCGGGGCGCTGCTCGGTGACGCCAGCTGGCGCTACCCGTTCTTCGGCACGGCCGCGCTGATGGCGATCGGCTTCGTCTGCATCACGGCGTTCCTGAAGGAGCAGCCCAGGCCGGCCCGCAAGACCTCGCTGCTCGACCCGCTCAAGGCACTCAGCCACCGCGGGCTCGCCTCCGTCGCGACCTCGGCGTTCTTCTACAACTACGCGTTCTTCACGATCCTCGCGTTCACGCCGTTCGTGCTGAACATGACGCCGTACAAGTCCGGCGCCGTCTTCTTCGCATGGGGCCTGCTGCTGGCGGTCTTCTCGGTACTCGTCGCGCCGCGGCTGCAGAAGCGCTTCGGCTCGCTCAAGGTGGTCGGCGCCTCACTGGTGCTGCTCGCCGCGGACCTGGTGATCCTCGGATACGGCAACCACACGACGGCGATCGTCTGCACCATCGTCTCCGGTGCCTTCATCGGCATGAACAACACCGTCTACACCGAGCTGGCGCTCGGGGTCTCCGACGCGCCGCGCCCGGTGGCCAGCGCGGGCTACAACTTCGTCCGCTGGTTCGCGGCCGCCGCCGCGCCCTACCTGGCCCCGAAGATCGAGGAGTGGAGCAACATCCACATCCCGTTCGTGGTCGCCGCCGTCGCCGCGGTCATCGGTGCGGTCGTCGTCGGGGTCCGGCGTTCGGCACTGACGCACGAGGCGGAGGAACTGGAGCCGAAGCACGCCACCGAGGACGGCGTCACGGTCTTCGCCGGCTGACCGCTCGCACCACCCACCGCCCCGCCCACGGCCCCGGCCGCGCGGCGGGGCCCCGCTGTTGCGTCGGCTCAGTCCAGGGCGACCGATCCACGCAGCGGATCACGCAGATCCGTCCCCTGCGACAGCCACCGCTCCTGGAGTTCCTGCGCCCCGCGAACCCGCTTCCAGGCCGCCTCGTTGTGCGTCATCGGCAACAGCGGCAGGAACCGTACGGGCTCCATCGGCTCGTCCAGTTCCAGATCCTCGACCAGCCCCCCGGACTCGGCGACCAGCACCGAGCCGAACGGCGCCCCGGGCCAGAGCGGTTCACCCACGTCCAGGGAGGCGCCCGGCGCCACGACGACCCCCTCGACCTGCGGCGAGGCCGCCAGCACCGCGAGCTTGCGCAGCACCTGGTCGGTGTCGGCGAGACCGACCCGCACCGAGAGGACCAGTTCGGCACGGGGGCCCTTGACCGGGTCGGCGAGCGTGGCCGTCGGATCGGCCATCGGCTGGGCGGACATGCCGAGGGTGGCGTACCTCACCACGTCGCCGTCGATGAACCTGAGGACCTCGATCCGGTCCGTCCCGAGAAACGTCACTGCCGCGCGTGCGTCCGGTTCACCCAAGGCCGTCCGCAGACGTGCCTCGACCAGAGCAAGAATTTCTGCCATGCCGCGAGCATAGGACGCGTATGGAACGGGCAAAGTAAGGGATTGACCCTGTACCGGCTGCTAGCCTGGGGTGCCGGTCGGGACAGCACGCAGAAGCGTCGCTCTCAAGTCCCGACGAAACGTCATCCCCCACGGGGGACCGACCGGAGGAGGTGGGGCTGCGGTGGATCCAAGTCGACCGTGCAGTACCAACCGCTCTTCCGCTCGACACCTTTCTTCTGTGATCTGACGCCTTCTCGGTCAAGGCCCCTGGCATTTCGCACGACGGAAGAGCACTCCCTTTTTGCCTGTCTGTAGCGAACGCCGTCGTCGTGCCTCCGCGGTGCCGCCCGCTTTGCGGACGTGAGCCCACGTCCCCATTCCGGGCTGTTCCACGCCTGCGCAGACGGCCCCTCCGTGAAGGAGCCAGTCATGTCGATGATCCGTGACCTGCGCGCTGTGGTGCGCCCGTCCCTGCGCAAGACCAACAACCTGCACAGCGGTTACGACACCACGCGCGACCCGTCCGCCTCCAGCGCGGTCGTCGACTGCGCGGTCTACCGCGACGGCCGCCGCATCGCCGAGGAGGACGGCACCTGCCGTACGCCGCACGAGGCGATGCTGCGCGTCCGGGAGAAGGGCGGCTTCGCCTGGATCGGCCTCCATGAGCCGACCGAGGAGGAGTTCGCGGGGATCGCCCGGGAGTTCGGGCTGCACCCGCTCGCGGTGGAGGACGCCGTCCACGCCCACCAGAGGCCGAAGCTGGAACGGTACGACGACACCCTGTTCACCGTCTTCAAGACGATCCACTACGTCGAGCACGCCGAGCTGACCGCGACCAGCGAGGTCGTCGAGACGGGCGAGGTGATGTGCTTCACCGGCCGGGACTTCGTCATCACCGTGCGGCACGGCGGCCACGGCTCGCTGCGCGCGCTGCGCCACCGGCTGCAGGACGACCCCGAACTGCTCGCCAAGGGCCCGTCCGCGGTCCTGCACTCCATCGCCGACCATGTCGTCGACGGGTACATCGCGGTGGCGGCCGCGGTGCAGGACGACATCGACGAGGTGGAGATCGAGGTCTTCTCGACCCCGGACAAGGGCAGTCCGCGCGGTTCGGACGCCGGCCGGATCTACCAGCTCAAGCGCGAGGTGCTGGAGTTCAAGCGGGCCGTCTCCCCGCTGCTGCGCCCGATGCAGCTGCTCAGCGAGCGGCCGATGCGGCTGATCGACCCGGACATCCAGAAGTACTTCCGGGACGTGGCCGACCACCTGGTCCGGGTGCAGGAGGAGGTCATCGGCTTCGACGAACTGCTGAACTCGATCCTCCAGGCCAACCTGGCACAGGCGACCGTCGCGCAGAACGAGGACATGCGCAAGATCACGTCCTGGGCGGCCATCGTCGCCGTGCCGACGATGATCTGCGGCGTCTACGGCATGAACTTCGAGCACATGCCGGAACTCCGCTGGACGTACGGCTACCCGATGGTGATGGGCTTCATCGGCGTGGTCTGCTTCTCCATCCACCGCATGCTCAAGCGCAACGGCTGGCTCTGACCGCCTCCAGCCGGTCGGTCTAAGCTCTGCCCCATGACTGCTGCTGACGCGCTGCTCGGACCCGCCCTCGTCGAGGAGGCCACCAAGAAGTCGGGCCTCATCTGGGTACGCGGCACCGGCCCCGCGCGGGCGTTGTGGCATGTGTGGCACGAGGGTGCGGCGCATCTCGTCGGGGACGGCCCCGGCGAGCAGCCGCTCCCGGCCGGGCTCACCGACGGTGCCACCGCGGAGGTGACCGTACGCAGCAAGGACAAGGGCGGCCGGCTCGTCGCCTGGTCGGCCTCGGTGGCGCAGCTCGCCCCCCACTCCGAGGAGTGGGAGGCGGCGGTCGCCGAACTCAAGGGCAAGCGGCTCAACGCGCCGGATGCCGAGCAGATGCCCGAGCGCTGGGCGCGCGAGTGCCGGATCGTCACGCTGACGCCGCTCGACTCCCGTACGGAACTGCCCGACACCTCGGGGGCGGCCGCCCCGCTGCCCACCACCGCGACCACCCGGCTGCCGGTACCGGCCGGCCTGCCGCGGCTGCTGAAGAAGTCCCTGCGCAGGTCGTAGCTACGAGGAGGAGGACTTCGGCAGCTGCTGCCCGTAGTCGACCGTCTCGTCCTCGGCCGGGGCCACCAGCGCGAAGTCCCTGCCCCAGTCGGCGAGCTTGACGACGCCGCCACCGCCGCCGCGGGCGAAGCTCAGCGGATACGGGGTGCCCTCCAGGGACACGTCCAGAGCGCCGCCCTCGCCCGCACCGCCCAGGATCCGGATGGTGCGCACCCCGCCGGCCTTGTCACGGTCGCCCTTGCCCACCTTGCCGTGCAGCGTGAGCAGCCCGTCGAGCAGCACCTTCTTGTCCGTGAAGCCGCGCAGCTGTTTGTACGTGGGGTCGCCCTCGGGGACCTTCACGTACTTGTCGTCCAGCTTGTCGGCGGCGGTGCCCCCCGCGTCGCCCGTATGCCCGGCGCCCGGCTTCTTGTCGTCGTCGTGGTTCCAGAAGCCGGCACCGGCCTTGAGATAGAGCTCGTCGCCGATCCGCAGCAGCTCGAAGGTGCTGTTCTTCGAGGTGACGGAGCCCACACCGCCCTTGTCCTTGAGCTTCATGTCGATCTTGTACGTGCCGCCCTTGCTCACCAGCGTGCCGGCCAGCCGGACCGCGTCCGCGGAGTCCGCCGCCGTCCGGGCCTTCTTCTCGATCTCCGGCCCGGTCAGCTTGCCGATGCCGTTGGTCCCCTTGTCCGGATCCTCACCCGCGCACGCGGTCAGAGCCGCGGTCAGCCCGGCGCAGAGCACGAGGGCGAGGGTGGCGGTCCGGCGGCGGGCCCGGACGGGCGGGACGGAAGAGGTCACAGGCGCACTGCCTCTCATCTGCATGGCGGGGGGTGGCAGACGGCAGCGTACCCGTGCCGCCTACGTCTTCCGGCAGAGAGCCGTACGGACGGTTCGCCGGGGCGCCGCGGAGTGGTACGGGCTAGCCTGATCAAGTCATAAGGGTGCAAGAACTGTCGGAACAGACCGGATGCGTAAGAGCGTCGGCGGATAAGGAGGCGCACGCATGGCCCCAGGCACGCCCCGCGTCTTCGTCTCGCATCTGTCCGGCGTACCCGTCTTCGACCCCAACGGCGACCAGGTGGGCCGGGTCCGCGACCTGGTCGCGATGCTCCGGGTCGGCGGCCGGCCGCCCCGGCTGCTCGGCATCGTCGTCGAGGTGGTGAGCCGGCGCCGGATCTTCCTTCCGATGACCCGGGTGACGGGCATCGAGTCGGGACAGGTCATCACCACCGGTGTGGTCAACATGCGGCGCTTCGAACAGCGGCCCACCGAACGTCTGGTGCTCGGTGAGTTCCTCGACCGGCGGGTCAGTCTGGTGGAGACGGGCGAGGAGGTCACCATCCTGGACGTGGCCATCCAGCAGCTGCCCGCCCGCCGCGACTGGGAGATCGACAAGTACTTCGTCCGCAAGGGCCGGGGCGGGGCGCTGCGCCGCAAGGGCGAGACCCTGACCGTCGAGTGGTCGGCGGTCAGCGGCTTCTCGCTGGAGGAGCACGGGCAGGGCGCGGAGTCGCTCGTCGCCACGTTCGAGAAGCTGCGCCCCACCGATGTGGCCAACGCCCTGCACCACCTGTCCCCGAAGCGCAGGGCCGAGGTCGCCGCCGCCCTGGACGACGACCGGCTCGCCGACGTCCTGGAGGAGCTCCCCGAGGACGACCAGGTGGAGATCATCGGGAAGCTGAAGGAGGAGCGCGCCGCGGACGTCCTGGAGGCCATGGACCCCGATGACGCGGCGGACCTGCTCTCCGAGCTGCCCGAGGCGGACAAGGAGCGGCTGCTGACTCTGATGCGTCCGGACGACGCGGCCGATGTGCGGCGCCTGATGTCGTACGAGGAGCGGACCGCCGGCGGTCTGATGACCACCGAGCCGATCATCCTGCGACCGGACGCCACGGTGGCCGACGCGCTCGCCCGGGTACGCCAGTCCGACCTCTCCCCGGCGCTCGCCGCCCAGGTGTACGTGTGCCGGTCGCCCGACGAGACGCCGACGGGCAAGTACCTGGGCACGGTGCACTTCCAGCGGCTGCTGCGCGACCCGCCGTTCACCCTGGTCAGCTCGCTCGTCGACAGCGACCTGGTGGCGCTGCCCCCGCACACCCCGCTGTCGGTGGTGACGAGCTATCTGGCGGCTTACAACATGGTCTCGGTGCCCGTGGTGGACGAGAGCGGCTCACTGCTGGGCGCGGTGACGGTCGACGACGTCCTGGACCACCTGCTGCCCGACGACTGGCGGGAGACCGACTTCCACGGCCGCGAGGGGGTGCCCGGTGACCGGTGAGGACCGCTCCAGGGCGTCGAACGGCTCGACGGCGCTGACCCGCACCCACAGGACTCGGCTGGACCAGCCCAAGGCCCCGCGCAGGCGCCTGCTGCCGGAGTACGACCCCGAGGCCTTCGGCCGCTTCTCGGAGCGCATCGCACGCTTCCTGGGCACCGGACGGTTCATCGTCTGGATGACGCTGATCATCATCCTGTGGGTGGTGTGGAACATCTTCGCGCCCGGGAACCTCCGGTTCGACGAGTACCCGTTCATCTTCCTGACCCTGATGCTCTCGCTCCAGGCCTCGTACGCGGCCCCGCTGATCCTGCTCGCGCAGAACCGGCAGGACGACCGCGACCGGGTCACCCACGAGCAGGACCGCAAGCAGAACGAGCGCTCCATCGCCGACACCGAGTACCTGACCAGGGAGATCGCCGCACTGCGGATGGGCCTGGGCGAGGTCGCCACGCGCGACTGGATCCGGTCCGAACTGGAGGACCTGGCGAAGGACCTGGACGACCGACGCGCCCTGTACCCGGCCGAGAGTGACGAAGACCGCTGACGGGGCTACCCGCGCGTAGCTGCAAGCGCCGTAACATCGTCGGTATGGCTACGGAAGACGCGGTGCTTGAGGCACTGGCGACAGTGAACGACCCGGAGATCCACCGCCCGATCACCGAACTCGGCATGGTGAAATCGGTCGAGATCGATCCTGACGGTGTGGTCGCTGTCACGGTGTATCTCACCGTCTCCGGCTGTCCGATGCGCGAGACGATCACCAAGAACGTGACGGACGCGGTCGCCCGCGTCGAGGGGGTGTCGCGGGTCGAGGTCACGCTCGACGTCATGAGTGACGAGCAGCGCAAGGAGCTCGCGACCTCGCTGCGCGGCGGCACGGCGGAGCGCGAGGTGCCGTTCGCCAAGCCCGGCTCGCTGACCCGGGTGTACGCGGTCGCCTCCGGCAAGGGCGGCGTCGGCAAGTCCTCGGTGACGGTGAACCTCGCGGCGGCGATGGCGGCCGACGGGCTCAAGGTCGGCGTCGTGGACGCGGACATCTACGGGCACAGCGTGCCCCGGATGCTCGGTGCGGACGGCAAGCCGACCCAGGTCGAGAACATGATCATGCCGCCCTCGGCACACGGCGTGAAGGTCATCTCCATCGGCATGTTCACCCCGGGCAACGCCCCGGTGGTGTGGCGCGGCCCCATGCTGCACCGCGCGCTCCAGCAGTTCCTCGCCGACGTGTACTGGGGCGACCTGGACGTCCTGCTGCTCGACCTGCCGCCGGGCACGGGTGACATCGCGATCTCCGTCGCCCAGCTGGTGCCGAACGCGGAGATCCTGGTCGTGACGACCCCGCAGCAGGCCGCCGCCGAGGTGGCCGAGCGGGCCGGCTCGATCGCCGTGCAGACGCACCAGAAGATCGTCGGCGTCGTCGAGAACATGTCGGGCATGCCGTGCCCGCACTGCGACGAGATGGTCGACGTGTTCGGCTCGGGCGGTGGTGCACGGGTGGCCGAGGGCCTGACCAAGACGGTCGGCGCGGAGGTGCCGGTGCTCGGCTCCATCCCGATCGACGTACGGCTGCGCGAGGGCGGCGACGAGGGCAAGCCCGTCGTGCTCTCCGACCCCGACTCCCCGGCCGGCAAGGCCCTGCGCTCCATCGCGGACAAGCTGGGCGGCCGTCAGCGCGGCCTGTCCGGCATGTCGCTGGGCATCACCCCGCGCAACAAGTTCTGAGAGATCGGCCTCGCCGGCGTGTGAGGCGCGAGGTCCGGGGCGGAGCCCCGGTCTCGGGGCGCCGCCCCGTCCCCTCGCGCCTCGGACGCCGGCGAGGCTTGAGATCTACGCGTACGTCGCGATGTCCTCGACGACCGAGAACCCCAGCCCGTACGCGCTCATCCCCCGGCCGTAGGCCCCGATGTGCACGCCCTGCGCCGACCCCGCCAGCACCCAGCCGAACTCGGACTCGCGGTAGTGGAAGGGGACCGGCACACCGTCGACCGGCAGCGACAGCACCGACCACGCGGGGCCGTCCAGATCGTCGGCGAGCTCGAACGCCGTCTCCGTCTGCTGGTCCAGCCAGTCGTCGCGCAGGGTGTGGTCCATCTGCGGGGGCCAGGTGTAGGCGAGCAGGCCGGAGCCCGCCAGCCAGGCCGCCGAGGAGACGGTCGTCGCGTCCAGGACCCCCGTGCCGTCGCCGCTGCGGCGCACCGGGCTGCTGGCCACGGTCACGACGACCGCGAACCGCTGCTTGTCCGCACCGGAGTCGCCGCCCCGTACCGAAGGCTCGTCACCGTGACCGGTCGAGCCGTGCTGCACCGTGCCGTCCGCCGCGGTGCCCACCTGCATCAGCCAGCGGCGCCCGGTGAAGGCCTCGTCCAGTCCGTACCAGGGGAACGGCGCCTGCAGATAGCCGTCGACCGTGAGCCGGGCCGCCGGCACCCCCTCCGCCGTGGCTGTGTCCGGCGCACCATCCGCGCCCACCCGACTCGTTGTCTCCATCTGCCCGGCCGCCTCCTCGATCGTCAAGGTCCGGAGCGGCCCGCCCCCCGCGGGCGTACTCACAACCGGACAGATGGAGAATAGCCATACCGTCCGGACGAGTCGGGATTGACGTGGGTCAGGTGGCGTCTGCGTCGAACGGCGGGTGGTCGGTCTTCGTGGGCTGCTCGCGCTTCTTGAGCAGGTCGGGAGCGCCCGCCGAGCCGTTGGCTGCGGTGACCGCGGCAGCGCCCGACACGCCGGTCTTCGCCTCCACGGCAGGGGCGGTCTCGCGCCCGTTCACCGCGTCGGTGACCTCGGCGACCTCCTTGCGCAGGTCGAAGCTCTCCCGGATCTCCTTCAGCCCGAGGTCGTCGTTGCCGTCCATGAGCTGCTTACGGACGAACGTCTTCGGGTTCAGGTCCTCGAACTCGAAGTCCTTGAACTCCGGGCCGAGCTCCGTACGGATGTCTTCCTTGGCGCTCTCCGAGAACTCCCGGATCTTGCGGATGAAACGCGAGGCGTCCTGGATGACCTTGGGGAGCTTGTCCGGGCCGAAGACGAGTACGCCGATGATGGCGAGCGCAACCAGCTCCAGTGGGCCTATGTCATTGAACACCTTGCGGCTCCTCGTGTTCTCCGCGACCAGGTCGGATGGGGGTCCGGACTCGGCCCACGGTACCCGGCGAAACTGTCCGGGCGGTAGCTTCTCGTGGCCGTCACGTGCCGGTTGCCGAGCCGAGCGTCAAAGTCATGGACAGGTCTTTACCACCGCGGGTCAGCGTGAGCTCCAGCCGGTCGCCCGGCCGGTGCGAGCGGATCTTCACTATCAGCTCCTCGCCGCTGTGCACCTGCCTGCCGTCCACTTCGGTGATGACGTCACCCGGCCGGATGCCCGCCTTCGCTCCGGGGCCGCCCTCGGTGACGGAGGACTTGCCGCCGGCGCCCTCGGCCCCGACCTTGGCACCGTCGCCCGTGTACTTCATGTCGAGGCTCACACCGATCACCGGGTGGGTGGCCTTCCCGGTGTTGATGAGCTCCTCGGCGACGCGCTTGCCCTGGTTGATCGGGATGGCGAAGCCGAGCCCGATGGAACCGGCCTGGCCGCCCTCCGTCGTCGAACCGCTGTCGGCGGCGCGGATGGCGCTGTTGATCCCGATCACATGCGCGTCGGTGTCCACCAGCGGTGCCACCGGAGTTGCCCGGGTTGATCGGGGCGTCGGTCTGGAGGGCGTCGACGTAGCTGATGTCGCTGCCGTCACCCTTCTCACCGCCTGCGGTGATGGGCCGGTCCTTGGCGCTGATGATGCCGGACGTGACGGTGTTGGACAGGTCGAAGGGTGCGCCGATGGCCACCACCGGGTCCCCGACCTGCACATTGTCGGAGTTCCCCAGGGGCAGGGGCTTGAGGCCCGAGACCCCGCTTACCTTGACCACGGCCAGGTCGTAGCCGCTGTCCGTGCCGACGATCTCGGCGTTCGCCGTCTCGCCGCCGCTGAACGTCACGGTGATGTCGCCGGAGGAACCGGCCGGAGCGACCACGTGGTTGTTGGTCAGGATGTGGCCCCGGTCGTCCAGGACGAAGCCGGTGCCGGTGCCCGATTCGGTGGTGCCGCTGACGTGCAGGGTGACCACGCTGGGCAGGGCGCTCGCCGCTATGCCCGCGACGCTGTCGGGGGCTCGACCGCCGCCGTTCCTTTCGTCCTGGGGCAGTTCGACCGCGGTGAAGCCGCCGTTGCGCTCTATGTAGGCGCCGATGCCGCCACCGATGCCGCCCGCCACCAGGGCGAGGAGC
>NZ_JAELVH010000223.1 GCF_019399235.1 Streptomyces poriferorum | reverse complement strand
CACCTTCCACCGCCACCCCGCGGCAGCACGGACGGGGTGGCGGTGGAAGGTGCCCGGGTCGGGGCGGCGGAGGGCTCCGTACTCGGCGACGCGGGCACGACCGACGGCGTGGCCGTGGGCTTGGGTGAGGAGTCGGCGAACGCCGAGGTGGCGGGCACACAGACCGCGCCGACCGCGACAGCGGTGAGGAGGGCGGTACGCAGAGACGTACGCAGGGGCATGAACATGGCTCCGTTCCAGGTCGGCCTCGACGGCGCCGCGGTGCGGGTCGCACCGTGGCGCGAGGCGTGCCGACAGGCTGACGCGAAGTTATGAAGAAGCTGTCAGGACGCTGTGGTCATCGCATCAGGGCTGTACGGAACCGTCCGTGGAACCGGCCACGGGGGCGTTTTTCGATCGATCGGCCGGAAGCCGCAGGGTGAACACCGAGCCCTCACCCGGCACGCTGGCCGCCGTCGCCGTCCCGCCGTGCGCCTCCGTCAGTTTCCGTACGATCGCCAGCCCGAGACCGCTGCCGCCGGTGCGACGGCTGCGGGACTTCTCACCGCGCCAGAAGCGGTCGAAGACATGGACGAGGTCCTCGGCGGGGATGCCGGTGCCCGTGTCCGACACGTCCACGAGGACCGCGTCGCCCGACTCGGAGCCGTACGCGCGCAAGGTGACCTGCCCGCCGGCCGGGGTGTGGCGCACCGCGTTGGACACCAGGTTGCCGATGGCCTGGCGGAGCCGGACCGGATCGGCCGTCAGCCCCGGCACAGGACGGTCCGGCGGAGATGGCGGCGGCACGGTGAGGGCCACCCCGGCCGTCTCGGCGCGGGCCTGGTGCGCGGCGGCGACCTGGCCGAGCAGTTCCTCGATCCGTACCGGCTCGGCGTGCAGGCGCAGGGCTCCCGCGTCGGCCTGGGCGAGGTCCTGGAGGTCGTCGATGATGTGCTGCAACTGCACGGCCTCCTCGTGCAGGGAGGCGATGAACGCCGGGTCCGGATCGGCCACCCCGTCCTGCGCCGCCTCCAGCCAGCCACGGATGTTGCTGAGCGGGGTGCGCAGTTCATGGGCGACGTCGCTGACCATGGCCTTGCGCTGGGATTCCAGCCGAGCGCGGTGGGCGGACATGTCGTTGAACGTGGCGGCGAGCCGCCCGATCTCGTTGTCCGCGGTGACCAGCACCGGTGCGCCGTCCTCCCCGTCGCGCATCCGCTGGGCGGCGCCTGTCAGGGCGCGCAGCGGTCGGACGAGCCGGGCGCCGACGAGCACCGAGGCGCCGACGGTGAGGGCCAGGACGAGGGCGGCCGCGCCGGCGATCCTGGCGGTGTTCGCCGGGGAGAGGTCGAAACCGGGCACGGTGGTGCCGCCGGTGTCGCTGATGAAGAGCAGGGCGGGCGAGGCGACGTACGAGCTGAGCTGCTCCCGGCGTGCGGTGCCCACACAGGAGGCGATGGCCCGGTCGTCCTCGCCGGTGCCGACGGCTGGTGCGGGTGCCGCGCTCGGCATGACGCTGGGCGTCTCGGTCGGCGTGGTGCTCGGCGCGGTCTCCGGTTCGATGCCGGGTGCGGTGCGGGGTGCCTCGCTCGGCGGCAGGGTGGGGACCGCCGTGGGTACGGGTTCCGCGCTCTGCCCCCAGGAGAGGTCGAGTTTCAGGTGGACGCCGCTGCGGTCCTGACGCTTCAGACAGGCGTCGGCCAGCTGGTTGAGGGCTTTCAGGGCCCGCTGCTCCGTGGCCGTCGGGGCGTCGAGGGCGTCGGTGGTGCAGCGGCTTTCCTGTATCCGTTCCGGGTCGTTGCCCACCGCCTGGATCACCGGGCGTCCGCTCTCGGTCCGGACGACGTCCGAGGCGATCCCGGCCTCGCTGAGGCAGGCCACGCCCCGTTCCGCGATCTGCCGCAACGCCGTACGTTCCGCGGCCGGCAGCCGGAACGGCCCGACCGCTCGCGGATCGACGCGGTCCGCCGGGGTGCCGGACGGGCCCGCGTTCTCGGCGGCCAGCGCGGTGTCCACCGACAGCGGGTCCACGATCGCCGACGCCTGGGTGGGCAGCGCCGCGGCCTTCTCCGGCGCGGCCGAGTCGGCGAGCGGCGCGCGCTGTTCGGTGGTCAGCGCGATCCGCCGGCCGGACTGCTCGGCCAGGTCACGCACGGTCTCGTCGACACCGTCCCAGGTGGGATGAGCCGCCGCGTAGCCGAGCAGGCTGTGGTAGATCCGGGCGTCGGCGGTGAGGTTCTGACCCTGCTCCTTCAGGATCGCGCCGGACGTCGTCTGGACGGCGAGCCAGGCCGTGGCGGCGACCGAACACGCCGCCACCAGCGCCGATACGGCCAGCAGCCGGGCGAACAGGCTCTTGCGCAACGGCAGCCGTGCCCGCGACGCCCCGGACTCGGGCGCCGCCGCACCGCGCGTTCCGGGCAGGGGGCGCTCCCCGCTACGACGACGCACGTGCCGTGGCCTTCGCCGGGTCGGTCAGCTTGTAGCCGACACCGAAGACGGTGAGGAGCCGGGTGGGCCGGCGCGGCGCGGGCTCGATCTTCTTCCGCAGGTTCATGACGTGAACATCGACCGTGCGGTCGCTGATGTACCGGTCGAAGCCGTGCAGCTCGGCGAGCAGTTGCTGGCGGGTGAAGACCCGCTCGGGCTCGGCCGCCAGGGCGGCGAGGATCCTGAACTCACCCGGAGTGCACTCCACCGCCTCGCCGCCCCGACACCAGGTGCCGGGTGGGATCGACCACCAGGGTCCCCACCGTCAGGACGGCGGCGTCCGCCGGAGCGGTCTCCCCGGCGTCCGACGCGCGCCGACTGCGGCGCAGGAGCGTGCGGACCCGGGCCATCAGTTCGCGCGGGCTGTACGGCTTGGTCACGTAGTCGTCCGCGCCGAGGTCGAGGCCGAGCAGTAGATCGTCCTCCGTGGAGCGGGCCGTCAGCATCAGCACCGGCAGCTCCCGGCGCTCGGCGCGCAGGACGCGTACCACGTCCAGACCGTCGGCACGAGGCATCATCACATCGAGGACCAGCAGGTCCGGCTCCCGGTGCCGGACCGCGTCGAGGGCCGCGAGGCCGTCGCCGACGACGGTGACGGCATGCCCCTCCCGTTCGAGGTAGCGGCGGAGTAGCTCCGCCTGTTTCGCGTCGTCCTCGGCGATGATCACATGTGCGCACACGCGTCCGATCGTAGAGGGGTTCGAACGGCGGGCGTCGACCTCTTGCCGGGAGGCCCCGTGAACTGCTCTTGTGTACCCGCAGGTAACCGGAGTGGACGGTGGACGCGCGGGCGGCGTTCGGAAGGACGGTGGCGCAGTGGAGCCGAAGGCGGGACAGGAAGTGCGTGGAGCGCTGCCCGAGGGACTGGCCGACGCGATACGCACGACGGCCGAGGAGATCGCGGAGCTGTTGCGCACCGCTCCCGACACCGGCGCTCCCGTGCCGGGGCTGACGTGGACGGTGGGGGAGGTGGCCGCGCACCTCGCGCAGGCCAACGCGCTGATGGCCGACGTGGCGGCCGGGCATCCGCGGTCCCACGGCGACGGCAGCCCGCAGAGCATCGCCGCAGCCAACGAGGAGGCACTCGCGGCCTTCGGCGAGCGCGCGGCACACCCCCTGGCGGCGATGATCGTGGCGCAGGCGGCCGCCTGCCTGGACGCGGTGACCGGACATCCCGCGGACGAGACGCTGATGACACCGATGGGGCCGATGAACCGCGCGGTCCTCGGCTCGTACCTCCTGACGCACATGCTGGGCCACGGCTACGACCTGGCCCGTGCGCTGAAGCGCCCGCACATGGTCGACGCCGCCCGGGTCCGTCTTGCGCTCCCGTTCATGGTCCGGGCCATGCCCCGGGTGACCGAGGCCGGCACCACGGCAGGGCTGAACGTCCGGTACGCGGTACGGCTGTGGGGCGGCGGCCGTTTCGGTGTGACGTTCACCGACGGCACGGCGGCCGTGGACCACGAGCTGCCGGACCGCCCCGACTGCACGATCTCCATCGAGCCGGTCACGTTCCTGCTGATGGCGCTCGGCCGCAGCTCGCCGGTGGGCGCCATGGCCCGGGGACGCGTCTTCGCATGGGGCCGCAAGCCGTGGCTCGGTCCCCGGTTCCCGGCGTACTTCACGGCGCCCTGAGGACACACGGGCACGGCTGGGAGGCGCGCAGCCTACGACCCGCTGTTCTCGTGCGACTCCATGAGCTCCTGGTGCGCGGCCACCACGTCCTCGGTGAGCACGGTCACCATCTCGGCACGGGTCGGCGTGCTGTCGGCGTGCGTGGCGTACAGCCGTAGATCCCGTTGCGCGGAGGCCTTCTGGCACAGCTCCCGCGCGAACCGGGCGTTGCCCACCGTGTCGGCCATCCCGCCGTCCACGATCGCTGAGCAGAAGGTCCCCAGGACCTCGAGCGCTCCTTCGTCCGGTTCGTCGCCCTGGGAGGCCAGAACGGCGCGGGCGATGAGGACCAGCTCCTGCGCGGAGTAGGACGGGAAGTCGACACGCGTGGTGAAGCGGGACACGAGCCCCGGGTTGGCGGCGAGCAGGCCGGCCATCTCCTCGCGGTACCCGGCGAGCACGACGACGAGCCGGTCGCGGTCGTCCTCGGCCCGCTTCAGGAGCACCTGCAACGCCTCGTCACCGAACGCGTCGCCGCCGCTGTACCCGCTGTTGGACAGGGCGTACGCCTCGTCGATGAACAGCACGCCGTTCAGCGCCGAGTCGATGACCTTGCTGGTCTTGATGGCCGTGGACCCGAGGTGCTGCCCGACCAGGTCGACGCGCTGGGCCTCGATGACATGCCCCGAACTCAGCAGCCCGAGCCCGGCGAATACCTTGCCGATGATGCGGGCGACGGTCGTCTTGCCCGTGCCGGGCGGACCCGCGAAGACGAAGTGCCGGGGCCGCGCCCCACCGGGAAGCCCCTGCTCCTCACGCAGCGCGGCCATGCGCAACTGGGCGATCAGCGTGAGCACCTGGCGCTTCACGGGCTCCAGGCCGATCATGCCGTCGAGGGACTTCTGCGCCTCGGCGAGCAGCCGGGCGCGCGCCTCGGCGTCGGGCTGCGCGCTGTCCGTGCCGCCGGGAGGCGTCGGGCCCCCGGCCGGGGCGGGGGCCGGGGCCGGGACGGTGGGCGTCGGCGCAGCGGGCTGCGCCGGCTCCGCGGGCCGCGGCGGAACCAGGTCGGCGGCCCTGGGGGCCGGAGAGGCAGCCGGGGCCGGCCGGGCCCGGGCGCGAACATCCACGTCGAAAAGCCCCGGCGAACACCGGAAGGCGTACTGATACCGCTTGAGCGCCTCCTCCTGCCGCCCCAGCTCCTCCAGCGAACGACCCATGAAGTACTTGGTCTCCGCGTCGAACCTGCTGCCCGTCTCCAGCTTCCGCGGCAGCGGCGCCAGCACGTTCAGCGCCTCGTGGTAGACGCCCTGGGCGAACAGCGCCGCGCCGACGTACAACTGCGCCTCGTCGTAAAGGAACGCGTCACCGATACCGGTCGCGAACCTCAGCACGAGGGCCCAGTCCTCCTTAACGAACGCGTAGCGGGTGCAGACGAACTTGGTCTCGTCGCAGTCGAGTTGGGCGGACGAGAGCCCCGCCCACGCCTCGTCGACCCGCTTCTTGTCCAGCAGTGACGACATGGCCGCCAGCCACAGGTCGCGCGCGTTCTCCAGGCGGAACGTGACGTAGTGGCCGATCTGGAACGTGGACCGCAGCGGCAGCCCGAACCTCGTCCGCAGCGCACCGAAGTTCCCCGAACTCCGGAGCATGGCATCCAGCGCCTCCTCCTGCCGCTGACCGGTCGCGTGCAGCCCCAGCCACGCGTCGGCGGCGGAGGGGTCGTGGGTGGTGGCGAGCGCGAACTGCGCGCCGGCGCCCGCGGAGTCCCCGCGCTGCATCAGGGCCATCGCCTGGCTCCACGCCTGCTCGGCCTTCCTGACCGAACCCCGGCTCGCGGCTGGACCCTGCACGTGCTTCTCCCCTCGACGGGCGCTCAGCCCGCTCCGGCGGCCGACGGGGCCCACCCTGATGACCTGGAACGCTGGTCAGGATAACAACGCGCGCGCGTCGCGCCCCTGCACATGTCCGGTCGCGATCGGGGTGGACACACGCAGGCCGGTCCGGCCGTGACGGGTTCGTACGGGCGCAGGAGCGGAGAGGCTGTCTCCGCGGCGTGCAGAGGGGGTGGAAAACGCGTCGGGCGGCGCTCGCGTGGTGAACGCGGGCGCCGCCCGGAGCGATGCCGAGGGCCAGGAGAGCGAAGGAACTCGATGTCAGAGAGGAGTGAGAAGGAAGCCCCTTCATGGCCTGGCCGTGGCCAACGCTAGCACTCAGCCCGGGATCAAGTCGCGCAGATTTTCGGGCGTGATGACCCGGGAGTCAGGGTGCAGTCCTTCGGGGCGTTCGAGACCGATGTACGTCACCGGCTCGTCCGGGGACGGTCCGCCGTCCCACAGATCCACGGTCGAGCAGCCGGCCGTCATCAGGTCGATCAGATACCTCACGGTGAGGTAGTCGCGTTCCACGACGGCGCGCACCACCTTGGAGACCGACACCTGGTTCTCCTCGACCCGGTTGGCCGACGAGATGCCCTTCAGGTACAGGTGCAGCCACTTGGCACGCCAGCGGCCGTCGTCCTCGCGCCGGAACACCAGCGGCAGCGCCACCCGGCCCGCTCCGCGAAGGTCTGACTTCATGCGCACCGTGCGCGGCTCGAACGGCCGGCCCTTCTGCTCACCGTCGCGCAGCATGAATCCGAAGAACGACTCTTCGACCTCCTCGAAGTTCTCGCCGGAGAAGATGTTGACCTGCGGAACGATGCACGCGCTGCGTACCCGGTCCAAGGACAGGTTGATGAACTCCGAGGCGCCGTCGGGCGCTTCGGTGACATCGCCCGAGTGCTTGCCCCCGACAGCCGTGAGAGAGGTGTAGGAGAGCCAGGAGTCGGTGCTGTAGTCAGTGTGGAGAAGCAGCGCCGAGAGGTCGTAATCGGTCCGGTTCTCGCTCTCCTTCCAGTACACGAAGAACCGCAACTGGTCGCCGTCTACCGCGGAGAGTGAACCGCGCGGCAGTACACCGAGCCCACCCGCGGTCGCCCTGCCGCTGAGCGGGAGCGCCACGTCGAACACGTCGGGGTCGACCAGCAGCCGGCCGGGCGCCGGGAGCCTGCGACGAATCTCGGCGTCCAGCGCGGCGATCAGACGATCGCGGTCCGAGGCGGGGACCGGGGGCCGGAAGTCGGGACTGACCCAGCCACGACCCCGGCGGTTCACGAAGATCCGGGGCGCGTCGGTCTCCCGTTCCCGGTTCTGGAAGTGCTCGCGCACCGACAGCACGACTCGTCCGGAGACCTGGGGAGCCACCTCCACCGCGGCGGCCACCACAGCGTCCCGTTCCTCCTGGCCGGCGGCGATACGCAGCAGGAGGTCCAGGGCGCGGAACAGTTTGCCGGGAGCGGACTTCAGCAACCGCACCGCCCCGAGCACGTCGTACGCGTCAAGGAGCTCTTCGACACGGCTGTCGAAGGTCCGCGCTTCCTTCTCGCGCCGCGCCACCGCGAACACGTCGGCGGCGTGCGGCCAGCGCGGGTACTCGTGCGGGTGGAGACGCTCGCCGAGCCGCTTGAACTCCTCGCGGTACGCGTGCACATCGGCCAGCTTCGCGGGGTTCGCCGCGATCACGGCGTCAAGACCCGCGAGCAGGGTGCGGCGGACCGGCCGCGAGAGAGCCCGGAACCGGGTCGGCTGCTGCAACGTGACATCGCCGTCCGACAGTGCGCAGGCCAGCCGCAATACATCAACCACGGTGTCCAGCAACAGGCCGGCGCCGACAGCGAGACGGGCTTCGTTGACGACGGCCCGGTTCTCCCGGACCGGGATCGACTCCGGCTGGGGGCCGCGTGCGCACGGTCCGGCGAGCGTCCTGAGGTCGCGCAGGTGCTCCTCGCCCAGCGGCGTCGTACTGCCCGCCAGGGCCAGGTACAGGTCCGTGACTTCCTCTTCCAGGTCCCCTCCGGGGTGCAGGACCGTCACCCGGTCACCCGCCGACGCGATCAGCGCGTCCTGCGCCGCGAGCATCTCCTCGTAGGTGTGCTGGTAGCGGCCGTACGTGGGGAGGCTGAGCAGGTCCAGCACTCCGTGTGCCAGCTGCGTCAGCACGTTCTCGCGGGTCCTCTCATCGCCGAGTGCCTTCGTCACGCACGACGTCCAGAACTCTTCGGTGCCCGGCACGTTCGCCGGAAAGTCGATGAAGTACGCGTTGTGCCGGACGTGGTCGCCCACCATCTTGCTCACGGCGCGCAGCGTCTCCTCGGCGGTGCGCACGACTGTGGCCTCGGACAGCCCCGACAGCCGCTGCAACAGCTCCGCCGAGAGCTTGAATCCCACGGACGTCAGTGCCGCATCGAGGCTCCGTGCGGCGGTGCTTCCTTCCCCGGTGACACCCTTGGGGAGGGGGATTCGGTGGGTGTGCCGGATGACCAGCGAGTCGAGACTGTGCGTCATTCGTGGATGATCGCAGAGGTGTACGAGTCGACGCACAGGAGTTTTCTCCTGACTGCTCGGGCACCGTGTGACGCGACCGGCGGCGAAGACCGGGGACCCGCTCGGGCGGGGCGAGCGGCTGGATCCGCAGATCGGTGTCGCGCTCAGGCAGCCATGGCCACGGACGCCTTGCCGAACGAGGGCTTCCGCGTCCCGCCCGCCGTGCGCTCCCCGAAGACGACGACCCGCAGTAGCGCGAACCGCCCGGCGCCGGCGACGGCCGACGCGGACAGGTAGACGCTCTGCTGAACGAGCGCCGAAGGCTCGGACTGGACCGCGTACAGGCAGAACAGTGCCCCGGTCGTGAAGGCATAGCTCACCGCCACGGTCAGGCCCGACTGAAGGTGGACACCCCACCCCCGGCGCTCGCTGCGGAACGAGACCCGGCTGTGCAGTTCGGTCGCGATCACGGTGGACACGACCGTGACGAGAGCGTTGGCGAGGACCAGCGGCATCCGGTCGTGGAGGAGGACCAGCACACCACTGGAGGCAACCCCGACCCCGCCGCCGCAGATCACAAAGCGCACGAAGGCCGCCAGGGCCGGGTGAAGCGTGCGCGTCGGCTGGAGCGAAGGGGCGGTCACGAGGGGGCCTCCGAAGGCTGTGTGAAGCGGTGCGCCTATTCCACTCCAGAACCTACGGACCCGGCGTCCTCCGCACGACCCGGTTTCCCCCCGACCTTCCTGGGGGTTATCCCCCAGGGGACGGTGGAGGCGGGCCCCCGGTTCCGGTGTGAGGCAGCGTCGGAGCGCAGCGCGGCTATGGCTTCGAAGTCCCCACAGGAATGGGGCTGTTCACCAAGGAAGAACCGCGACCGGAGCCCGGCGACCTGCGTCGGGGCCAAGCCGTGTCGTGCCGTCCGGCAACAGTATTCTTCGGCCATGGCACTGCGACCCGACGAGTTCTACGCCCACGCACGTACTGCCGCGGATGATGAGCGACGGCTCCCGCTGGCCCGTATGACGGGTTGGGACGTCAGCCCGTTCGAGCCGGACGGTCTGCGCGTCGCGCCGATGCGTCCTCCGGTTCTGCCCGAACCGGCACGGCACGGCGAGGACCCGGCGGACTGCGGCGCGTGCCGCGACCGTGACGAGGGGATCTGGCTCGACGACCGTTGGCGGCTCACCCGGATGCCGGGAGTCGGCGTACCGCTCGTGCTGATGCTGTATCCACGTGACCACTGCGACCTGGTGGACCTGGCCGACGAACTCGCTGCCGAACTGGGGGTGCTGACCACTCATATCGCCCGCCATGTGCAGGCGCTGCCCCACATCTCACGGGCGCATGTCTACCGCATCGGTGACGGGGGCGCCCATCTGCACATCTGGTTCTTCGCCCGTCCCGAGGGGCAGGCCCAGCTGTACGGGTCGTGGATGCCTGTCTGGGACGACCTGCTGCCGGAGTATCCGGCGGAGGTGGCCGAGGCGGACGCGGCGATCGTGGCGGACGCGTTGGTCGCCTCTTACGGAGGTCATCGGCCGGCGGTTCGTGAGCTGCCGTCTGCCTGACCTGGTGTCTCCCGACCAACTTGCCGGGTGCCCGACTCAACTGCTGTGACGGGCACCCGGCGGGGCGGGCGTTCGCGGCGTGCGGTTCCCCAACCTTGATCTCATGTCCCCGCGCTGACCGCAGTTTCTCCCACTGCCACGTCAGCTCCATGCGCCGAGCGGTGTGCCCGGGAGAACTACAGCCGCCATTCCTCGGCAAGGAGGCCGAGGAGTTCCGCCTGGCGCTTCTCCAGATGCTCCGGTGTCCAGGTGTCTTGACCCAGTACCTGTGTGGTCAGCGGAAACGTGACCACACCCCGCTTGAGGTAGCGCTCCTTCTTGTCGGTGAAGTCCAGATTCTGCACCTGGGAGTTCTTTGCGCGGCTGAGCAGCACCAGGTTGGCCAGTCGGTGTGTCCACAGCGCGCGTTCGTCCGAGGTAAAGTCCGCACGCCACTGCGACTGAGGACCGGGGTTCTGGGGGAGCACGTGCTCGACCGTGACGCGCGGAGCGTCATACGTCGCCACGATGTCGTCCTCGGCCACCAGCTCGTCGAGTCGCAGCAGGATGTACCGTCGCGTCCTCAGTTCGTGGTAGACCTCGCCGTTGAGCCGGTGCAGTGTCTCGGACCGCTCGGCCACCGTCAGTTGCAAGGCGGGGGCCTCCAGTCCCCTGTCCGGGGCCAGCTCCTTCAGCTCGGTCAGCAACTCGGCGAAGCGGAACACGCGGGGGGTGGTGTAGACGCGTCGGATGAACATGCTCGCGGCGAGCCGCTCCAGTGACCGGAGGAACGAACTCAGCCACACCGGATCGTCTCCGTGGGACGTGAGTGCCCACAGCGCGGCCGGCCACCAGTCGTTGTTGTCCAGCAGCAGCAGCCTGCGGAACCACAGGTTGACCTGATCCGAACCGTCTCCGGCGGCGTAGGCCTTGTCGCGGATCACCGCGGAGGCCTCGGCGTAGGGTACGAGTACATGGTCCACGAACTCCTTGGCTCGTCCGCCCTTGTAGTGGACCAGGACCTGGCTCTGGAACTCCTTGAGCAGTTCCTGTCGGGCCCGTTCGCCGGAGAAGATCATGCGGATGTGGAGGAAGAGGTCGGAGAAGTCCTCACGGCCGAGGCTTTCCTCGGAGTCCTCCCACCGCCTGGCGTATGTCTCCGAGACCTCCTCGTCGATCTCGCCGATGATCTGGGCCTTGAAGATGTCGGCAGGCGACAGGTCGAGGCCCCGGGAGTTCATGACGCTGAAGATTCGATGGGCGCTGTCCAGGTCGGGGGTACTGACTGCGACCAGGAAAGTCTGGACCCCCATCAACTTGCACAGGGATAAACGCTGTTCGTCGCTCCAGGAGGCCAGGGCGGTGTGCAGTGCCAGCGCGTTTGCCTGAACGGCCCTCTGCGCGTCGGTCCTGAGGTTGTGGGGGTTGAGTGCCAGGAGGGTACTGATGGAACCGGCGTTCTGGATGTGCTGCTGGAAGAAGTCGGCGTCCCGGGGGCGCAGGGTGAGACGGGGTTTGGCCTTCAGCCCCAGAACCGTGTTCCCGGGCTCGGAGATCATCGCCACCAGATTGGTTACCACGTCGGGCTGCTGCGCCAGATCGCGCAGCACCGCCAGAAGGATGGTCAGGGTCGTCAGACGTTGCTGACCGTCGATGACGTCGGCCTCGGCCGATCCGCTGTCCTTGACGAGAACCAGGGAACCGAGGAAGTAGGGCTCACCGTCGCCTCTGAGGAGGGCTTCCTCTAGGTCGGCCAGGAGCTGCTGGGCCTGTTCGGGCTGCCATGCGTAAGGCCGCTGGTAGTCAGGGATCCGGAAGTCGTAGTCACTGCAGAAGACCTTGTGCAGTGGCACTTCGCGCGCTTCGAGTTGGGCCATGGCCTGCATGATTCCCCACGGGATGTGGGCTTCGCAGCGAAGCGGGGGAAGATCTGCCCCATGTGCGAGGTCGTCGGTGGTGCGACATCATGTCGGGAGCGCATGTCTGTGCGAGGAAGTCGAAGAGCCAGGTCAGCGCGACGGTGGCCGCGTAGGCCCGAACTGCACTGCCGCGCGCGGGCGACGAGAGCAGAGCACCGCATCCGGAGAGGTTGAACGCGTTCCCCGCCGTCGCTCGTACCGCTTAGGAGCGGGTGGGTGGGGACCGGGACGCTCGCCGGAGCGCGCGGCCTCGTCCGTGGGCTGTTCCGTCGCCGGGAGTTCGGTGGATCGCCACCCCGTGCACACCGCACGGGCCTTCCGCCGGCACCATCGGTTCTGGAACACTCCAGTCGCCTTCGCCCGCTGTCCCCTCACCCCACAGAGGCCCCACCCATGGCAGAACTGAACCGTCGCCGCCTCCTGCAACTCGCCGGAGGGACAGCCGCGTACACCGCGCTGTCGAGCAGTATCGCCCGCGCCGCCTCCCTTCCCGCGAAGGGGAGTACGGGCAGCGTGCAGGACGTCGAGCACATTGTCGTGCTGATGCAGGAGAATCGTTCCTTCGACCACTACTTCGGCACCATGAACGGCGTTCGCGGCTTCGGCGATCCGCGGCCCGTCACGCTCCCCAGCGGAAAGCCGGTCTGGCATCAGAAGGATCTCCTCGGTAAGGAGGTGCTTCCGTTCAGGCCGCCCGCCGACGAGCTCGGGATGCAGTTCCTCCGGGACCTGAACCACGACTGGGCGGGCGGACACCGGGCGTTCAACAAGGGTGCGTACGACCAGTGGGTGCCGGCCAAGACCGCGACGACCATGGCTCACCTCACACGTGAGGACATACCGTTCCACTACGCCCTCGCCGACGCGTTCACCGTCTGCGACGCATACCACTGCTCGTTCATCGGGAGCACCGACCCCAACCGCTACTACCTGTGGAGCGGGTACACGGGGAACGACGGCTCCGGAGGCGGCCCCGTGCTCGGCAACGACGAGGCGGGATACGGCTGGACCACTTACCCCGAACGGCTGGAGCAGGCCGGGGTGTCGTGGAAGGTCTACCAGGACATCGGCGACGGGCTGGACGCCGCCGGGTCCTGGGGGTGGATCGACGACGCCTACCGGGGAACGTACGGTGACAACTCGCTTCTGTACTTCAACAGTTACCGCAACTCCGAGCCCGGGGATCCGCTCCACGACAAGGCCCGCACCGGTACCGACATCAAGCACGGTGGCGGGCTCCTCGACAACCTGAAGGCCGACGTCCGGGCCGGGACGCTGCCGAAGGTCTCGTGGATCGTCTCGCCCGAGGCGTACAGCGAGCATCCCAACTGGCCCGCCAACTACGGTGCCTGGTACATCTCCCAGGTACTGGACGCGCTGACCGCGGACCCCGAGGTCTGGGGCCGGACCGCACTCTTCATCACCTATGACGAGAACGACGGCTTCTTCGACCACGTCGTGCCGCCCTTCGTGCCCTCGGGCCCCGCGCAGGGGCTGTCCACCGTGGACACCACCGCCGACTACTTCCCCGGAGACATCCGGTACGCCGCCGGGCCGTACGGGCTCGGTCAGCGGGTGCCCATGCTCGTCGTCTCCCCTTGGAGCACCGGCGGGTTCGCGTGCTCCGAGGTCTTCGACCACACCTCCGTGATCCG
>NZ_JAELVH010000222.1 GCF_019399235.1 Streptomyces poriferorum | reverse complement strand
CCAGGGAAGGGGTTGTGGGAGGGGGGGAGGAGGGTCAGCAGGACCGGTGCAGCAGGGCGTTCATGCTGATGCGGTCGCCGCGGAACCGGATGAACTCCAGGTCGACGGGGCGTCCGTCGGCGAGATGGGTGAGGCGCTCCAGCATCAGGACGGCGGAGCCGCGCGGGATCTCCAGGACGGCGGCGGAGTGCGCGTCGGCGTTGACGGCCTCCAGGGTGATGTCGGCGCTGCCCAGCGGCTGCCCGGCCAGGGACTCCAGCAGCCGGAACACGTCGGTGTTCTCCAGGTCGGCGCCGAGGAGTCCGGTCCCGAGGTCCATCGGGACGTAGGTGAGGTCGAGGGAGAGCGGCAGCCCGTTCAGCAGCCGGCGGCGCTCGATGTAGAGCACGTCGGTGTGCTCCGGCACGCCGAGCCGCCGGGCGACTGGGGCGGGTGCGGGGACCGGTCCGACGGTACGGACCTCGTTGGTGACCCTGCCGTGTTCGTGCAGGGTCTCGGCCAGCCCCTGGAGCCGGTCCAGGGCGTGCGGGTACCGCTCGCCGACGACGACGGTGCCGACCCCCGGCTGCCGTTCGACGATTCCCTCGCCGCGCAGCAGATCGAGGGCCTGGCGGACGGTGTTGCGCGAGACGCGGTAGTCGGTGCCGATGGTGTCCTCGTACGGCAGGACGCCACCCGGGAACGCACCCGTGCGCACCTGGTGGCGCAACAGGTCGGCGAGGAGCCGGGCGCCGTCCGCACGCAGCCGGCGCCGGCGGGCGGCGGCGACGGGCACGGTGTGCTCACGGATGCGTTCGGCTGGCATGCGGTGGACCATACCGACGCCGTGGCGGAGATGGTGTTGCCGCAGTGTTGCGCCACTTGGGGGCCGTTACGGAACGGCTGTGACCTGCGCGGATGTGGTCCGCAGCAGAAAGATCTGCCACCGGTGCGGGGTCAGGAGCCGCTGCTGGAGATCGTCCCCGCCCGTCCTGCCCGCCTCCCGGAACGATCCGACGCGTCCCGGCGGACGTTGCGGTACACCGCTTCGGCGGGCCACCGCTCGTGGATCAGTGACCGCATCGCCGAACGGGACGTCAGTCCGGCGCCGGGCACCCGCCGATCGAGGCCGGCCGCCGCGACGAGCGAGGCCAGTGCGCGGCTGCGGTGGTCCGGCAGCCCGGCCCGCCCGGCGGCCGCGAAACGCTCCCGGACGTGGGCCGCGTAGCTCTGCGGCCCCGCCGGGTGGCGGTGGTAGGGCACCAGGCCGAGGAAGCGGCGGGTCTCCCGGAGCAGCACACCGCGCTGCACCGCGGCCTCCAGATACATGCCCCCGACCGGCTGCCCGGCGCGCCGGACCCAGCCCTGGGCCGGGACGCCCGAGCGGCCCTTGCCCGGAGCGGGCAGGCTCCGCATCAGTGCGGCCAGGAGCGGGTCCGGCGGCTCCAGCGGGTTGATCACCTGGATCTCGCCGCGCTGTCCGGTGACCCGCCCCTGCAGCTCCAGCTCCGCCAGGGCCGCCCCGGCCAGCGCGTACTCGAGGATCCGGTTGCGGCAGTACGGCGTGCCGCGCTGCGGGTCCAGCGCGAGCAGCAGCAGTTCCTCGGGCAGCGTGGGTCCTAAGGGCCCGTTCATGCCGCGGGCACGATGCGTCCGGTGACCTCGCCGAGGCCGACGCGGGTGCCGTCCGGGCCCGGGGCCCAGGCCGTCAGGGTCACCGTGTCGCCGTCCTCCAGGAAGGTCCGCTTGCCCTCCGGGAGTTCCAGCGGGTCGCGGCCGTTCCAGGTGAGTTCGAGCAGCGAGCCCCGCTGGGCCGGCTCGGCGCCGCTGATGGTGCCGGAGCCGTACAGGTCACCGCTGCGCAGCGAGGCGCCGTTGACCGTCATCTGGGCCAGCTGCTGGGCCGCCGTCCAGTACATGGTGGAGAACGGCGGCTCCGAGACGACCTGGCCGTTGATCGCGACGGAGAGCCGCAGGTCGAAGCCGCCGGGCTCCTCCTCGTCCGCGTCGTCGAGGTAGGGCAGCAGCGGGAGGTCCCGGGCGGGCGGCGCGGTCCGGGCGGCGTCCAGGGCCTCCAGCGGTGTCACCCAGGCGGCCACGGACGTGGCGAAGGACTTGCCGAGGAACGGGCCCAGCGGGACGTACTCCCAGGCCTGGATGTCCCGCGCCGACCAGTCGTTGAGCAGCGACAGACCGAAGACGTGGTCGCGGAAGTCGGCCAGCGGCACCGGCCGGCCCTGCTCCGAACCGACGCCGACGACGAATCCGACCTCGGCCTCGATGTCCAGCTTGACGGACGGGCCGAAGACGGGAGCCGGGTCGGCGGGGGCCTTGCGCTGTCCCGCCGGGCGCACCACATCCGTACCGGAGACCACGACCGTGCCCGCCCTGCCGTGGTAACCGATCGGCAGGTGCTTCCAGTTGGGGGTGAGCGCGTCGCCGTCCGGGCGGAAGATCCGGCCGACGTTGGTGGCGTGGTGCTCGCTCGCGTAGAAGTCGACGTAGTCCGCGACCCGGTAGGGCAGGTGGAGCGTGACGGAGTCGACGGGGTGCAGCAGCGGCTCGATGTCCGCGCGGTGGGCCGGCACCGTCACCCAGGCGGTCAGGGCCCGGCGCACATCGCTCCAGGCGGTGCGGCCGGCCGCGAACAGGGCCATCAGGTCGGGCTGGGCCAGCAGTTGCGCATAGGGCGAACCCAGCGCGTGCGCGGCCGCCCCGGCGTCCAGCACATGGCCGCCGATGCGGACGCCGACCCGCCGCTCGCCGGGCCGGTCGGCGGTGGAGAAGACACCGTACGGAAGGTGGTGCGGGCCGAAGGGATCGCCCTCGGCCAGTTCGAGCGGGCTGCTCTGCTCGGGCATCTGTTGCTGCCTCGCTTTCCAGGTCGCTGTGGGGGACACGTTACGTGGGGGACATCCCCCAGCGGCAGTGCCTCAATCATCCCCAATGCCCGGAAAGTTCCGCCGTATCCCCGCGAACACGGGGACACGGCGGCGGGATTCACCCGGCCGTGCGCGGAATCCGCTTCTCCCAGGTCCGGTGGAAGACGACCTCGCCGCCCTCCTTGCAGACCACCTCGTTGGAGGTGATGAAGTCATCCGCGTCGGCGGAGATCTCGGAGCGCGTCTCGACCAGCACGTCCCAGGACATCTCCGGCCGGTGCAGCCGGATCGTCCAGTCGGAGCGGGTGCGCGCGGAGAGCGGATCGCTCTCCTGGATCGTGTACGTCTCCACCGCGTCCTCGGTGAACTCCAGGCCGTCCGGGTAGACGCGCGTGCCGCCGTACCGGGGGTCGACCTCCATCCGCCACTCGCCCTTGGCCACGTCACGGACCACCAGCCGCTCGGGGCGCTGTTCGTCGAGTGTGACGGGGAAGACGACGCCGAGCGGCTCGGACTGCTCGGGTTCCTCGAAGCGGATCGCGGGATCCTCGGTGTGCCGGCGCACCGGGAGTTCGACGAAGCTGCCGTCCGCGTCCAGGGTGAAGCCCTTCGAACCGGCCTGCGGCCAGATCCACGGCCAGTACGAGGAGGAGACCGCGAGCCTGATCCGGTGGCCGGGCGGGAAGGTGTGCCCGATGCCGTTCAGGTCGAAGGTGACGTCCTCGGTCCCGCCGGCGGGCCAGTCCTCGGTGCGGTCCCTGCCGTCGCGGGCGGCGAGGTTGAGGACGCCGCGGGTGACGAGGGTGGAGGAGCCGTCGGGGGCGACGTCGCAGAGCCGGGCGACGGCCTGGCCGCGCGGGACGTCCATCCGGATCCGCAGCTTCACCCGGGGGCGGCCGAGGATCTCGATCGGGGCTGCCTCCACGGGGAACTCGAAGCAGACCGACTTGGCGTCCTCGTCACGCTGGTCGGGCGGCAGGTCGGCGTCGTTGCCGAACGGGAAGAACCGGCCGGCGTCCAGCCCGGTCTGCTGCGGCGAGTCGACGATCTGCGGCCCGCCCTGGAGGGCGTACGCGACCGGCGACACGTTCTCCGAGGGCCAGCTGGTGTCCCCGACCCAGCGGCCGGGCAGCGTCTCGTAGACCGTGGCCGGCCGGTGCGACTCGCTGATCCAGGACCGCAGCAGCGGCTCGGACATGACGCCGGTGTCCTTGTCCTTCAGGTGCTGGTCCCACCAGCGCAGCGTCTCCTGGAGGAAGCCGATGCCGGGCCCGGGCGGCAGTCCGCGGTCGGGGTACTGGTGCGACCAGGGCCCGATCAGCCCGCGGACCTTCGCCGGGTCCAGGTGCTCGACGAGCCGGAGCACCGTGTCGCGGTACGGGTCGTGCCAGCCGCCGACCGCGAGGACGTTCGCCTTGATGGCGGAGTAGTCCTCGCAGACGCTGCCGTGCTTCCAGTAGTCGTCGCGCCTCTGATGGGCCAGCCAGGTGTGGATGAACGGGTCCACGGCTTCGAGCCGGTCCAGCCACATCTGCCGCCAGTCGTCGCCGACGTCCGCCGGGTCCGGCGGACGGCAGACGAAGGCCAGCATGGTGGCCGCCCAGGCGTGCATGTCCACGGCGAGGACCGAGCCGCCCATGTAGTGGACGTCGTTGTCGTAGCGGTCGTCGGCCGAGCACACCGTGACGATGGCCTTCAGCGGCTCGGGGGCGAGCGCGGCGATCTGGAGCGAGTTGAAGCCGCCCCACGAGATGCCGAACATGCCGACCCGGCCCGAGCACCACTCCTGCTGGGCCAGCCAGTGGATGACGGCGACCCCGTCGGCGAGCTCCGTCGCGTCGTACTCGTCGCCCGGCATGCCCTCGCTGTTGCCGTGGCCGCGCACGTCGACCCGGACCGAGGCGTAGCCGTGGCCCGCGTACCAGGGGTGGCGCTGCCAGTCCCGCGGCGCGGTCCAGTCGCTCAGCCGGTACGGCAGGTACTCCAGCAGCGCGGGCACGGGTTCGTCGGTCACCGGCCGCCAGATCCGGGCGTACAGCTGGGTGCCGTCCGGCAGCGGGACGTAGATGTCCTCGCGGGTCGTCTCGTACGGGAAGGAGGTCTGGATGTGCATGGGGGCTACCTCAGTGGACGGGGTGCATGGTGCGCTTGAGCCAGGGTGCGGCGGCGATGACGGCCACACCGGCGGCCACCGCGATAGCGCCATTGACACCGAAGTAGGCGGGGTTGGAGACCTCGCCGTACAGCTTCACGATCTGTGCCTGGATGCCGTTGGCGAGGGCCAGGGAGAGGAACCAGAGCGCCATCGTCTGGCTGGCGAACGCCTTCGGGGCGAGCTTCGTGGTCGCGGACATGCCGGAGGTCTCCAGCAGGATGTCGCCGAGCCCGAGCAGCAGGTACGAGCCGACGATCCACCAGGCGGCCATCTTGTACGTGTCCGAGGAGTGCCCGGAGGTGGGCAGGACCATCAGCAGGAACGAGAGCCCGCCGAGGATCACCCCGATCGCGATCTTGTTGGACGCGTGTGGCTGGCGCGGCCCCATCTTCGCCCAGACGGCCGCGACCACCGGAGCGAGCGCCACCTCGAAGGCGCCGAGCGCGGAGGCGTACCAGCTGGCCGGGAAGTGGAAGCCGAAGATCTCCGTGCGGGCGTTGGTCGACGCGAGCAGCATCATCGTCGAGTACGCCTGGAAGAGGATGAAGTTGAACACGACGGAGGCCAGGAACAGCACCACGTACGGGCGCAGCCTGCCGCGTTCCTCCGCGGTGACCCGGGGGCTCCGGAACATCACCGCGAAGTACACGACCGGCGCGATCACGGAGACGAGGGTGAGCAGGTCGACGAAGCGGTCCATCGTCAGCCAGCCCGCCAGGGCCAGCGCGGTCGCGACGGCGGCGACCACGACGACACCGATGACGATGAGGCGGACCGCCCGGCGCATGGGTCCGGGGGCCAGGGCGAACTCGGCGGAGTTCTTACGCCCGGCCAGGTGACGGCGGCCCAGCACGTACTGGATCAGGCCGAGCGTCATACCGAACGCGGCGGCCGAGAACCCCCAGTGCCAGCTGGCGTGGTCACCCAGCCAGCCGGTGATCAGCGGGCCGAGGAACGCGCCGATGTTGATGCCCATGTAGTAGAGGGCGAAGCCGGCGTCGCGGCGTTCGTCGTCGGTGCGGTAGAGCTTGCCGACCATGGTGGCGACATTGGGCTTGAGCAGGCCCGTTCCGGCACTGATCAGGCCGAGGCCCACCCAGGTCATGACGTCGGTGGGCACCGCCATGGCGTAGTGCCCGCAGGCGATGAGGATGCCGCCGTACAGGACGGCGCGGTACGAGCCGAGGATCCGGTCGGCCAGCCAGCCGCCGGCCACGGAGACCAGGTAGACGAGGGTGCCGTAGGCGGCGGAGACGGAGGCGGCGGTACCGGCCTCCATCCCCATGCCGCCGTTGCTGACGGCGTCGGCGAAGTAGAGGACCAGGATCGCCTGCATGCCGAGGAACGAGAACCGCTCCCAGACCTCCAGGCCGGACAGGGTCATCAGGCCTCGGGGCTGGCCGAAAAAGGCGTGGTCGTCGCCCGGCGGGGGCTGGGCGGCTTCGGTGTCTGCGGCTGTGTGGGACAAAGGGGTGACTCCTGATCGTATGAGCTGATCCCGAACATACCGGCGGTGGCGGGAAGGCGCCCACGGTGATCCAAAGGGGACCGGATACGCTGACTTGAGTGATGGCAGCGACACATCGACATTCCGTGTGATCGTCAGCAGACAGGAGATCCCCTCGTGACCGTCGTCGGGCCGTTCGGACTGAGCGTGCGGGACCAGGCTCTTGAGGCCGGTGTCCAGGCCGGTTTGACTGCTGTCGAGTCGGGGCTGCTCGATGCCACCAAGAGCGAGGTGCCCTTCATCACGGAGGCGGCGCAGCACCTGGTGCGCGCGGGCGGCAAACGGTTCCGTCCCCTGCTGGCGATGCTCGCCGCCCAGTTCGGTGACGCCGACGCCCCGGGCGTGGTGCCCGCCGCCGTGGTCGTCGAGCTGACCCACCTCGCGACGCTGTACCACGACGACGTGATGGACGAGGCCGACGTACGCCGCGGAGTCGACAGCGCCAATTCCCGCTGGGGCAACTCGGTGGCCGTGCTGACCGGCGACTTCCTCTTCGCGCGCGCGTCGCACATCCTGGCCGACCTCGGCCCCGAGGCCGTTCGCATCCAGGCCGAGGCGTTCGAGCGCCTGGTCACCGGCCAGATCCTGGAGACCGCCGGCCCGCGCGACGGGCGCGACCCCGTCGAGCACTACCTCGACGTGATGCGCGGCAAGACCGGCTCGCTGATCGCCGTGGCCTGCCGCTTCGGCGCGATGATGTCCGGCGCCGACGAGTCGACGACCGACATCCTCACCCAGTACGGGGAGCGCCTCGGCGTCGCCTTCCAGCTCGCCGACGACGTCCTCGACATCGCGTCCGACTCCCACGAGTCCGGCAAGACCCCCGGCACCGACCTCCTCGAAGGCATTCCGACCCTGCCGGTACTCCACCTGAGGGCGCAGGCCGCGGCCGACGGCAAGCCGGACGACGTGGAGCTTGTCGAGCTGCTGGACGGCGACCTGAACGAGCCCGGCAGGCTCGACGAGGCCCTGCGCCGCCTGCGCGCCCACCCGGCGCTCGACCAGGCACGACGCGACACGGTCCGGTACGCGCAGGAGGCGCGGGCCACCCTGACGCCGCTGCCCTCGTGCTACGCCAAGGACGCGCTGGAAGAGATGTGCGACGCCGTGGTGCACCGCGCGGGCTGAGCACCTCCCCTCCCCAACCCCGACCCCTACGGGGCGGGGGAGGAACCGCCCCTCGGTGTCATACCGAAGAGGTACGCGGAGTTGCTCCCGCGGGCTGACGCCTGAAGCCGCCCGATTTGGTCAGATGGAGAACAACCACTCCTGACCGGGAACGGGCGAGAATGGCGGCACGGAGTGGACGAGTGCATCCGGACGGAAGCCGCCGACCACGGAGGTAGGGCACACATGGCACCGAACGACAGCGCAGACACCAACGGCTCGGCAGCGCAGGGCACCACGGGCGCCGGCGCAGGCCGCCGGAAGGCGGTGCGCTACATCGTCCCCGTCGCGGTGGCGGGGGTGGCGGCCGCGACGATCGGGCTGGTCCCGGCGCTCGCGAGCTCGGGAGACCCCGATCTGCCGAAGATCACCGCGCAGGAACTCATCGAGAAGATCGCCGCCTCGGACACGCAGCAGCTCTCCGGCACGGTGAAGATCAGCACCGACCTCGGGATCCCGTCGATGGGCGGCCTGTCCGGCTCCTTCGTCCCCGACGGCGCGGGCGACAAGGGCTCGGCGAGTGCCGACCCGCAGAAGAAGCTCACGGAACTGGCCTCGGGCACCCACACCCTCCGGGTGGCCGCCGACGGCCCCGACAAGCAGCGCCTGTCCATCCTGGACGACGCGTCCGAATACAGCCTGATCCACAACGGGGACCAGGTCTGGGCGTACGACAGCAAGTCCAACGCGGTCTACCACGCCGAGAAGGAGGCAGGCCGGAGCAAGGAGCGGCAGAGCGCCCCCGAAGGCGTTCCCACCACTCCGAAGGCCCTGGCCGAGCAGGCACTGAAGGCCGCCGACGGCACGACGTCCGTCACGGTCGACGGCACCGCGCAGGTCGCCGGGCGCGACGCGTACCGGCTGGTCATCAAGCCCGAGCAGAGCGGCTCCACGATCGGCTCGGTCACCGTCGCGGTGGACGCGGAGAACGGCGTACCGCTCAAGTTCACCCTGCGGCCCAGCAGCGGCGGCAAGGCGGCGGTCGACGCCGGGTTCACCACGGTCGACTTCGGCAAGCCCGACGCGTCCTCCTTCTCCTTCACCCCGCCCAAGGGCGCCGAGGTGACCGAGGCGGACGAGGCGGAAGGCCACGGGAACGCCGAGGCCGAGAAGGCGATGGGCGGCCTGAGCGCCTTCGAGGGCATGAACGTGATCGGCAAGGGCTGGAACACCGTCGCCGAGATCAAGACCCCCGGCGGGGCGGCCCTTCCGTCGGCGGAACCGGGAGACGTACCGGCCGGGGCGCAGCAGTTCCTCGACGCCCTCGGCGACAAGGTCACCGGGAAGTTCGGCTCGGGCACGGTCTTCAAGACCCGCCTGGTCAACGCCCTGATGACGGACGACGGCCGTGTCTACGTCGGCGCGGTCACCAAGGACGCGCTGGTGAACGCGGCGAACCAGGCCGGCTGACACCACGTCGTACGCCGTTTCGCACCGGCGCCGCCCCGTCCCGCCGTAGCCTCCGTACGGTGGGACGGGGCGGACGCGACCTGGGGAGCACACATGACAGAGGCCGGCACCGTGCCCGTGATCGAGACCCGGGGTCTCACCAAGCGCTACCGGGGCGGCCAGCTCGCCGTCGACGGGCTCGACCTCGCCGTCCCGGGCGGCAGCGTCTTCGGCTTCCTCGGGCCCAACGGCTCGGGCAAGACCACGACCATCCGGATGCTGATGGGCCTGATCGATCCGACGTCCGGCACCGCGAGCGTCCTGGGCCGCCCCATGCCGGACGCGGCCCGCACCGTGCTGCCCCAGGTCGGGGCGCTGATCGAAGGCCCCGCGCTGTACGGGTTCCTGAGCGGCCGGGACAACCTCGTGCGCTTCGACTGCGCCGACCCCACCGCCGACCCGCGCACCCGCGGCGCCCGCGTCGGTGACGCCCTGGAACGGGTCGGGCTGGCAGCCGCGGCCGGCAAGAAGGCCCGGGCCTACTCGCTCGGCATGAAGCAGCGGCTCGGCCTCGCCGCCGCCCTGCTCCGGCCCCGCCGCCTGCTCGTCCTGGACGAGCCGACCAACGGCCTGGACCCGCAGGGCATGCGGGAGATCCGCGCCCTGATCCGGGAGCTGGCCGCCGAGGGCACCACGGTGTTCCTCTCCTCCCACCTCCTCGACGAGATCGAGCAGGTCTGCACGCACGCCGCGGTCATGGCCCGGGGCCGGCTGATCACCCAGGGGCCCGTCGCCGACCTCGCCGCGGGCTCCCTCGGCCGGCTCGCCGTCACCACACCGGACGCGGCCGACGCCGCCCGCGTCCTGAAGGAGCACGGCATCACCGGCATCACCCTCGACGGCGACCGAGTCAGGGCCGATGCCCCGGCCGGCACCGTCGAACTCGCGGACCTGAACGCGGCCCTGGTCCACGGCGGCATCCGGGTCCGTTCCTTCGGCGTCGAACGGGCCTCGCTGGAGGACGCGTTCGTCGCACTCACCGGAGAGGGATTCGATGTCGCAGGCTGAACTCGCGCCGGCCGGGACCACCACGGCCAGGCTGGGCCCGCTGTGGACGCTCGGCATCCTGCGCTCCGAACTGACCACCACCCTGCGCCGCTGGCGCACCCTCGCCCTGCTCGGTGTGCTGGCCGCCGTCCCCGTACTGATCGGGATCGCCGTCCGCATCGAGACGGCCGACGGTTCGCCGGCCGGTCCCGGTGGGGGCGGCGCGGGCCCCGCATTCCTCTCCCAGGTCACCAACAACGGTCTCTTCCTGGTCTTCGCCTCCCTCGCCGCGGTCCTCCCGGTCTTCCTCCCGATGGCGGTGGGCGTCATCGCGGGCGACTCCGTAGCGGGCGAGGCCGGCGCGGGAACGCTGCGCTATCTGCTGGTCGCACCGGCCGGACGGACCCGGCTGCTGCTCGCCAAGTACGCAGCCACCCTGGTCTTCTGCCTGATCGCGACCCTCGTCGTCGCCGCCTCCGCGCTGGCCGTGGGCGCGCTGCTCTTCCCCGTGGACGACCTCACGACGATCTCAGGGACCCGGATCAGCTTCGGCGAGGGGCTGCTTCGTGCGGTGCTCGTCGCGGTGGCGGTCGCGGCGTCACTGATCGGCTTCGCGGCCCTCGGCCTCTTCGTGTCGACCCTCACCAACAGCGGGATCGCGGCCATGGCGGCGACGGTCGGGGTCCTGATCACCGTGCAGATCCTGGACGCGATCCCGCAGCTGAGCGGGATCTCCCCGTACCTCTTCTCGCACTACTGGCTGTCCTTCTCGGACCTGCTGCGCGAGCCGTTCTACTGGGACGAGGTGCTGAAGAACCTGGAGCTGCAGGCGTTGTACGCGGCGGTGTTCGGCTCGGCGGCCTGGGCCCGGTTCACGGCGAAGGACATCACCGCCTGAGGGAATCGGCCCGGCTCCGGCACCCGTACCGTCGGCCGGCGAGCCGTCCCCCGATCGGCTCGTCGCGGCACGAACGGCACGAACGGTGCGAAAGGTAAGGAACGAGCCGACACGGCACGTTCCGTTTCCCGCATGGGCATTGTTCGACTTCTGGCGACTGACTGTCAACAAGGATTGGCTCGATCGGACCTATGCTCACCGAATGATCACATCGCCGAGTTCGCTGCGCCGGAGCGAGAGCTCACGCAGGGCGACGCTGGAGGCCGCCCTCGACCTCTGCACGGAGAAGGGCTACGGCCGCGTCACGGTCGAGGCCATCGCGGCCCGGGCGGGCGTGAGCAAGAAGACGATCTACCGCTGGTGGCCGTCGAAGAGCGCGGTGCTGCTGGAGGCGTTCACGGAGTCACTGGTCACCGCCACCCCGTTTGCCGACACCGGCGACATCGCCACGGACCTGCGCACCCATGTGACGGCCGCGGTGAGGTTCCTCGCCGAACCGCCCTTCGGCCCCGCGTACGCCGGCATACTCTCCGAGCTCCACCACGACGACGCTTTGGCCGAAACGGTCCGCACCCAACTGATCGATCCCCGCTTCGAAGCAGCCGTCGACCGCCTGCGCGCCGCCCAGGACCAGGGCCAGATCCCACCGGGCGCCGATCTGCGCCTCGCGGTGGAGATGCTCTACGGCCCGGTCTACTACCGCCACGTCCTGCGCAAGCCGATGCAGGACGCGGAGACGGTGGCATCCATGGTCGGACACGTACTGCGGTCGCTGGGGGCGGGGGAGAACTGACGGGCGGAGCCGGGTGGCCCCATGGGCTCGCGCAGCCCGGAGTCGAGAGCGATGTGAGCGCTCAGCCATGAAGCTGGGCCCGTAACAGTGGGGCAGCCGCACCCACTTCTCTGCCGACTTCTGGGGCCGCCGCCGTGGGGTCAGCCGAACACGCGCTCCAGGACCACCGCGACCCCGTCCTCCTCGTGGGACAGGGTGACCTCGTCCGCCGCGGCGCGCAGGAGCGGGTGGGCGTTCGCCATCGCCACGCCGTAGCCGCAGCTGCGGAACATCGGCAGGTCGTTGGGCATGTCACCGAAGGCGATCGCGGTCCTCGGGTCCAGGCCCAGATGGTCGGCGGCCGCCGCGATGCCGGCGCCCTTGTCGATCCCGTACGGCTGGAGCTCGACCGTCCCCGGGCCGGACAGCGTGACGGTGGCGAGGTCGCCGACCGCCGCGTGGGCGGCGGCTGCCAGGGCGTCGTCGTCCAGGTCCGGGTGGCGGATCAGCACCTTGATGACCGGGGCGGCCCACAACTCGTCCCGGTGGAGTGCCCGGTGGGCCGGGAGGGATGGGTGTGGCATGAGGTAGCCGGGCTCTGTCAGGGTCCGTCCGGCGGGCCCGTCCTGGTCCACCGCCGCGAAGACCTGGCCGACCTGCGCCTCTATCTTGCCGAGTGCGGCGTCGGCCAGCTCCCGGTCCAGGGCGGCCGTGCGGACGATGCGGCCCGCCCCGGCGTCGTACAGCTGCGTTCCCTGACCGCAGACCGCGAGCCCCCGGTAGTCCAGGGCGGCGAGCAGCGCCCGTACTCCTGGTACCGGCCGCCCGGTGACCACGAGGTGCCGGGCTCCTGCGGCTGCGGCGAGGCCGAGCGCGGCGCGGGTGCGGGGGCTCACGGTGTCGTCGCGGCGCAACAGGGTGCCGTCCAGGTCCGTGGCGACGAGGGCATATGCGGGCGGGAGGGGCATGGGGCAAGCCTAGGGAGATCCGGTTCCGGCCGTGTGGCGCTGACCTGCGGCGATGGTCCGGTGTGGGAGGCGGCCCGGAGGATGTGGGGGCGTACCGGGAGGAAACGTACAGGCTGTGTGCCGGGCGTCGGGGTGGGCGTCGGGG
>NZ_JAELVH010000221.1 GCF_019399235.1 Streptomyces poriferorum | reverse complement strand
TCGAAGCGGGTTTCGCATTTCCCGCCTTTGAGGAATTCGCTTTCGCGTTTCCCTTTCGGCGTGTCCACTACTTTAGCCGATTTCCCCAGTAGCTCATAATCGAGTCGTGGGAAAGGATTTCGGCATGCCGAAATCCGCACCCTCAAGGGTGAGTCGTAGGTAGTGGTTGGCCGCTTCGAGTTGCCCGGCGTGCGATCCGATGGACCGAACCAAAAGCTGTACCCGTGTCAAGCGGCTCGGACTACATTAGGCGTCCCCCAAGGGCGAGTCAAGTTGACCGCCGGCGTGGTGCGTGGGCGCGATACGGGCTCACCGTGGGGTCCCCGTCGATCCAGAAGCGCCACGGGTGTACCGCTCCATCGCCCCCCACCCCCGTGCGCGGACCGCTGCGTACCTGGTCGCGGGGTGGCGGAGTGCCGTGCAGTACGGAGAGGTGTGCACCGGGGCGGGCGATGGCGTCGGTGCCGTCGAGTGCCCGGTCGATGTCCAGCGCCGTCGCGAGGCGGGCCGGTCCTTTGGCCAGTTCCCGGTCGTTGCGGGCCGAGAATCGACGTTTGCGGGCGAGGTCGGCGCCCGTGCCGATGTCGCCGGCCCTGAGGAGGACTCCGCTCGCCATGCCCTCCGGGCCGCACACCAGGTTGAGGCAGTGCCACATGCCATAGGTGAAGTAGACGTACGCGTGGCCGGGGGGCCCGTACATGACGCCGTTGCGCCGCGTCCGGCCTCGGAAGGCGTGGGAGCCCGGGTCGATCTCTCCCGCGTACGCCTCGACCTCGGTGAGGCGAACCTCGATCGGGCCGTCCGGCGTGCTGCGGACCAGGATGCGGCCCAGGAGATCCGGTGCCACCTCCAGTACGGGGCGGTCGAAGAAGTCCCGCGTCAGCGGCGTACGGTCCTCGCCATCGATCATGACGTCCGAGGTTACCGGGAACCGACTACGGTCATGGCGCGTATGTAGGGGTCAGGACCTAGGAGGAGAAAACATGGGCTTCAAGCGGCTGCTCGCGAGTATGGGTGCCGGTGGCGCCTCGGTGGAGACGGAGCTGACCGAGCTCAACGTCGTACCGGGTGGGGTCGTCCAGGGCGAGGTGCGGATCCAGGGCGGGTCCGTGGACCAGCAGGTCGAGGGGCTCTCCGTCGGCCTGCAGGCCCGGGTCGAGGTCGAGGGGCAGGACCAGGAGACCAAGCAGGACATCGAGTTCACCAAGCTGCGCCTCGGTGGCGCCTTCGAGGTGCGGGCGGGTGCGGTGCACGTCGTGCCGTTCGGGCTCGAGATCCCGTGGGAGACGCCGATCACGATGTTCGCGGGCCAGCACCTGCACGGCATGAACATCGGGGTGACCACGGAGCTGGAGATCGCAAGGGCGCTGGACTCGGGCGACCTCGACCCCATCAACGTGCACCCGCTGCCGGCGCAGCAGGCCATCCTGGACGCCTTCGGGCAGCTGGGCTTCGGCTTCCGCAGCGCGGACATGGAGCGCGGCCACATCCGCGGCACGCGTCAGCGGCTGCCGTTCTACCAGGAGATCGAGTTCTTCCCGCCGTCGCAGTACCGGGGGCTGAACCAGGTCGAGCTGACGTTCGTCGCGGACGACCGCGAGATGGACGTCATTCTGGAGATGGACAAGAAGCCGGGGCTCTTCAGTGAGGGCAGCGACTCGTACCGTGCGTTCAAGGTGGGTCTGAACGACTTCCAGGGGACCGACTGGGCGGCGTACCTGAATCAGTGGCTGGCGCAGGTCGGTGGGCAGCGCAACTGGCTCTAGGGTCGGAGGGCAGGAGACCTTCCGAACCTTCCGAGAGCTGAACCGATCAGGAGAGGTGCTGACGTGACCGAGCCGAAGAGGGCCCCGCTGCCGCACGACTTCCATCCCGAGGTCCCGTCGTTCACCGTGGTGAGCGAGGACCTCGCGCCGGGGGCCGTGCTAGCGGACGCACAGGTCCACGCTGCGGGGAACACCTCGCCGCAGCTGCGGTGGGAGGGGTTCCCCGCGGGTACGAAGAGTTTCGCCGTGACGTGCTTCGATCCGGATGCCCCGACGGGCAGCGGGTTCTGGCACTGGGTGCTCTTCGACATCCCGGCGTCGGTCACGGAACTGCCGGCGGGCGCGGGCAGCGGGACGTTCGAGGGACTGCCCGCCGGCGCCGTGCAGGCCCGTAACGACTACGGGTCGAAGGAGTTCGGCGGAGCCGCTCCGCCGGCCGGCGAGAACCACCGCTATGTGTTCACCGTGTACGCGGTGGACAGCGAGAAGCTCGGTCCCGACAGCGACACCTCTCCCGCGGCGGTCGGCTTCAACCTGCGGTTCCACACGCTGGGCCGTGCCCAGCTGATCGGTGAGTACGCGGAGCCCGCCGCGAGCGAGTGAAGCCGAAGGTTCCACCCCTGTTTGCCCTGCCCTGGTCTTGGAGAGATCAGGGCAGGGCATTTTTTATTGCGTTGTCCATCACGGCCGGCCCGGCCAGAGTTGATCCGGGCCTGCCAGGGGGCGGGCGGCACACGGGAGGTGGGCGAAATGCGGGACACACTGGTGCTGAACGCGAGCTTCGAGCCGCTGTCGACAGTGACGCTGAACCGTGCGGTGGTGCTGATCCTTCAGGACAAGGCCGTCGTCGAACAGTCGCATCCCGATCTTCGTATGCGTGGTGCCGCCGTGGACATCCCGGTGCCCCGGGTGATCAGGCTCTGCCGGTACGTACGGGTGCCGTTCCGAAGACAGGCACCGTGGTCCAGAAGGGGTGTACTGATCCGGGACCAGCACCGGTGCGCGTACTGCGGGCGGCGGGCGAGCACCGTCGACCACGTGGTGCCGCGGGCCCAGGGCGGTCAGGACACGTGGCTCAACACGGTGGCCTCCTGCGCCGAGGACAACCACCGCAAGGCTGCGCGTACGCCGGAGCAGGCGGGGATGCCGCTGCTGAGGCAGCCGTTCGTGCCGTCGCCCGCGGACGCGATGCTGCTGGCGCTGGGGGCCGGCGACCGGTCGGCGCTGCCGGAGTGGCTGGCGCAGTCCGCGGCGTAGCTGCCGTACGCCCGGTGATGTAGGGGAAGCCCGCTTCGGTGAGGGGTGGGCTTCCGCGCGTCAGCGGAGCAGCAACTGGACGATGGCGGCCGTGCCGACCGTGACGATGAGGGCGCGCAGGAACGTCGGGCTGAGCCGGCGGCCGATCTTGGCGCCGATCTGGCCGCCGAGCGCGGACCCGACGGCGATCAGCACGACGGCCGTCCAGTCGAAGTCCGCGACGAAGAGGAAGAAGAGCGCGGCGATGCTGTTGACGACGGCCGCCAGGACGTTCTTCACGGCGTTGAGGCGCTGCATGGTGTCGTCGAGCAGCATGCCCATCAGGGAGAGGTAGATGATCCCCTGCGCGGCGGTGAAGTAGCCGCCGTACACGCTGGCGAGCATCAGGCCGACGAAGAGCAGCGGGCCGCCGTCGGAGCGGGCTATGGCACCGGTGTGTTCGCGGCGGCGCTGGACCGCTTTGCTGATGCGCGGTTGCAGGATGACCAGGGCGAGGGCGAGAGCGACCAGGATCGGGACGATGGTCTCGAAGGCGGTCGACGGCAGCTTCAGCAGCAGGGTGGCGCCGGTGAGGCCGCCGATCAGGGCGCCGGCGGAGAGCTTGAGCACGCGGCGGCGCTGTCCCTGTAGTTCCTTGCGGTAGCCGATCGCGCCGCTGATGGAGCCGGGGATCAGGCCGAGTGCGTTGGAGACCGTCGCGGTCACCGGGGGCAGGCCGGTGGCGAGCAGCACCGGGAAGGTGATCAGCGTCCCGGAGCCGACGATCGTGTTGATCGTGCCCGCGCTGATACCCGCTACGAAGACGGCGAGCATCTCCCAGGTGTTCATGTCGAATCCCCCGTGCATGATCGGTGCTTGGTGCACTGATCATGCACGAGGGGATGTACGCGTCAGTCGACCGGGGGCTGCTCGCGTCGCTCCTTGCCGCCGGTGTCGAAGCCGGGCATGCCGGTGCCGAGGTTTCCGAAGGCGCCGCTGAGGCCCTTGAGCGCGTCGCCGATCTCGCTGGGCACGATCCACAGCTTGTTGGCGTCGCCCTCGGCGATCTTCGGGAGCATCTGGAGGTACTGGTACGAGAGGAGCTTCTGGTCCGGGTCGCCGGCGTGGATCGCCTCGAAGACCGTACGGACGGCCTGGGCCTCGCCCTCCGCGCGCAGGGCGGCCGCCTTGGCCTCACCCTCGGCGCGCAGGATCGCGGACTGCTTCTCGCCCTCCGCGGTGAGGATCGCCGACTGGCGCGTGCCTTCGGCCTGGAGGATCGCGGCGCGCTTGTCACGGTCGGCGCGCATCTGCTTCTCCATCGAGTCCTGGATGGAGGTGGGCGGCTCGATCGCCTTCAGTTCGACGCGGTTGACGCGGATGCCCCACTTGCCGGTGGCCTCGTCGAGGACTCCGCGCAGCGCGGCGTTGATCTCCTCGCGGGAGGTCAGGGTCCGCTCCAGGTCCATGCCGCCGATGATGTTGCGGAGCGTGGTGACGGTGAGCTGCTCGATGGCCTGGATGTAGCTGGCGACCTCGTACGTCGCCGCCCTGGCGTCGGTCACCTGGTAGTAGATGACCGTGTCGATGTTGACGACCAGGTTGTCCTGGGTGATCACCGGCTGCGGCGGGAAGGGGACGACCTGTTCACGCAGGTCGATCCGGTTGCGGATCGAGTCGATGAACGGGACGACGATGTTCAGCCCTGCGTTGAGGGTGCGGGTGTACCGGCCGAAACGTTCCACGATGGCGGCGCTGGCCTGGGGGATGACCTGGATCGTCTTGATCAGGGCGATGAAGACGAGCACCACCAGAATGATCAGGACGATGATGATCGGTTGCATCGTTTCCTCGTGCCCTTCGGTTGCCGACGGATCGCGATGAGCGAGGTCGAGATCGGATGGGCCGTGGGTCAGGTCGGTTGTCCTGCCGGTCCGGATTCCATGATGATCGACATCGAGTCTCGCAGAACGGGCGCTGCTGTGGGGGCCGTTCGGTCACATGACGACGGCAGTCGCCCCGTCGATGTCGACGACATCGACCTGTTGGCCCGGTTCGAAGCTGAGCTCCGCGTCGAGTGCGCGGGCCGACCAGATCTCCCCGGCCAGCTTGATCCGGCCGCCGCTGCCGTCGACCCGTTCCAGCACGACGGCCTGACGGCCCTTCAGCGCGTCGATGCCGGTGGCCAGGTGGGGCCGGTCCGCGCGATGCCGGTTGGCGATCGGACGGACCACGGCGATGAGGGCCACCGAGACGATGACGAAGACCAGGACCTGGGCCACGACTCCACCGCCGAGGGCCGCGACGACCGCCGCGACGACCGCTCCGACGGCGAACATGCCGAACTCGGGCATCGCGGTCAGGACGAGGGGGATGCCCAGTCCCACCGCGCCGATCAGCCACCACACCCACGCGTCGATGTCCACGTAGTCATCGTATGACCGGGAGTCCCTCCGGGGACAGTGCGCGAGCGGTCGGGTCCGGCGGGTGCCGGGAACAACGCCCCTCAGCCGAGCGGCAGTCCGCGGGCCGTGTACCGGTCGCCCTGGTGCTCGACGACGAGCGGCAGGCCGAAGCAGAGGGAGAGGTTGCGGGAGCTGAGTTCGGTCTCCATGGGGCCGGCGGCGAGGACCTTGCCCTGACGGATCATCAGGACGTGGGTGAAGCCGGGGGCGATCTCCTCGACGTGGTGGGTCACCATGATCATGGAGGGCGCGTACGGGTCGCGGGCCAGCCGGCCGAGGCGGCGGACCAGGTCCTCGCGGCCGCCGAGGTCGAGACCGGCAGCCGGCTCGTCGAGGAGGAGCAGCTCGGGGTCGGTCATCATGGCGCGGGCGATCAGGGTGCGCTTGCGCTCGCCCTCGGACAGGGTGCCGAACTTCCGGTCGAGGTATTCGGTCATGCCGAGCCGGTCGAGGAAGGCGCGGGCGCGGTCCTCGTCGACCTTGTCGTAGTTCTCGTTCCAGGTGGCGGTCATGCCGTACGCGGCGGTGAGCACCGTCTGCAGCACGGTCTGGCGCCTGGGCAGCTTCTCGGCCATGGCGACGCCCGCGATGCCGATGCGGGGGCGCAGGTCGAAGACGTCGGTGCCGACGCCGCCGAGCTGCTCGCCGAGGACCGTGGCGGTGCCCTTGGTCGGGAAGAGGTAGCTGGACGCGATGTTGAGGAGGGTGGTCTTGCCGGCGCCGTTCGGGCCGAGGATGACCCAGCGCTCCCCCTCCTTGACCGACCAGGAGACATCGTCCACCAGAGCGCGTCCGTCGCGGACCACTGATACGTCCACCAGCTCCAGTACATCGCTCATGAGCGCGTTGTCTCCCCATGCAGTCTCGAGATCGTCGCGTGCCTGTAGGCACAGCTCCCAGGGAAAACCTACGCCACTGCGCGAGCGCTTCAGGCGCTGGGCCCGTCGTCGCGGCCCCGGGCGCACCGTCCCGGTCCGGCAGGGGCCGGGTCGGTGGAGGGTGAGGACAGGGCCGGGGTGCGTTCCCTAGGCTGTCGCCATGCTTTCGGAACCACGCTCAGGGCTGCTGGCCGCTTGGGGCAACGCATTGCTGGCCGGGCTCGTGTCGCCTGACGACGCGGCGCTCGCCATTGTCGGACAGGACGCGGTGCACCGCGTCGAGGGGCTGCCGGGTGAGGCGGGACCGGTCGGTCTCACGCTCGCCCTGGGGCGGCTGCGCGGGCTGGGGGTGACGGGCTTCCGCGTCGCGCTGCCGGTTCCCGGGCATCTGCTGGGCCTCAGCGGCCCGGCGGACTTCAATGCCCGGGCTCTGGAGGCCGAGGAGGCCGTGGTCACCTTCGGTGCGCCGTACGGGCTGGTGCCCGAGGTGCGGGAGGCGGGGCCCGCCGGGGACCTCCACGTCGATGTGGTGTGGCAGTGCCTGGCGGTGCGCGAGGCTCCGCCCGCCGATGTGCCGTCGCTGGGCGAGGCGGAGCGGGAGCTCGCCGAGGCGTTGCGGGATGCGACGGCGCTGCTGTCACGGCTCGATGTGGCCGGGTCGGGGCCGGTGGCCGAAGCGGCGGTGGACGCGTACCGGGCCCGGGCGGAGCGGGGGCGCGAGGTGCTCGCCCCGGGGTATCCGCCGCGGGCGGTGCGGGTGCTGGAGCTGGCGCAGCGGGTCGGGCTGCTGGTCTCGGTGGCGTACGAGAACGGGCACGGCGGTGCGGTGAGCGCGTCGGAGATGGCGGCGCGGGGCGAGGCGCTGCGGCCGGTGGAGCGGGTGGCCCGGCGGGCCCAGGTGGCGGCGTACAACGCGTATGTGGAGGAGCGGGCGCGCTAGGCGCGCGGGGCCAGACGGCGTGATGCCGCCGCCCGGTCCCGAGTGGGGCCGGACGGCGGCATCGCCGTGGGTGCGGCGCGTCAGCCGTTCAGGCCGAAGTTGCCGAAGGCCGGGTTGAGCAGGCCGATCACGTTGACGGTGTTGCCGACCACGTTCACCGGGACGTGGACCGGGACCTGGACGAGGTTGCCGCTGGCCACACCCGGGGAGTGGGCCGCGACACCGTGCGCGCCGGCACCGCTGTGACCGGTGGCGGAGGCCGCGCCGGCACCGGCGGCGATGATGCCACCGGCGATCATGGTGACGGCGGCAGCCTTCTTCAGGTTCTTCACTTCAGGATCCTCCTAGCGTCGCTGCGGCCGGCCGCCGCAGCACGCCATGAAGAACGCCCCGGGCCGGAAGAGGATGCGCCGTTCGGGTGACGTACACACGGGAGTGTGAAAGCCGGACCCGGAGGGTGACGCCCGGATTCGGTCAGCCGTTGCAGCCGGCTGTTCCGGTCCGCCGTTTCCGTCAGCCGTTTCCGTCAGCCGTTCCGGTCAGCTGTTCCGGTCGGTCAGCTGTTCCTGTCAGCTGTTTCGGCCGCGCGGATCTGTCGCCCGGACCGGCCGCCTGTTTCGGTCATCCGGTCCGGCTGCCCGGAGCCGCCGCCCGTTCAGCCTGCCGCCCCGTGCCGGACCGCCCAGAGCGCTGCCTGGGTGCGGTCGGAGAGGTCCAGCTTCATCAGGATGTTCGAGACGTGTGTCTTGACCGTCTTCTCGGAGAGCACCAGGGCCCGCGCGATCTCCCGGTTCGACCTGCCGTCGGCGATCAGGCCCAGCACCTCCCGCTCCCGCTCGGTGAGGGTGCTCCCCCGGCCCGTGCCGCTGCCCGGGTCGTCCTGGGCCAGCAGGGCACCGGCCACTTCGGGCTGGAGCAGGACGTGGCCCGCGTACACGGAGCGGATGGCGCCGGCCAGTGCGTCCGGGTCGACGTCCTTGTACACGTAGCCGGAGGCACCGGCGCGCAGGGCGGGGACGACGGTGCGCTGTTCGGTGAAGCTGGTGACGATCAGGACCTTGGCCGGGTTCTCCAGTTCGCGGAGCCTGCGCAGGGCCTCGATGCCGTCGGTGCCCGGCATCTTGATGTCCATCAGCACCACGTCGGGCCGCAGCTCCTCCGTCCTGGCCACCCCTTCGGCGCCGTCGGCAGCCTCGCCGACGACCTCTATGTCGTCCTGGATCTCCAGGAACGTGCGCAGACCGCGGCGGACCACCTGGTGGTCGTCGACCAGCAGCACCCTGATGAGCCTGTCAGCCACCGGGCACCTCCATCTCGATCGTGGTGCCCTTGCCGGGCGCCGATTCAACGGTGAGCTTGCCGCCGACGCCGTCGGCGCGGTCCCGCATCGAGACGAGGCCCAGGTGCCTGCCCGCCCGGCGGGTGGCCGCCGGATCGAAGCCGTGGCCGTCGTCCGAGATCCGGAGCACCGTGCCGCCGTCGCGGCGGGTGAGGGTGACGTCGACGTGTCCGGCCCCGGAGTGGCGCAGCGCGTTGTGCAGGGCCTCCTGGGAGACCCGGAGCAGCGCCTCCTCCTGGGCGGCCGGCAGCGCCCGTACCGCCGCGCTCGCGAAGGTGACGCGGGCGGTGTGGGCACGGTCCAGGACCTGGATCTGGGTCCGGAGGGTGGCGACGAGACCGTCCTCGTCGAGGCCTGCGGGGCGCAGTTCGACGACGGCGGCACGCAGCTCGTCCACGGCCTCGGCCGCCAGGGCGGCGACCTGCTGGAGCTCGCCCTTGGCGCGGGCCGGGTCGCGGTCGACCAGGGCGGCGGCGGCCTGGGCGGTGAGCCGGAGGGAGAAGAGCTTCTGGCTGACCGCGTCGTGCAGCTCGTGGGCGAGCCGGGAGCGTTCCTCGGCGATGGTCAGCTCGCGGCTGCGCTCGTACAGCCGGGCGTTGGTGAGGGCGATCGCGGCGTGCTGGGCGAGGATCCCCAGCAGTTCCTCGTCCTCCGCGGTGAATCCGCAGGTGCCCTCGGGCTTCGGGCAGCGCTTGTTGGCGAGGAAGAGGGCGCCGATGATGTCGTCGCCGTCCCTGATCGGCAGCCCGAGGAAGTCGGACATGTCGGGGTGGGCGGCCGGCCAGCCCTCGAAGCGCGGGTCCTCGCGGACATCGGCCAGGCGCTCGGGCTTCGCCTCGTGGAGCATCGCGGCGAGGATGCCGTGCTGCCGCGGGAGCGGGCCGATGGCCTTCCACTGCTCGTCGCTGACGCCGTCGACGACGAACTGGGCGAAGCCGCCGTGGTCGTCGGGCACCCCGAGCGCCGCGTACTCGGCGTCCAGCAGTTCACGGGCCGACGCGACGATCGTTTTCAGGACGTCCCGCATTTCGAGGTGCCGGCTCATGGCGAGCAGCGCGGCACTCACCGCAGCGAGGCCCGACGGTGGGCGATGGCTCATGGCCTCACGGTACCGGCGGGCCCGCCCGTCCCGTATCGGCCTGTGGGCGGCCCTGACCGGGGCTCCGGGACTAGGACCATGAGCCGAGCCGCTCCCCCGCGGGTCCCGGGAGCGTCCCCCAAGACTCCCGGTCGATCCACCACCCGGAATCTAACATTCCGCATTGCTGGAGCAACGGACGGTGAGTTTGTTACCTGCCCGATGTGAGGCCACGCATAGGACCCACGTCACTTACGAAGCCCTCTAGTGGAGCGATAAGGGCGATTTGGGTGGTCATGGGCAGGGGTCGGAGGCTCCCAACGCCGTCCTGTTCCACTACCTGGCTTCGTACGTCACACCTTTGCCACGCCGTTTTGCTGCCGCTAACAATTGCACTCGTCCCCGACGGAGAAGCGAAGTCGCCTCCCGTCTTCGTCCTCCGTGAGGACCTTCCGCGATTCGAAGAGGTATGCCTGTATGTCCGCGTCCCGCATTCCCGGCCGTATCCGTAACCTGAACAAGACCCAGAAGCTCTCCGCCGCCGGCATCTCCGCCGTCGCCGCCGCTGCCCTCTCCTTGTCCCTGGTGCCGGGTAACGCCGCGGCCGAGACCGAGCCGCAGGCTCTCTCCGCAAGCCCCGTCGTCTTCGGGTCCGGCGCCGGCGCTCCGCAGGCCCGGACCATCCAGAACAGCATCCTCGAGCAGCACTCCACCGCCGAGCAGCTGGTCAAGGCCTCCGACGCCGCGAAGGCCAAGAAGGCCGCCGCCGTCCAGGCGAAGGTCGACGCCGTCGCCAAGGCCGACGCCAAGAAGGCGAAGGAGAAGGCCGTCGCGAAGTGGAAGGCCAAGAAGGCCGCCGAGAAGCGCAGCTCGCACGCTGCCAGCCGCTCCGAGTCCCGTGCCCCCGTGTACGCGAACAACCTGGACGGCTGGATCAAGGAGTCCTTGTCCATCATGAAGGAGAAGGGCATCCCGGGCACGTACGAGGGACTGCACCGCAACATCATCCGTGAGTCCAGCGGCAACCCGAACGCCATCAACGACTGGGACATCAACGCCCAGAACGGCGTGCCGTCGATCGGTCTGCTGCAGATCATCAAGCCGACCTTCGACTACTACCACGTCAACGGCACCCCCCACACCCAGTACGACCCGGTCGCCAACCTGACCGCCGCGGCCAACTACGCCGCCGACAAGTACGGCTCGATCGACAACGTCGACAGCGCGTACTGAGCAGTTCCTGAACGACGCCGAAGGGCGGCACCCCGTGGGGTGCCGCCCTTCGGCGTCGTGCTGTGTACAGGGGCGGGCCGCTACTTGCGCATGACCTCGGGCTCGTGGCGGCGCAGCAGTCGCGCGACCGCCACCCCGCAGATGATGCCGAGGACCAGCAGCACCGCGACGTTCATCCCCCACTGTCCGGCCGAGTGCTCCCACAGCGGGTCCAGGTCCGTGGGGTTCTTCTGGTCCCACGGCGGCATCAGGTGGGCGAGGTCGAGCGTGGAGCCCGCGCCCGCGATGGCCCAGCGGGACGGCATCAGCCAGGCGAACTGTTCCAGACCGGGCGATCCGTACACCTGGAAGAGGATGCCGGTGAAGACGACCTGGACGATCGCGAACATGACCAGCAGCGGCATGGTCTTCTCGGAGGTCTTGACCAGCGAGGAGATCACCAGGCCGAACATCATCGAGGTGAAGCCGAGCGCGATGATCGTCACGCAGAGCTCGATGGCCGGCGGCATGATCAGGCCCTCGGCGGGCAGATCGCGGGTGGCGAAGCCGATGCCGCAGATGATGACGCCCTGGATGGCCGTGATCACGCCGAGCACGATCACCTTGGACATCAGGTAGGCCGAGCGGGAGAGGCCGGTGGCCCGTTCCCGTTCGTAGATGACCCGTTCCTTGATCAGCTCCCGTACGGAGTTGGCCGCGGCGGAGAAGGTCATGCCGATCACCAGGATCAGCATGATCGTGCCCGCGTCGCCGTTGAACCGGGACGGCGGCTTCGGCGGGGCGAGGCCGAAGTCGGCGGGGATGACCACGCTGACGATGCCGAGCACCGCGGGCAGGATCACCATCAGGCCCATGAAGCCCTTGTCGGACGCGATCACCGAGACGTAGCGGCGCATCAGCGTCCACAGCTGGGTCATCCAGCCCTGCGGCTTCGGCGGGCGCATCTGCTGGTGCGGCGGCATGTGCACGGGCTGCGCGGCGACGGCGTCGATGTCCGCGGCGTACATCTGGTAGTGCTGCGAGCCGCGCCAGCGGCCCGACCAGTCGTAGTCGCGGTAGTTCTCGAACGCGGAGAAGACGTCGGCCCAGGTGCTGTAGCCGAAGAAGTTGAGCGCTTCCTCCGGCGGGCCGAAGTAGGCGACGGAACCGCCGGGCGCCATCACCAGGAGCTTGTCGCAGATGGCGAGCTCGGCGACCGAGTGCGTGACGACCAGGACGGTACGTCCGTCGTCGGCCAGGCCGCGCAGCAGCTGCATGACATCGCGGTCCATGCCCGGGTCGAGGCCGGAGGTCGGCTCGTCGAGGAAGATCAGCGAGGGCTTGGTCAGCAGCTCCAGGGCCACGGAGACGCGCTTGCGCTGGCCACCGGAGAGGGAGGTGACCTTCTTGTCCTTGTGGATGTCGAGCTTGAGCTCGGCGAGGACCTCGTGGATCCGGGCCTGGCGCTCGGCCTCCGTGGTGTCCGCGGGGAAGCGGAGCTTGGCGGCGTACTTGAGTGCCCGGGTGACGGTCAGTTCCTTGTGCAGGATGTCGTCCTGCGGGACCAGGCCGATGCGCTGGCGCAGCTCGGCGAACTGCTTGTAGAGGTTCCGGTTGTCGTAGAGGACGTCGCCCTGGTTGGCGGGCCGGTAGCCGGTGAGCGCCTTGAGCAGGGTGGACTTTCCGGAACCGGACGGGCCGATGACGCCGATCAGCGACTTCTCCGGGACGCCGAACGAGACGTCCTTGAGGATCTGCTTCCCGCCGTCGACCGTCACCGTGAGGTGGCGGGCGGCGAAGGAGACCTCACCGGTGTCGACGAACTCCTCGAGCCGGTCGCCGACCAGCCGGAAGGTCGAGTGACCGACGCCGACGATGTCGTTCGGGCCGATCAGCGCCGAGCCGGACTTCGAGAGCGGCTGGCCGTTGACGTACGTGCCGTTGTGGGAACCGAGGTCGCGGATCTCGAACCGGCCGTCGGGTGTCGCATTGAACTCGGCGTGGTGGCGCGAGACCTGGAGGTCGGAGACGACCAGCTCGTTCTCCAGCGCACGGCCGATCCGCATCACCCGGCCGAGCGCCAGCTGGTGGAACGTGGTCGGGCTGCGGTCGCCGTACACGGGCGGCGCCCCCGCCGCGCCGCCCGGGCCGACTCCGTGAGGTGCCGGTGCCATGCCCTGCTGCTGCGGCACATGGGGCTGCTGCGGCTGGGCCTGGGGCTGCTGCGGCCACGCCTGCTGCTGGGCCGGCGGCTGCTGCCCGCCCGGTCCCGGCTGGTGCGGTCCCGGGTACGGCTGCTGCTGCGGCGCCTGCTGCGGCTGCTGGGCCGGGGCCTGGGCGCCGGCGGCCGCCTGCCCGCTGTACGCGTCGGCGCCGCTGAGGCTCAGCCGGGGGCCGTCGGTGGCGTTGCCCAGGTTCACGGTGGAGCCGGGCCCGATCTCCATCTGGTGGATCCGCTGGCCCTGCACATACGTGCCGTTGGTACTGCCGTGGTCCTCGATGAACCAACCGCGTCCGCTCCAGCTGATCGTGGCGTGCCGCCACGACACTCTGGCGTCGTCGATCGTCATGTCGCCCTGCGGATCCCGCCCGAGGGTGTACGACCTGGACGGATCGAGCGTCCAGGTCCTGCCATTCAATTCCAGTACGAGTTCCGGCACTCCGCGCCCCACTAGTTGTCCCCCGAATTACCCCCGTTGCAGGGAGTCTAGGGATGCTGAACATCGTGGGGAACTATTCCAGGAGCAGTCCCCGATGCGAAAGCCGGGCGGGAGGTTGACCGAACCGAGACCGCACCGTTGCGAACGACCCGGACCAAAGCACCGGCTATCACCACAACAGCCGGCAAGACGTCGCAGACCGCGCCGAAGGCGAGTATCCCCGGCACCGGGCCTGCTGTCCGGTCCTCGGGACGGGCCGTCGGGGGCGTACCGCGGACCGATACGGTGGGAGCACCATGAGCGCATCTCAGCCCCCTCAGTCCCCGCTGTCCCCTGAGCCTCCTGAGTCACGTCGGGACGCAGACACGCCGACCCTTCTGGTAAAGATCTTCGGTAAGGACCGGCCCGGCATCACCGCCGGGCTCTTCGACACCCTCGCTGCCTACTCGGTCGATGTCGTCGACATCGAGCAGGTCGTCACCCGTGGCCGTATCGTCCTGTGCGCGCTGGTCACCGCCCCGACCGCGGGCGGGACCACCGAGGGCGACCTGCGTGCCACCGTGCACAGCTGGGCCGAGTCGCTGAAGCTGCAGGCCGAGATCATCTCCGGCACGGGCGACAACCGTCCGCGCGGCGACGGCCGTTCCCATGTGACGGTGCTCGGGCATCCGCTGACCGCCGAGTCGACCGCGGCCATAGCGGCCACGATCACCTCGACCGGCGGAAACATCGACCGTATCTTCCGGCTGGCGAAGTATCCGGTCACGGCCGTCGAGTTCGCGGTGTCGGGCACCGGGACCGAGGCGCTGCGCACCGCGCTGGCCGTCGAGGCGGCCGGGATCGGCGTCGACGTGGCGGTCGTCTCGGCCGGGCTGAGCCGTCGGGCGCAGCGGCTCGTCGTGATGGACGTCGACTCGACGCTCATCCAGGACGAGGTCATCGAACTCTTCGCGGCCCATGCCGGCTGCGAGGCCGAGGTCGCCGCCGTGACCGAGCAGGCGATGCGCGGCGAGCTCGACTTCGAGCAGTCGCTGCACGCGCGGGTGGCGCTGCTGGCGGGGCTCGACGTGTCGGTGGTGGAGAAGGTGCGTGCCGACGTCCGGCTGACGCCGGGTGCCCGCACCCTGATCCGTACGCTGAAGCGGCTCGGCTACCAAGTGGGCGTCGTCTCCGGCGGGTTCACGCAGGTGACGGACGATCTCAAGGAGCGGCTCGGGCTCGACTTCGCCTCTGCCAACACCCTGGAGGTCGTCGACGGGAAGCTCACCGGCCGGGTGACCGGGGACATCGTCGACCGGGCGGGCAAGGCCCGGCTGCTGCGCAGTTTCGCCGCGGAGGCCGGGGTGCCGCTGGCGCAGACGGTGGCGATCGGTGACGGGGCGAACGACCTGGACATGCTGAACACCGCGGGTCTCGGGGTCGCCTTCAACGCCAAGCCGGTGGTCCGCGAGGCGGCGCACACCGCGGTGAACGTGCCGTTCCTGGACACCGTGCTCTATCTGCTCGGCATCACCCGCGAGGAGGTCGAGGCCGCCGACGGCCTCGTCGAGTAGCGGCGCACGCGAAAGGGCCCGGGTGCGCACGCTTCGGCGTACGCACCCGGGCCCTTTCATGAGCCGGGACGGTCAGTCGTTCGGAGTCCAGTACTCGACGAGTTTGCCGACGCCGTGCTCCACGCTCTTCCAGGTGCCGGGGAGCTCGATCACGGCGAACGCGGAGGTCGGGAAGCCGCTGCGGGTCAGCCGGGCCAGGGCGTCGCCCTGTGTCCCGCCCGCCAGGGCGTCGGCGACGGCGTGCATGCCCGGGTTGTGGCCGATGATCAGCAGATCGCGGACGTCGTCGGGGGTCTCGTTGATCAAAGCGATCAGCTCGCCGAGCGAGGCTTCGTAGAGCCTCTCCTCGTACACGGTCCTGGGGCGCTCGGGCATCTCGTGCACGGCCAGCTTCCATGTCTCGCGCGTCCTGACCGCGGTCGAGCAGAGGGCCAGATCGAAGACGATTCCGGAATCGGCGAGTTTGCGGCCTGCCACGGGGGCATCCTTGCGGCCGCGCTCCGCGAGCGGCCGCTCATGGTCGGAGTCCTGCGACCATTCGGCCTTTGCATGCCTGAGAAGGACGATCCTGCGAGGTGTATCGACGCTCATACACCTCAGCTTCGCATGAAATGTGCCACCTGGCGCAGGGTGTTGGAGGGCTCCTCCGCCCCGTGCTCCGGACGTCAGGGGGTCAGCAGCTCCATGATTCGCTCCAGCAACCGGCCGACCGCGGGATCAGCCGTGGCGGCGTGCGCCTGCCCCGGTCCGGCGATCAGCAGGAGAAGCGCGCCGAAGGCGACCGCGGGCAGCGCGACGGCCCACCACGGCAGCCGGACCTCGACCCCGGCGGCGTCCGGGCAGGTGGAGCGGGTGTGCGTACGGGCCGGCATGTCCGCCTCCGTGGGTGCTGGATTCCGATACTCAGAACCTACGGATCCGGGGGCGCCGCTCCCATCCGGTGACCCACCCACTTCACCCTGACCCTGGCCCCCTAGGGGATGGTGGGGCCAGCCCCACCCTCGCGCCGGGAGCCGTGCGTCACGGGGAGGCGATGGAGGCGATCACGCCGATGACGACCGTGATCAGCAGCATGGCCCCGAAGACCATGAGCAGCTTCTTCTGACCGTTCTGGGGATTCGGATCGAGCACAGGAGACATGGCCCCAGTCTCGCATCTCAGCATTCGTCCTCGATCGTCCGGTCCCGGCCTGCCAGGATGCCCATCGCCATCTGGGGCACCATCAGGGCCGCCATGAGGCCGATCGGCAGCTCCCAGCCGCCGCTGTGTTGGTAGAGCACGCCGACCAGGAGCGGTCCGGGGATGGAGATGAGGTAGCCGGTGGACTGGGCGAACGCGGAGAGCCTGACCACTCCGGCGCCGCTGCGGGAGCGCATGCCGATCATGGTGAGGGCGAGCGGGAAGGAGCAGTTCGAGATGCCCAGCAGCACTGCCCAGGCCCAGGCCCCGCCGGACGGCGCGAGGTAGAGACCGGCGTAGCCGACGAGACCGCAGAGGCCGAGGAAGACGACGATCGGTCCCTGGTTCTTCATCCGGGCGGCGACCCTCGGGATGACGAAGGCGAGCGGCACGCCCATGGCCATGGTGACGGCGAGCAGGACGCCCGCCGCACCGGCCGAGACCCCGGCGTCACGGAAGATCTGGGGCATCCACCCCATGGTGATGTAGGCGGCGGTGGCCTGGAGGCCGAAGAAGCAGGCGAGGGCCCAGGCGGTGCGGCTGCGGGTGATCCGGAGCGCGGGGGCTTCCGTCCGGTGGGCCGCGGGGTGTCCGGCGGCGCCGCTGCGGTCCCGTACCAGCGGGATCCACGGCAGGATCGCGACGGCGGCGAGCGCGGCCCAGACGCCGAGGCCGGCCTTCCAACTGCCGCCCATCGCCTCGGTCATGGGTACGGTCACGGCCGCGGCCAGCGAGGTGCCGAGGGCCAGGGCCATGGAGTAGAGGCCGGTCATGGAGCCGACGCGGTCCGGGAACCAGCGCTTGACGATCACCGGCATCAGGACGTTGCTGACGGCGATGCCCATGAGGGCGAGCGCGCTCGCGGCGAGGAAGCCTGCCGTGCCGCCGACGAGGGGCCTGATCACCAGCCCCGCGGTGATGGCGACCATGCCCGCGCAGACGACCGCGCCCGGGCCGAAGCGGCGGGCCAGGCGCGGGGCCATGATGCCGAAGACCGCGAAACAGAGCGGCGGTACGGAGGTGAGGACTCCGGCGACGCTGCCGCTCATGTGCAGCCCGTCGCGCACCTCTTCGAGGAGTGCGCCGAGGCTGGTGATGGCGGGGCGGAGGTTGAGCGCGGTGAGGACGAGCCCGACGGCGACCAGGCGGAACACCCACGGGGCGGGCCCGGCGGCCCGGGCGGGCGACTCGATGCGGGGGGCCGCGGGCGCGGCCGGGTCCAGCGTCCTGGTGGGGGTCCGGGGAGGGGTTGCGTCGTCATGCATGGGGC
>NZ_JAELVH010000220.1 GCF_019399235.1 Streptomyces poriferorum | reverse complement strand
GGACGGAGGCGCGGAGGGGGAGGAGAAGGAGGAGAGGGATCCGTACGGAGACATGCCAAACACCGCCTGCGGTAGGGGAGTTCAGGGAACAGGGAACGAGTTCAGATGAATCGGATCGAGCGGTCCGGCGGCCGGAGAAGGCCGGCCGGACAGCACCCACGATTCACCACCCGCGAGATTCCCGCTGAGCCCTGTGGACGGTCCACACGATGTGGGCAACTCCATCACCCGCTGGAGGAAGGCAACTTGAGCGACGTCGCTGAACGAACGCTGTGTGAGCGACGCCGCTGGAGAAACGCCGCCCGAGCGACGCCGCTTGAGCGACCGCAGGCGTTGAGCGCCTACGGCAGCTCGATCCCCGTCTCGATCCCGTCCAGCGCGTGCGCGCACGGACAGTCCCGGTCCGCCTCCGCCGGCAGCGCGGCGACCGCGTCGAAGAGCACCGAACGCAACCGGTCGACATTGGCCGCGAACACCTTCAGCACCTCCTCGTGGGAGACGCCCTCGCCGGCCTCCGCGCCCGCGTCCAGGTCCGTCACCAGCGTCATCGTCGTGTAGCAGAGGCCCAGCTCACGGGCGAGCACGGCCTCGGGGTGCCCGGTCATCCCGACCACCGACCAGCCCATCGCCGCATGCCAGCGCGACTCCGCCCGGGTCGAGAACCGCGGCCCCTCGACGACCACGAGCGTCCCGCCGTCCACCGCTTCCCAGTCCCGTCCGCGAGCTGCCGCGAGGGCGGCCTTGCGCCCCTCGTGGCAGTACGGGTCCGCGAAGCCCAGGTGCACCACCTTCGGCGCCACTCCGTCCGCCCGGGTCTCCCCGTCGTAGAACGTCTGGACACGGGTCTTCGTGCGGTCGACCAGCTGGTCCGGCACGAGCAGCGTCCCCGGCCCGTACTCCGGCCGCAGTCCGCCCACCGCGCACGGGCCGAGCACCTGGCGTACGCCGACCGAACGCAGCGCCCACAGGTTGGCGCGGTAGTTGATGCGGTGCGGCGGTACATGGTGGCCGCGGCCGTGACGGGGGAGGAAGGCGACCCGTCGGCCGCCGATCTCGCCGAGGAAGACGGAGTCGCTCGGCGCTCCGTAAGGGGTCTCCACGCGTACCTCGGTGACGTCCTCCAGGAAGGAGTAGAGCCCCGAACCGCCGATCACACCGATCTCTGCGTTCACCATGCGGTCACAGTAGGCGTTCGCCCGGCGCGAGACGCAGCCGGGCGGGAAACGGCGAGGACCCCACCCAGCGAAACGCCAAGAACCCCGCCGAGTGAATCGGCAGGGTTCTCGATGAAGCCAGGTGCAACGGTCGGGCAGGCGCCTCAGGCGGCCGACGAACCGCTCGACGAGGACGACGAAGAAGAAGAGGACGACGAGGAAGACGCCGTCGGGGAGCCGGACGAACCGGAGGAGGACGTCGAGGACGAGGACGACGACTTCGCGTCCGATCCCGTCGAGGACGACGATCCGGAACCCGAGGCCTTCGCAGCGGCCGGGGCCGGCGTGCTGCTCGACGAGGATCCACGGCTGTCGTTCCGGTAGAAACCGGAACCCTTGAACACGATGCCGACCGCCGAGAACACCTTCTTCAGGCGTCCATCGCAGCTCGGGCACACCGTGAGGGCGTCATCGGTGAACTTCTGCACCGCTTCGAGGCCCTCGCCACACTCGGTGCACTGGTACTGATAGGTCGGCACTTGTTCCTCCTGGCACTCTGACTCGATGAGTGCTAACGACGCTCCATACTGACGTATTCCGCGGGATCAGTCCACCGTGACCGGTCCGCGGTGACCGATCCCACGTGCCACGGTCCGCCCCGAAGACCTCGGAAGCAGCCGAGAACGCAGCGCCACCAACGTCACCAGAGCCAGCACCGTGCCCACCAGCGGCACCAGGAATCCGGTGCTCGCGCCATGGGCGTCCGCGAGCCGCCCGGCCACCGTCACCGCGGCCGCCTGGCCGAGTGCGACGGCACCCGTCAGCCAGGTGAACGCCTCGGTCCGTGCGGAGCCCGGGACCAGGGCCTCGACCAGGGTGTAGCCGCTGATCAGAGCGGGTGCGATGGAGAGGCCGACCAGCAGTCCGAGCCCGGCCAGCAGCGGCACCGAGTGCACCGCCCACAGGCCCGACGCGGTGAGGGTCAGGGCCGCGTATCCGGCGATCAGCCGGCGTCGCGGGCCGGTCTTCCAGGCGATGGCGCCGCAGGCGATGCCGGCCAGCATGTTGCCGGCCGCGAAGATCCCGTACAGCAGCCCGTTCGCTCCGGGGCTGCCGATCTCCTCGGCGAAGGCGGTCAGCGAGACCTGCATCCCGCCGAAGACCGCGCCGATTCCGAGGAAGGCCACGGCGAGCACGCGTACGCCGGGGATGGACAGTGCGGAGACGTGCCGCTGTGATCCGGCGGGGCCGGTGGTGCGTACCGCGGGCTGGGTGGCGCGCTGCGCGGCGAAGAACAGGCCGCCGAACAGGGTCAGGGCGGCCTCGGCGATCAGTCCCGCCGCCGGGTGCACGCCGGTGCACAGTGCGGTGGCGAGGACCGGACCGATGACGAAGGTGAACTCGTCCGTCACCGATTCGAAGGCCGCCGCGGTCGACATGAGCGGCGAGGCCTCCCGGCCCGGCGCCGCCCCGAGTACGGCGGCCCAGCGGGCCCGGACCATCGGTCCGATCTGCGGGACGGAGGCGCCTGTCGGAACGGCCGCGGCGAACAGCGCCCACATCGGGGCGTCCGCCAGCGCCAGGGCGGTCAGGCCCGAGACGGACGCCGTGTGCACGAGGACGCCCGGCAGCAGCACGGCGCGCTGCCCGAAGCGGTCGGCGAGCTTGCCGGTCTGCGGAGCGAACAGGGCCATGGACACCCCGGTCACCGCGGCGACGGCGCCGGCGCTGCCGTACGAACCGGTGGTGTGCTGGACGAGCAGGACGATGCCGATGGTCAGCATCGCGAAGGGCTGCCGTGCGGCGAAGCCCGGCAGGAGGAAGGTCCACGCACCCGGGGTGCGCAGCAACTGCCCGTATCCGGGGCGGTCGGAGACCGTGGACGCCACGGTCCTTGCCTTTCTGCCGCCTGGTGGCCGTGCCCCTGCGGTACCCGGCCGGCACGTGGGTGCGGACCCGGTCAGGAGCTGCCGAGAGCTGTCCTCTTCGCGCGGAACTGCGGTAGATGCCGGGCGCTCGCAGCAGAGGCGGAGGACGCCACGACCGCCATACGGTCGCGCCAGCTCTGCGTCAGGCAGAGTTGGTGGATCAAATAGGTCGATCTGGGTTTTCTTTATGCTACAGGCAAAAGCCCTGGAGCACCTGTGATTGTGTCCGACTCGACCCTTTTGACCTGTGAACGCGGGTGTGTCCTCAGTGGTGCGCCTTGGCATCCCGGGCGGCCCGGCCGTCGTGCTTCCGGTGGTCGTCCGTCCTGCCCAGCTTCTTCACCGCCTTGAGCGCGTTGGCCACGTTCGGTCCCGCGAGGGTCTCGTCGGTGGCGGTCGGGCCGGTCCCCAGCCAGCCGGCCAGCTTGCCGCCCTCACCGATCGCGCGCAGCCGGGCCTCGGTCGCGTCGCGTACGGGGTCGGTCGTCACGACCAGCAGTTCGTCGCCGCGGCGCAGCACGGTCGAGGGCGCGGGCACGAAGCTCTTGCCGTCCCGGACGACCAGCGTCACCGCGGCTCCGGCGGGCAGACGCAGTTCGCCGACCTCGACGCCGTGCATCTTCGACTTGGCGGGGATGGCGACCGAGAGCAGATGGCCGCGCAGCCGCTCCAGGGGCGCCGACTCGATGCCCAGGTCGGCCGTCTCGGACGGATCCTCGGCGATCTTGAGGGCCTTCGCGAGCCAGGGCAGCGTCGGTCCCTGGATGAGCGTGTAGACGACGACGAGGACGAAGACGATGTTGAAGACCCGGGTGGAGCCCTCGATTCCGGACACCATGGGAATGGTCGCCAGGATGATGGGCACCGCGCCGCGCAGCCCGGCCCAGGACATGAGGGCCTTCTCCTGCCAGGGCAGCCGGAAGGGCGCCAGCGAGATGAAGACCTCCAGCGGACGGGCCACCACGGTCAGCACCAGTCCGACCACGACGGCGGGCCAGAAGTCGTCGACCAGGTCGTGCGGCGTGACCAGGAGTCCGAGCAGGACGAACATGCCGATCTGGGCCAGCCAGCCGAGTCCGTCGGCGAAGCCGCGGGTGGCGGGCCAGTGCGGGAGTTTGGCGTTGCCGAGGATCATCGCGGCGAGGTAGACGGCGAGGAATCCGCTTCCGTGGAGCATCGCGCCCGCCGCGTACGCGGACACCGCGATGGCCATCACGGCGATCGGGTAGAGACCGGAGGCGGGCAGGGCCACATGCCTCAGTCCGTACGAGCCGAGCCAGCCGACCGCGATGCCGATCGCGGCGCCGATCGCCAGCTCCAGGGCTATCTCGCCGACCAGTACGTACCAGTGGTCGACCGGTCCCACGGTCGAGAAGGCCACGACGAGGATCACCACGGGGGCGTCGTTGAAGCCGGACTCGGCCTCCAGGACGCCGGTGATCCGGGCGGGCAGCGGCACCTTGCGCAGGACGGAGAAGACCGCGGCGGCATCCGTGGAGGAGACGACCGCGCCGATGATCAGCGCCTGCCGCCATTCCAGGCCGACCAGGTAGTGCGCTCCGGCCGCGGTCACGCCCACGCTCACGCCGACGCCGACGAGGGAGAGGACGACGGCCGCGGGCAGCGCGGGTTTGATCTCTTTCCACTTCGTGCCGAGGCCGCCCTCGGCGAGGATCACGACCAGGGCCGCGTAGCCGATCACCTGCGTCAGTTCGGCGTTGTCGAACTTGACGTCGAAGAACCCGTCCTGCCCCATGGCGATCCCGATGCCGAGATACAGGAGCAGGCTGGGGAGCCCGCTGCGCGACGAGATGCGTACCGCCGCCACCGCGACGAGCAGGACAAGTGAGCAGACGAGCAGGAGTTCGTTGAGCGCGTGGACAGTCAGTGGCCGGTCCTTCCCTGCGTACGCCTGCCGGATCGACTTCCGGTGGCCGGTACTTCGTTACCTTACCTAATCTTTAACGTTTTCTTGATGCGTTCGAGTATTCGTACGATCGCTACGCAATTCGAGCCATCCTGATACCGCGTCCGAGTGGCCTCGACGCTGCGCCTATGGTTGCTCCTGCACTCCCAGGACCACCCTGCCCCTCGAAGGACAGCGATGCCCGCCAATACAACCGCCTCTTCCGGCTCCACCGGTTCCGCCGGCGGCAGGCCGCGCAAGAAGAAGGGGCGACGCGCCCGCCTGATCGTGATCGTCCTGGTGCTGGCGCTTGTCGCGGGTGTCGGTTACGGAACGTACTGGTCCGTATCCACCGTGCGCGCTTCGTACCCGCAGACCAACGGGACGATCCGGCTCGCCGGACTCGACAGCAACGTCGAGGTGAAGCGCGACAGCTACGGGATCCCGCAGATCTACGCGGACTCCGACGCCGACCTGTTCCGCGCCCAGGGCTTCGTCCAGGCGCAGGACCGCTTCTGGGAGATGGACGTCCGCCGCCACATGACGGCCGGCCGGCTCTCCGAGATGTTCGGCTCCGGCCAGGTCGAGACGGACTCCTTCCTGCGCACGCTGGGCTGGCGCAAGGTCGCGCAGGAGGAGTACGACACCGTCCTGTCGGACGAGACGAAGAAGAACCTCCAGTCGTACGCGGACGGCGTGAACGCCTACCTCAAGGGCCGCGACGGCGCGGACATCTCCGTCGAGTACGCGGCCCTCGGTTTCACCAACGACTACAAGCCCACCGAGTGGACCCCGGTCGACTCGGTCGCCTGGCTGAAAGCCATGGCCTGGGACCTGCGCGGCAACATGCAGGACGAGATCGACCGCTCGCTGATGACGAGCCGGCTCGACGCGGACCAGATCGAGGACCTGTACCCGGCGTACCCGTACGACAAGCACAAGCCGATCGTCAGCGAGGGCGGGATCTCCCCGGTCACCGGGAAGTTCGACGCGGAGGCGACGCCCTCCGACGGCACCGGTTCGGCGACCGCCGAGGGAGCGACGGAGGGCCTGACCTCCCAGCTCGGCGCGCTCTCCGACACCCTTGACGAGATTCCCGCGCTGCTGGGCCCCAACGGCACCGGCATCGGGTCGAACTCCTGGGTCGTCGCGGGCAAGTACACGACCACCGGCAAGCCGCTGCTGGCGAACGACCCGCACCTGGCGCCGCAGCTTCCCTCGCTCTGGTACCAGATGGGGCTGCACTGCCGCGCCGTCTCGGCGACCTGCAAGTACGACACCGCCGGCTACACGTTCTCCGGCATGCCCGGTGTGATCATCGGCCACAACCAGGACATCGCCTGGGGCTTCACCAACCTCGGCGCCGACGTCACCGACCTCTTCCTGGAGAAGGTCTCCGGCGACGGCTACCTGTACGACGGCAAGGTGAAGCCCTTCACCGTCCGCGAGGAGACCATCAAGGTCGCGGGCGGCGACAGCCGGCACATCACCGTGCGCGAGACCAACAACGGCCCGCTGGTCTCCGACCGCAGCGGCGAGCTGGAGAAGGTCGGCCAGAAGGCCCCCGTCAGCAATGCCGCCCCCGACCGGGCGGACGGCTACGGAGTGGCGCTGAAGTGGACCGCGCTGGAGCCGGGCCACTCCATGGACGCCGTCTTCGAGCTGAACCGGGCCAAGGACTTCACCACCTTCCGTGCGGCGGCCGAGCACTTCGAGGTTCCCTCGCAGAACCTCATCTACGCGGACACCAAGGGCCACATCGGTTACCAGGCGCCCGGCAGGATCCCGGTCCGCAAGTCCGGCGACGGCACGATGCCCAGCCCCGGCTGGTCCTCGTCGTACGGCTGGAAGAAGGACCCGATCCCGTTCGACGAGCTGCCCTACGAGTACGACCCGGCGCGCGGCTTCGTCGTCACCGCCAACCAGGCCGTGATCGACGAGGACAAGTACCCGTACATGCTCACCAAGGACTGGGGCTACGGCAGCCGCAGTCAGCGGATCAACGACCTCATCGAGTCGAAGATCAAGGGCGGCGGGAAGATCTCGACCGAAGACATGCAGAAGATGCAGATGGACAACACCAGCGAGATCGCCGCGCTGCTGGTGCCCGAGCTGATGAAGATCAATATCTCGGACAAGGACATCCGCGAGGCGCAGAAGCTGCTGGAGGGCTGGGACTACACCCAGGAGGCCGACTCGGCGGCCGCCGCGTACTTCAACGCGGTCTGGCGCAACATCCTCAAGCTGGCCTTCGGCGACAAGCTGCCCAAGGAGATGCGCGTCGAGGGCGAGTGCCTGAACGTGCCCCCGGCCAAGAGCTCGGGTCCGGTCGACGAGCAGGACCGGCTGGTACGCGAATGCGGCCAGCGCGACGCCGACTCGGCGCAGCCGGACGGCGGTGACCGCTGGTACCAGGTGGTCGCGAACCTCATGGACAAGCCGGACAGCGCCTGGTGGAAGGCGCCGGCGAACCGCAAGGACCGGGCGACCGACAACCGCGAGGAGCTCTTCGCCCGCGCCATGGAGGACGCCCGCTGGGAGCTGACCGCCAAGCTCGGCAAGGACATCACCACGTGGAGCTGGGGCCGGCTGCACCAGCTGACCCTGAAGAACCAGACCCTCGGCACGGAAGGCCCCGGACTGCTCCAGCGGGTGCTCAACCGAGGCCCCTGGAACCTCGGCGGCGGCGAGGCCGCGGTGAACGCCACCGGCTGGAACGCGGCGGGCGGCTACGAGGTCGTCTGGGTCCCGTCGATGCGGATGGTCGTCAACGTGGGGGACTGGGACAAGTCCCGCTGGATCAACCTCACCGGCGCCTCCGGGCACGCGTTCAGCGCGCACTACACCGACCAGACCGACAAGTGGGTCAACGGCGAACTGCTCGACTGGTCCTACGGGACGAACGCGGTGGCCGGGGCGACGAAGGACACGCTGACCCTGAAGCCGTAGGGGCGGGCCGACACGCCTCGGAGGCCTGCCTCCGAGGCGCTGCGGTCCTTCAGCCGTCGCTGAAGCGCCGCGGGCCGGCCGGTGTCACCACGGCGTCCACGGGGTGGTCGTGCGGTTCCTCCGGGACCCGTGCGGTCACCTCGTCGTCGTACAGCAGGACGATCAGCGCGGGGTGCGCCCCGGCCGCCGCGAGGCGGGCCAGCACCCGGTCGTAGCTGCCGCCGCCGCGGCCGAGCCGCATCCCGCGCCCGTCCACGGCGAGGCCCGGCAGCAGCACCACGTCGGCGTCCAGGACCGCGTCGGGGCCGAGCGGCGTCCCGGCGGGCTCCAGCAGCCCGCGCCCGGCCTTCCTGAGACCCTCTGCTCCTTCGTACGGCGCCCAGTCCAGGTCGTTGTCCGCCTGGAGCACCGGCAGCAGGACGCGTACGCCCCGCGCGCGCAGTGTGTCCAGCAGGGTGCGGGTCCCCGGTTCGCTCCCCATCGAGACGTACGCGGCGACGGTGCGGGCCCCGGCCACCTCCGGGAGTTCGAGGGCGCGACGGGCCAGGACCGTGGCGGCCCGCTCGATGTCCTCGCCGGTCAGAAGGCGTCGCGCGGCGAGCAGTTCACGCCTCAGTAGTGTCTTTGCGGACATGTCGGTGTTCAACGGGGCACCCACAGATTTCTCGTACCGGCATATTTGAGTACAAAGTTAACCGGAGGCTCATCTTCCGCCCATGCGTGACCGTTAAGGTTCTGCGCATGACTCAGTCGAACCACGGGATCAGCAAGGCTGTCATCCCGGCGGCGGGCCTCGGTACCCGCTTCCTGCCGGCCACCAAAGCCACTCCCAAGGAGATGCTGCCTGTCGTCGACAAGCCTGCCATCCAGTACGTCGTCGAGGAGGCGGTCGCCGCCGGGCTCTCCGACGTACTGATGATCACCGGCCGCAACAAGCGGCCCCTGGAAGACCACTTCGACCGCAATTACGAGCTGGAGTCCGCGCTGACCCGCAAGGGCGACGCGGAACGGCTGCGCAAGGTCCAGGAGTCGAGCGACCTCGCCACCATGCACTACGTCCGCCAGGGCGACCCGAGAGGCCTCGGCCACGCGGTGCTGTGCGCGGAGCCGCACGTCGGCGACGAGCCGTTCGCGGTCCTGCTGGGCGACGACCTGATCGACCCGCGCGACCCGCTGCTGTCCCGCATGGTGGAGATCCAGGAGCGCGAGGGCGGAAGCGTCATCGCGCTCATGGAGGTCCCGCCCGAACTGATCCACCAGTACGGCTGCGCGGCCGTCGAACCGACCGCCGAGGCCGACGTGATGCGGATCACCGGCCTGGTCGAGAAGCCCGAACCGGCCGACGCGCCCAGCAATCTCGCCATCATCGGCCGCTACGTCCTGGACCCCGCGGTCTTCGGCATACTGCGCAGGACCGAGCCGGGCCGCGGCGACGAGATCCAGCTGACCGACGCCCTCCAGCTCCTCGCCGAGGACGAGAAGGCGGGCGGCCCGGTGCACGGCGTCGTCTTCAAGGGCCGCCGCTATGACACCGGTGACCGGAGCGATTACCTCCGTGCCATTGTCAGACTCGCGTGCGAACGTGAAGACCTGGGCCCGGACTTCCGGACCTGGCTCCGCAGTTACGTCACCGAGGAGATGTAGGACCTTGAGCAGCACGATCTGGTCGGTGGACGAGCACCTGGAAGACATCCTCGCCGCGGTGAGGCCGCTCGAACCCATCGAGCTGCAACTGCCCGAGGCCCAGGGCTGCGTCCTGGTCGAGGACGTCGTGGTGGAGATTGCCCTGCCGCCCTTCGACAACAGCTCGATGGACGGGTACGCGGTCCGCGTCGCCGATGTGGAGGGCGCCACCGAGGAGTTCCCCGCCGTCCTCACCGTCATCGGGGACGTCGCGGCGGGCGACGCCGGACTGGGCGACGACCAGCGCGTGGGGCCGGGGGAGGCCGCCCGCATCATGACGGGCGCCCCGCTCCCGGCCGGCGCCGAGGCCGTGGTCCCCGTGGAGTGGACCGACGGCGGCACGGGCGAAGGCCCCGCCGCCGCGATGCGCGCCCACAGCGACGCACCGGAGGGCGCGGCCGGAGAGGTCCGCGTCCACCGCCCGGCCGGGGCCCGCGCCCACGTCCGGGCCCGCGGCAGCGACGTGCGTCCGGGCGACCTCGCGCTGCGAGCGGGGTCGGTGATCGGGGCGCCCCAGATCGGTCTGCTCGCCGCGATCGGCCGGTCGACGGTCAAGGTACGGCCCCGCCCCCGCGTCGTCGTCATCTCCACCGGCAGCGAACTGGTCCAGCCCGGCGAGGAACTGAGCGGCGGCCAGATCTACGACTCGAACAGCTTCGCGCTGACGGCCGCCGCGCGCGAGGCCGGAGCGATCGCCTACCGGGTCGGCGCCGTCTCCGACGACGCCGAGACGCTCCGGGCCACGATCGAGGACCAGCTGATCCGCGCGGACATCGTCGTCACCACCGGCGGCGTCAGCGTGGGCGCGTACGACGTCGTCAAGGAGGCCCTGTCCTCCGTCGGCGACGAGGACGAACCGGGTGGCGGCGTCGACTTCCGCAAGCTCGCCATGCAGCCGGGCAAGCCGCAGGGCTTCGGCTCCATCGGCCCGGACCACACCCCGCTGCTGGCCCTCCCGGGCAACCCGGTCTCCAGTTACGTCTCGTTCGAACTGTTCGTACGACCGGCGATCCGCACCCTGATGGGTCTGCCCGACGTGAACCGCCCGACGGCCAGAGCCTCGCTGGTCACCGACAAGGCCCTGTCCTCGCCGGCCGGCAGGCGGCAGTTCCTGCGCGGGACGTACGACGCGGAGGCGGGCACCGTCACCCCCGTGGGCGGCTCCGGATCCCATCTCATCGCTGCGCTCGCCCAGGCGGACGCGCTGATCGTGCTGCCCGAGGACGTCACTTCCGCGGAGCCCGGCGCGGACACCGAGGTGATCCTGCTCCGCTGACCGGCGCCCGGTGGCGGTACGGTATCTGCCGCTGTGCCTTCCGGGGGACACCCCCCGGACCCCGGACCTGCACCCCGGTGCAGCACCGGGGCAACCGGCGCCCTACCGCTAGGCGGAGTTAGTTGAGTACGCAGAACAGGCTGACGCACATCGACGAGGCGGGCGCCGCCCGCATGGTCGACGTCTCCGCGAAGGACGTCACCGCGCGCGTCGCCCGCGCCAGCGGCCGGGTCCTCGTCTCGCCGCGTGTCATCGAGCTGCTCCGTGGCGAGGGGGTCCCCAAGGGCGACGCCCTCGCCACCGCGCGCATCGCCGGGATCATGGGCGCCAAGCGCACCCCGGACCTGATCCCGCTCTGTCACCCCCTCGCCGTCTCCGGCGTCACGGTCGACCTGGCCGTGGCCGTGATCTCCACCGCGTCGTCGGCCACGGCCAGGTCGACC
>NZ_JAELVH010000021.1 GCF_019399235.1 Streptomyces poriferorum | reverse complement strand
GAGCGGCCGGGAGGGCCGGGCGGGGTCCAGCGGCTGTACCGGCCGGGCGCGCCGCCGCGCCGCTGCCAGCCGTGGCGGGCGAGCAGGACGCCGAGGACCGCGGGGTCGACACGTGCGGGGTCGGGGAGGCCGTCGGCCGGTGAGACGGTGGGCCAGGGGCCCGCCTGTTCGGCGGGGTGGGGCCGGACGGCTGACGGGAACACTTCGTGGACGGGCTCGTCCATCGGCCGGTGCATCAGGGTCTCCCTCCCGCCCCGACACGGGTCATGATCTCGCAGAGCGCCCGGTCGTCGAAGATGCGCGAGGTCGGGATCCGCACGGTCGTCCGGTGCCGGCCGGTCACGGCGTGACCGGCCAGGTTGGTCCAGTAGCAGCAGTGCCGCAGGTCGAGGCGGTCGTGTCCGGCGCGCAGCCAGTCGTCCTGGCTTCGGGGCACGAGCATCACGACGAGGATCTTGTGCACGGACACGGGGGTCCGGGCGAGCTTCACGAGGTGGGCGTTGTCGAGCGTGAAGGCGAAGGTCGGGCCGGGTGGCCGGGGCGGTATCTGGTAGGTGCACTTCAGCTGGACCTTGATGGTCACCTCGTCGTCGACGACGTGACCGGGGGCTCCGTGGCTGACGTGCCAGTCGATGCCGTTGTCGGGGAAGGGCTGCGACAGGGAGCACCCCGCCGCGGCCGCGACCGCGTGCAGGTAGCCCACCTGGAGGGTCTCCATGCAGGCGGTGGTGGCGAGTGCGCCGCGCAGCGGTGCGGTCCGCTGGGGCAGCAGCCCACTCGGTTCGGGCTGCGCGAGCGCCATGGCTCCGTATGCCTTCCGGGCTGTGCCGATGGGTGTGGGACGTGGCGTCGTTTCAACTTCCGGCCCCGTCAACTGTGTTGTCACCGCACAGGACCTCCCTCAAACGGCGTATCAGGCAAAGGGTGCGGGTATCACCGAACCGGGCAGAGGAATCACACCATCTGCCGCTCGGGCGCAAGGAGTTCGGGGATGACTCATTGGTACGAGGGGCCACTGGCCTCTTTCGACACCGAGACGACGGGAGTGGACGTCGAGCAGGACCGGATCGTTTCGGCCGCGCTCGTCGTCCAGGACAGTGCCGGCGGGCGGCCGCGTGTCACCCGCTGGCTGGTGAATCCGGGGATTCCGGTGCCCGTGGGGGCGACGGAGATCCATGGCCTGACCGACGACCATCTCCAGCGCAACGGGCGATGGCCCGCGCCGGTGGTCGAGGAGATAGCCCGGGCGCTGGCCGAGCAGAGTGCGGCGGGCCGGCCGCTGGTCGTGATGAACGCGCCGTTCGATCTGACGCTGCTGGACCGGGAGCTGAGGCGGCACCGGGCGTCGTCGCTCGCCGGCTACCTGGAGAACACCTCGCTGTGCGTGCTGGATCCGCGGGTGCTGGACAAGCATCTGGACCGCTACCGCAAGGGTCGTCGTACGCTCACGGATCTCTGCGAGCTGTACGGAGTGGTGCTGGACGGGGCCCACGATGCGGCGGCCGACGCCGCGGCGTCGCTGGAGCTGGTCCGGGCGGTGGGGCGGCGGTTCGCCACCCGGCTGGAGCGGCTGACCCCGGCGGAGCTGCACACGCTCCAGGCGGTGTGGCACGCGGCCCAGGCGCGGGGCCTGCAGGCGTGGTTCGCCAAGAGCGGGACGCCGGAGACGGTGGATCCGGCCTGGCCGCTGCGTCCGGAGTTCCGTGCCGCGGCGTGAGCGGATGCGGTCCCGGACATGCAGAAGCCGGTCCGTCGGTTCTGCTGACGGACCGGCCTCTCCCGGGGTGGGCGATACTGGGTTCGAACCAGTGACCTCTTCGGTGTGAACGAAGCGCTCTCCCACTGAGCTAATCGCCCGGGAACGGACTGAACAATACAGGGCTCGGCGGGTGTGGTTCAAACCGCTTCCGGCCGAGCCGCCGGACCATGCCGCCCGAGCGGGACGACCAGATCTCATATGCTGACAAATGGGCAGTGGTTCCGGTCCATGCCCGGGGACGCACGTACTCAGCCGGGGATCTGAGTACCTGTGCGCATGCCCGGCCGCGTGGTCCGCACCACACTCGCCTCCATGGAACATGTGCCGCCACCCGCCGAGGAACTGGTCATCCTCGACCGTGAGCTCGCCCGGCTCGATCTGCGCCGGTCCGAGCTACTGACCCGCCGCACCTGGCTGCTGAACGTGCTGCGGACACCCGGTCCTCAGCCGGCCGCTCCGCAGTTCCCGCCGCCCGCGGCGCGTCCCGCGGCCTGGGGTGCGGGCTGGATCGGGACTCCGGCCTCCTCCGGTTCGCCGTCCGCGCCGCCCGCTCCCCCGGTCCGCACCCGCAGTGCCCAGAACGTGCTGCTCACCCTCGGCGGTCTGCTGCTGGCGATCGCCGCGATCGCGTTCACCCTGGTGAGCTGGGGTCAGATGGGGATCGGCGGACGCTCGGCGGTCCTGACCGCCGTCACGGTGGCGGCGCTGTCCGCACCCGCGGTCCTGCTGCGACGGGGTCTGTCCTCGACGGCGGAGGCGCTCGGAGCGCTGGCCTCGGTACTGATGGTGCTGGACGCCGTCGCCCTGTACCTGGTCGCGGTTCCGGACACCGGCGGCCTCGGGTACGCGGCCGCGGCGTCGGCCGTGCTCGCGGTGCTCTGGGCTGCCTACGGTCTGCTGCTGGACCGGTTGCGGCTCCCGCTGCCGCTGGCCGTGGTCAGTGCGCAACTGCCGCTGCTGCTGTGGGCGTGGGCCGCGGAGGCGGACGCGCTGGTGTTCTCCGTCGTGCTGCTGGCGACGGCGGCGCTGGACTGCGCGATCGCGGTGTGGTTCAAGGGAGTCGCGGTACGGGTCACGGCCTGTGCCGGTCTCTGCGTCACCGGCGGTGCGGGTCTGCTGGTGGCTCTGGTGAAGTCGTTGTCGGCCGGTGGTCCGGCCGCTGCGGTGGTGCCGGGGGTGCTGCTCCTGGCCGGTGCGGCGATCGCCCTCGCGGGGGCCCGCCGGGCGCCGGTGGGGGTCGCGGTGGCCGCGGGCACTGTGGCCGGACTGGCCGCGGTCGCCGCGGTGGGCGGGGTCGCGGCGGCCGGGGTGCCCGGTGGCTGGGCGGTGCAGGTGTATCTGGTGTGCGGGGGCCTGGTCCTGCTGGGCGTACGGGCTCCGCTGGGGCGTCCGGCCGGGCAGGGTCTGGTGTGGGCCGCGGGTGCGGTGACGGCCATGTCGGTCCTGTACTCGGCCGCCCCGGTGGCGGTGGTGCTGGTGGGTCCGGTGGCTCAGCTGGGCCGGCTGTGGGCGGGTGCGCCGGAGGGCGGGATCCGGGGAGCGGTGGGGGCCACGGACCTGCCGTGGCAGGACATGGCGGCGGCTCCGGTGGTGCTGCTGACGGTGGGCGTGGCGCTCGGGGCGGCGTACCGCTCGTGGGAGGGCGTGATCCGGTGGGCGGGGCCGGCGCTGGCGCCCCGCCCCGGGTGGCGGACGGCAGTCGGCGCGTCGGCCGTGGTGCTCGGATGGGCGGGGCTCACGGTGCTGCCGTCCGCGCTGGACGTCTCCTTCACGGCGGCTGTCGCGTTGCAGTCGGTGCTGGTCGCGGGGGTTCTGACCGTTGCGGTGGCTGCCCTGCGCCGCGGGACGACGGGCGTGGCGCTGACCGCGGGGGTGTGTGGCTCGGTCGGTGCGGCGGGCGTCGCGTTGCTGTCGCTGGGCTCGGAGCCGGCCACCTATGCGGTGTTCGGCGCGCTCCTGCTGATGTTCGCGGGTGCCGCTACGGCGCTGGACGCGCCCGAGGACCCGTCGCGTGCGCCGGTGCTGGTGACCGTGCAGGCCGTGGTGACGTGCGCGGCGGTGGTGTGCGCCGGCGTCCTCGCCCTCGCGTTCGGTGTGTCGGTGGGGCTCGCGTCGTACGAGGCGGCACCCGTGATGCTCGTCGTCCCGGCGGTGACGGCCGGTCTGGGTGCGCGGCTGAGGGGGCACCCGGTGGCGCTGCCGCTCGAACTGACCGGCGGCGCGGTGGGCCTGGCCGCGATCGTGGCCGCTGTGGAGGACCCGCCGTTCCTGGCTCTGGTGCTGGCTCTGTGCGGGGTGCTGGCCGCGGCGACGGCGCTGCGCCCGGAGCGACGGGAGACGGCCGGGTATCTGGCGACGGCTCTCTTCGTCCTGGCGTCCTGGGTGCGGCTGTCGGCGTCCGGCGTGTCGTCCCCGGAGGCGTACACGCTGCCGGTGACCGTGCCGGCGCTGGTGATCGGTGTGCTGCGCCGTCGTCGTGATCCCGCTGCGTCGTCGTGGACGGCGTACGGGGCGGGCCTGGCGGTGACGCTGGTGCCGGCGCTCTTCGCCGCCTGGGGCGATCCGCACTGGCTGCGGCCGTTGCTGCTCGGGGTGGCGGCGCTGGTGATCACGCTGCTGGGGGCGCGGTGGCGGCTCCAGGCGCTGCTGGTGCTGGGCGGCTCGGTGCTGGCACTGGACGCGTTGCACGAGCTGGCGCCGTATGTGGTGCAGGTGGTGGGCGCGATGCCGCGCTGGGTGGCTCCGGCGCTGGCCGGGGTGCTGCTGCTTGCGGTGGGGGCGACGTACGAGAAGAGGCTGCGGGACGCCCGGCGGCTGCGGGACGCCCTGGGCCGGATGCGGTGACCCGCACGCCGGCCCGGGGCGCCCTCACGGGCCTCAGGCCGGCATGTGGTCGCCGACCAGGGCGAGGTTCTCGATGGCGGCGAGTCCGTACAGCGCGGTGTCGTTGGTGTAGACCCAGTTGGCCTCGCTGCCCGGGACGGTGGTGACCGGGCCGCTCACCTTCTCGGTCTTCCAGGGGGCGGATTCCTTGTAGCCGTCGCTGTTGTAGAACTTCTCCCAGGCACGGGCGGCGAGCTTCTCGTCGCCCGTCTGCACGGCCGCGTAGGCGTCCATCCGGGAGTGGCCCTGGAACAGGAGCAGGGAGCCGAAGTTGGAACCGTAGCGGGCGGCCTGTTCGGTCTTGCTCGCGTTGAAGTAGCGGCAGTAGTCGAGGTAGGCCTCCTTGAACTTCGGCATGTCGATCAGGCCGATGAGCTCGGCGCACAGTTCGTTGAGTCCGAAGACTCCGGACAGGTGGGAGACGCTGACGACGGGTTCGGTGGCGACGGCGAACTTCCCGGTGTCCAGGTCGTAGAGGCCGCTGCCCTGGACGAATCCGTTGGGCTGGGCGGCGATCGTCTCCATGGTGCCGAGCACGCGCGCCTTGGCCTTCTCGGCCTGCGGACCGCCGCGCTCCCATTCGGTGAGCCAGGCGGAGACGAGCCCGCTCCAGTCGGTGCCGAAGCCGACGGACAGGGCGTGCCGGTCGGGGGTGTAGGGCTCTGTACGGATCTTGCGGAGCGGGTCGAGGCCGAGGAAGGTCTCGTCGGAGTCGACGTTGGCGCGCATCAGGTCGCCGACGCGTTCGTCCGCGGTGAGGAAGTAGTAGAAGCGCCGGTAGGTGGTGTTGGCGATGCGCTGCTGCTTGGCGCTGTCGGCGTAGTGCTGGACACCGTGACGGGTACCGAGGCCGGCCCAGTCGCCGAGGTGGTAGACGTCGACCTCGCCGGTGTGGCGGGTCATGGCCTCGGCGAAACGGAAGATGTCGGCGCGCCCGGAGCGCAGGTAGGCGTACCAGAGCCAGAGGTCGGGCGAGAGTTCGGAGTTGTCCCAGGCGTAGCCGCCGACGTCGTAGCGCCACTGGTGCCGGGCCGGGTCGTACGAGTGCATGATGTCGCCGTAGTCCCAGAAGCCGTACCAGCGGCGCATCTCGACCTGGTCCTTGTAGTACGTGAACAGGAAGTCCAGGTGGTCCTCGATCTTCGCCTTGGCGGGCGTGGAGCGGTCGACCGGGGAGAAGAGTCCGCCGAAGACGCCCGCGCCGATGAGCTGGGAGGGCGGGGCGACCAGCTGCGGGAGGGTGCGCACGGTGCGGGTCTGCTGGGCGAGGGCCTCGGCGCTGGGGGTGGAGTCGTTGGCCCAGAAGACGAGTTCGCTGGTGCGGGCGATGCCGTACGGGGTACCGAAGCCGGGCTCGTAGTCCTCGTAGGTGATGTTGAGGCCCTCGAGCTGTTCGGCAAAGGTGTCCTGGCCGAGGCCGTCGTGGTAGAAGCGCAGGTCCATCGGCTCGGCCTCGGGCGACCAGAGCCAGAGCGTGACTTCGGCGGCGTCGGTGTCGGCGCCGCGGATGTCGAGCTGGGCGGGGAACTTCTCCCAGAAGTCGCGGAGTCCGAAGGAGAGCCCGCCGCTCGCGCCGCCCACGTAACCGAAGCCGGAGGCGCGTCGTCCGCCGCCGGCGGCGATCCAGCCGTGGCCCTTCTTGGTGCGCTTGCGCAGCGAGAAGCCGTCGGCGGAGAGCTGGCTGAGGGTGTAGTCGCCCCAGGTCGGGATGAGCGGGAGACGGGTGGTGACGCGCTGGTCCCAGGTGGCCGGGTCGGGCAGCTTCGTGCCCTCGAACTGAGCTGCCTGGACGGCGGCTCCCGGGTCCCGGCGCAGTCCGGTGATGCCCTTGACGGCTTCGCGGAGCATGCCGGTCTCGTCGCCGCCGATGCGGATGTGGCGGTCGTACGTCTCGTCGCGCATGGGGACGGTGAAGCGGACGCCGAGGCCGCGGATGAAGTCGCCGCTCGCCTTGCCGGGTTCCTGGGTGCCGTCGAAGGTGATGGTGTGCATCATGCGGAACGATTCGGCGCCCGCGTAGAAGTAGAGCCGGACGGAGAACGGGAGCCAGGAGCGGTTGCCGTGGCGGTGCTTGCCGTCGATCCGGACGACGGCGCGGACGGGCCCGCTCTGCTCCACCTCGGTCTTGCTGATGGCGCTCTCGAAGCGTTCGTACTTCTCCTGCCCCTGGTCGCCGTCCTCGATCTCGCCCTGGCGGATGAGGACGAGGCGGCCGTTCTTCGCGATCTCGGTGGAGCCCCGGGTGAGGGAGGTGACGAGCGAGGAGCCGGTCTTGCCGATCTTGGCGGTGATGACTCCGGTGGAGACGGTGATCGACCCGCCGCTGTTCTTGACCGTGACCTTGTGGGCGGCGGTGGCGGGTTCGCCGGTGGTGAGGGTGAACTTCTTGGCGCCGCCGGCCTCGGGGCCGACCGCGTGCGCGGTCCACTTCAGGGAGCCGTCGGGCCATTTGGCGGTGGCCCAGGTCTGGACGGGGATGTCCTTGCCGTCGGCGGTGGCGAGAGCGAACTTCTGGTCGGCCGGGTAGCGCCCCTTGGCCCAGGGGACGCCGAAGGTGGATCCGGGCGAGGCGCCGAGGCCCTCCTCCTCCAGCCAGTTGATCTCGACGGGGCCTTCGTCGGCCTTGCCGGTGGCGGCGGCTGCCTGCTGGGCGGTGTCGTTCAGCGCCCAGGAGAAGGTGGTGGCCGCACCGGCGACGGCGGCTGCCTTGAGGACGGTACGGCGGGGGATCGGGGACATCACGACTCCAATTCGTGGCGAAAACTCGTGGCGAAAATGGGCATGACTGATCGCACGCTGACGCGTGGTGGGACGTGGTGCGGTAGGTGGGGCCGGCCGTCGGGTCAGCGTCGGTCGGCAGCGACCGCCGCGGCGGCGAGGCAGCCGAGGGCGGGCGCGGCCAGGGGCGGGATCTGCCAGGCGGAGAGGGCCAGGGCGACGAATCCGCCGACGAGCAGGAGTGATCCGGCCGGGTCGGTGAGGGTACGGCGGCCCGCGGCCCGCGCGGTGGCCGACCAGGGTGAGCCGGGGTGCCAGGCGGCGGCCGTACGCAGGCCCCAGACGGCCACGGCCGGCAGGCCGAGCAGGCTCACGGCGATGAGCGGACGGCCTCCCGGGAGCAGGCCCGACCGGGCGACCTGCCAGTCGAAGGCGAGCAGTGCGAGTGCCGCCCACCACAGCAGGGAGACCCGCCAGCCGGTACGGAACGCCTCCCGTACGTCGGCGGCGAACTCCCGTACCCCGCCCGCCTCCCCGGCCAGATAGCGGCGCAGGTGCCGGCTCCCCGCGGCGAACGCCGCGGGGAACGTGACGAGCGGCAGGGCGGCGACGGTGATCCACACGCCGGTGAGCAGGCATTCGGAGAAGACGGTGAATCGCTCCCGGACGAAGGACGTCCTGGGTGCGGCGGAGGATTTCGTCGCCACGGGGTGCTCAGCCCTTCAGGCCGGAGGTGGCCATGCCGTCGATGAGGTAGCGCTGGAAGGCCAGGAAGAAGGCGAGGACCGGCAGCAGGGCCACCAGTGACATCGCGATCATGCCGCCGTAGTCGGCGACGGCGTCCTGGTCGATGAACATCCGCAGCCCCATGGAGACCGTGTACTTGTCCGGCTCGTTGAGGTAGAGCAGGGGGCCCATGAAGTCGTTCCAGGCCTGGATGAAGGTGAAGATGGCGCTGGTGATGAGCGCGGGCCGGCACAGCGGCATCACGATCGACCAGTAGATGCGCAGGTGCCCGCAGCCGTCCAGCCGCGCGGCCTCGTCGAGTTCCTTGGGCAGCCCGCGCATGAACTGGACCATGAGGAAGACGAAGAACGCGTCGGTGGCGAGGTACTTGCCGATCAGCAGCGGAGTGAAGGTGTTGATCAGCTCCAGCTTCTGGAACATCACGTACTGCGGAATGATCAGTACGTGGTACGGGAGCAGCAGCGTCCCGATCATGATGGCGAACATCGCGTTGCGCCCGGCGAAGCGGACCTTGGTGAAGGCGTAGGCCGTCAGCGAGCAGGAGATGACGACACCGATCACGGAACCGACCGAGATGTAGGCCGAGTTCAGGAAGAACTTCCAGATCGGGATGTCGGCGATGCCGTCGGCGAGCCGCCGGTAGTTGTCGGTGATCGGGTCGGTCGGCAGGAGGTTCAGCGCGCCGACGATGTCCTCGCTCGGCTTGAACGACGCGCCGATCGTCCACACGACCGGGTAGAGGACCACCGCGAGGATGGCGAGGGCGCCGATGTGCCAGGCGAGGGAGCCGGGGAGCCGGCGTCGTACGGCAGTGGTGTCCATCGGGGTCATCGGCCCCCCTCCTCGTAGTGCACCCAGCGCTTCTGGGACCAGAACAGCACGGCGGTGACCAGGCCCACGGCGACGAGCAGCAGCCATGCCATGGCGGAGGCGAAGCCCATCCGGCTGTTCGCGAAGCCCTGGTCGTACAGGTAACAGGTGTAGACGAGCGTCGCGTCGGCCGGGCCGCAGCTGCCGTTGCTGACGATGTAGGCCGATCCGAAGATCTGGAAGGAGTGGATGGTCTCCAGCAGGACGTTGAAGAACAGCACCGGCGAGATCATCGGCAGGGTGATGCTCCAGAACTTTCTCCAGGCACTGGCCCCGTCCACGTTCGCCGCTTCGTACAGCTCCCTGGGGACCTGCTTGAGACCGGCCAGGAAGATCACCATCGGGGCGCCGAACTGCCAGACCGTGAGGCCCACCAGCGCATAGATGATCATGTTCGGATCGCCGATCCAGCCGCCCGCGTCGATGCCGAACAGCTGCTGTCCCCGGTCGACGACGGCGTCGTCGGAGAACAGGGCACGCCAGACGATGGCGGCCGAGACACTCGCACCGATCAGCGACGGTGCGTAGAACGCGGCCCGGTAGAAGGACTGGCCCCAGCGCTTCTGGGCCAGCAGCATGGCCACGGCGAGCGCGGCGGCCAGCTTGATCGGGGTGCCGATCACCACGTACCAGCCGGTCACCTTGACGGACTGGCGCCAGCGGGGGTCGGCGAACATGTCGGTGAAGTTCTTCAGGCCGACCCACTTCGGGGAGTCGAAGAGGTTGTAGTCGGTGAACGCGAGGTACAGCGAGAAGACCATGGGCCCGGCGATCAGGAACAGGAAGCCCGCGATCCAGGGCGACATGAAGAGATAGCCGGTCAGATTCTCGCGGTGGCCCCGCGGTCGCGGAGCGGGGCGGGTCTTGCGTCCCGGGCCGCTCCGCTCCACGGCGGCGAGGTCCTTGTCGAGGACCGGGCCGCTCGTGGAGGTCTGGATGTGAGTCACCGCGTCATTCCTCTCAGTTCGAGGCGAGGGCGGTCTTCGCCTCGGAGAAGAACTGCTTGACGGAGTCCTCCGGCGAGGCCTTGCCCAGGGACATGTCGCCGGCGATACGCAGGAACGCCGCCTCGACGACGTCGGCACCGGCCGGGTGCGGGGTGATGGGCTCCAGTACTCCGGCCTTGGCGATCTCGGTCTCGTACGCGCCGATCGCCTTGCTCGGGGCGTCGGTGGGCTGGAAGGCCTCGAACTGCGCGGTGGTGGCGGGGACTCCGCGGTCGTAGCCCATGATGCGGGCGACCGCGGGGTCGTGGGTCATGAAGCTGATGAAGGTGGCGACCTCGGCGGGGTGCTTGGTGCGGGCCGTTCCGCTCAGCATCAGCGAGCCGAGGTACTGGCCGGTCTTCTTGCCGTCGGTGGTCGGGATGGGCGCGAGGCTGTAGCTGCTCTTGCCCTCCGCGCTGTAGCGGACGGAGAAGTTGTCCCAGGTGAACTCACCGGCCGAGAGGCCCTTGGCGAGGGCGGAGGCCGGCTTGATCTGCTCGACCTTCTTCTGGTCGGCGTAGATGCCGGCCTTGACCCGGGCGAGCGCCTCGGTCCAGTAGGGCAGCAGTTCGTTCTCGCCGAAGCCCATGCCCTCCTCGGTGAAGAACGCCTTGCCGTTCTGCCGCAGCACCAGGTCGTACAGGTACATGACTCCGTGGGGGCCGGAGTCGCCGGCTATGCCCTGGCCGGACTTGATCTTCCGCAGGCCCGCGTACCAGTCGTCCCAGGTCCAGCCGAGGCTGTGGTCGACGCCCGCCTTCTCGAAGACCTTCTCGTCGATGACGAGGGACATCGAGTTGCTGCCGACCGGGACGCCGAGCAGCTTGCCGTCGATCTCGGCGAACTTCTCGAGCCCCGCGCGGAAGCCCTCCAGCTGGAGGTTGCCCTTCTTCGCCTGCGGGTTGAGGTCGAGCAGGACGTTCTTCGCCTCGTACTTGCGCAGGAACGTCACCGCGTTCTGGATGACGTCCGGCGGGTTGCCGCCGGCGGCCTGGGTGTTGAACTTCTTCCAGAAGTCCGGGTACTGCTGGAAGTCCGTCTTCACCTTGATCTTCGGGTGCTTCTTCTCGAAGAGCTTGACGCACTCCTGGACCTTCTTCGCCCGGTCGTCGGCGCCCCACCAGGCGTGCCGGATGGTGACCGGCCCGTTCGAGCCGCCGCCCGAGCCGCAGCCGGCCGCGGTCAGCCCGAGACCGGCAGCCGAGAAGCCCGCGAGCTTCAGCATCTGCCGCCGGTCCATGCCCTGGTTCCGAGACATAGTTCGCCCCTACGCTTGATTGAATCGTTTTAGAAAGCGCTTGCCGGGTCAAAGTAAGGAGCGGCACCGGCGACGTCAATGGCTGGGACGAAAATCGATCGAAGCGCTTGAACGGGACACCCGGGAACACGCCCGGCCGGGGCACCCGGGACATCCGGAAACGCCGACGGCCCGGAAGCTTCTGGAAGCTTCCGGGCCGTCGGTCCGGGGTGGGCGATACTGGTTTCGAACCAGTGACCTCTTCGGTGTGAACGAAGCGCTCTCCCACTGAGCTAATCGCCCGGGCGCACGCCAAACATTACCCCATGTCAGCGGCGCTCCCCGACCATCCCCAGGTCACTCGTCGATCTTCCACGGCATGACGATTCCGAACTTCCACACATAGATCCCCACCAGCACCGCGATGATCACGAGCCCGACCGCCGTGAGGGCGATGTTGCGCCGCCGCACCTTGGGATCGAGCGCCCGCTGGGCGGCCTCCGTGACCTTCCGGCGCGTCCAGCGCAGCACGAGCTGGGCCCAGACGAACTCGGTCGCCCAGATCGCCATGCCGCCGAAGATCACCAGCCAGCCGGGGCCCGGCAGCGGCAGCATGACGATGCCCGCCGCCACCACGGCCAAGCCGACCACGAACACGCCGACCTGCCAGCTCAGGTGCAGCGTCCTGGACGCCTTGATGAACCCGGGCGCCCGGGAGCCGAGCTCCCGGTCCTCCTTGGTCACACCCTCCGTGACGTCCCCCGTCACGCTCTCGCGCGCTTCCCCCGCCGCGGGCGCCGGATCCGCCGGTGCGGCAGCCCCGTCCCGCTCGTCACTCTCCGCATTCATGGGGGTCAACCTACCCGAACGCTCCTCGTCACCGGAATGGCCGCATGACTCAAAGTTACACACCCCCGCACGAGCTACCTGAAGGATCACAAAACGGTCAGAGGGGTTTACAACGGCACCGTAGGTGGCATGTCGATTTCGCCGACGTGCGAATCCCCGAGCGCACACTGAGCGAAAGGCCCTGGCGCTTATGAACACCACGGTCAGCTGCGAGCTGCACCTGCGCCTCGTTGTGTCGAGCGAGTCCTCACTGCCTGTACCCGCGGGCCTGCGGTATGACACGGCCGATCCGTATGCCGTGCACGCCACCTTCCACACCGGAGCGGAGGAGACGGTCGAGTGGGTTTTCGCCCGTGACCTCCTTGCCGAGGGGCTGCACAGGCCCACCGGCACCGGAGACGTCCGCGTCTGGCCATCCCGAAGTCACGGCCAGGGCGTCGTCTGCATCGCGCTGAGTTCTCCAGAGGGCGAAGCCCTGCTGGAGGCCCCCGCGCGGGCCCTGGAGTCGTTCCTGAAAAGGACCGACGCCGCGGTTCCGCCCGGGACCGAGCATCGTCACTTCGATCTCGATACGGAGCTCTCACACATCCTGGCCGAGAGCTGAGCCAGGCCGAGAGCCGCACGGTGCCGTCCGACTCGGGGAGACGGCACCGCGCGAACAACCTCATACGGCTGACACCGGCGCCGTCCTCACGGAATCCACCGTGGGGACGGCGCCGGTCCGCGTTCCGCCGCTCTCTCGCGCGCCTCACAACCCCCTCGCGACGCCCGTCAGGACCCTCACGCGCCGACCAGGCGCCGTCCGCGCCCTCCCCCGCCCGTCAGGGCCGTCAGGGCTGCCCCACGGGCCCCACGGGCTCCACAGGACCCACACGCCCCGGCGCTCCGGGGGTGAGCCAGTAGAGTCAGCCGCCATCGGCGGGTGTTCCGTCCCGCCGGAGCCAGGGAGCGGAAGCGTGCTGATCCCCCACGACACCCGGATCGCCCTCGACGTGGTGGTCGATCTGGTGAACACCGCGCCGGAGAGCGAGCAGCCCGGTGTCGGCGAGCCCGTCGACGGGCTCGCCGACACCGAGGCGCTGTACGCGTTCGCCGGACGCCACCGGGTGAGCGGGGTGAACGAGCTCGACGAGAAGGACCTGCGAGCCGTCCACGACGTACGGGCGCGGTTCGCCGAGGTCTTCGCCGCGGCCGACGCGCAGGTCGCCGCCTCGCTCGTCAACACGCTGGTAGCGGCCGCGGGCACCACGCCGCAGCTCAGCAACCACGACGGCTACGACTGGCACGTGCACTACTTCGCACCGGACGCCTCGATCGCCGACCACCTGGCGGCCGACTGCGGGATGGCCCTCGCCTTCATCATCGTGGCGGGCGAGACGGAGCGGCTGCGGCGCTGCGAGGCGCCGGACTGCCGGCACGCCTTCGTCGACCTCTCGCGCAACCGTTCCCGCCGCTACTGCTCCAGCCGTACGTGCGGTAACCGCTTGCACGTGGCCGCGTACCGGGCGCGCCGCAGGGAAGCGGCCGGCTGACGGCTCACAGCACGAAGAGATCGTGCAACGCGGCCATCAGCAGCAGGCCGCCGATCACCGTGAGGAAGATCATCAGAGGGGGCTGGGAAAGCGCGAAGAGGCAGCCACGCGGCTCTTCGGCTGGGGGTGCGGGGGCATCGCCCCGGGAGGTGTCCACCATCTCGGGACGATCATGACGCAGACCGGCCCCGCTTGGCGATCAACACACCTGTTCGTGACGGGAGTTCACCCCTGACACGGCGGGCAGAATCGCTCCGGCGTCCGATCACCCGTCAGGCTTTCGGAGTTCCGCTCCCTCATGGGGCTTGCGGAACTCCGCCGCCCCGTCGGGCCGTCGGAGCTCCACTCCCCCGCGTCCCCGGGCCGCGCCCGGTCAGCCCAGGTCGCGCAGCATCCGCAGCTGTGCGGCGCGGTGGACCGAGGTGCCGCCCTCGTGGCCGTTCCAGGGGTACACCTCGATCTCCTTGGGACCGGCCCAGTTGTTGTAGGCGGCGAAGACCGTGGACGGCGGGCAGATCGGGTCCATCAGGGCCACCGAGTACAGCGCCGGCATGTCCGCCCGGGCCGCGAAGCTGATCCCGTCGAAGTAGGAGAGGGTCCGGAACACCTGCTCGGCGTGGCCGTGCTGGGTGGCCAGGAAGCGCACGATCTCCTGGTACGGGTCCTTGTCGGTGATCTCGACGGCCCGCCTGTAGTGCGTCAGGAACGGTACGTCGACGAGCGCGGCCTTGACGTGAGGGCTGAGCCCCGCGACGGCCTGGGCGATGCCGCCGCCCTGACTCCCGCCGTGCACGACGATCCTGTCCGGGTCGACGGACGGGTGGGCGCGGGCCACCTCGACGGCGCGCACCGCGTCGGTGAACACCCGGCGGTAGTAGTAGTCGTCGGGGTCGAGGATGCCGCGGGTCATGAAGCCCGGCGACTGGGGTCCGGCGCCCCCGTGCGGGTCGGCGGTGGAGCCTGCCGAGTGGCTGTTGACGGCTCCCTGGCCGCGTGTGTCCACGACCAGGGTGGCCCAGCCCGCCGCGGGCCAGACCAGGTGATCGAGAGGCAGTCCGCGCCCGCCGCCGTAGCCGAGGTAGTGCACGACGGCGGGCAGCGGGCCCTCGGCTCCGGCGGGCACGTTCAGCCAGGCGCGTATGCGGTGGCCGCCCCAGCCTGCGAACGACACGTCGTGGACCTCGACGTTGCTCAACGCGGCGTCATAGGGACTGAATTCGGCATCCAGCGGGTGCTCGGCGGCCTCGTCGAGGGTGCGGCGCCAGAAGGCGTCGAAGTCGTCGGGCTCACCGGACTCCGGCCGGTAGGTGCGGAGTTGGTCCAGGGGGAGGTCGAACAGGGACACGGCGTCTCCATTTCGGGCATGCGGAAGGGAACGGCGGGGTGACAGGAAGGGAGAGGAAGAGCGGGGAGGGGCGAGGGCGGAGGGCTCAGCGCGGTGTGGAACTGGATGCGCGCACGACGAGTTCCGGCTGGAGCACGACGCTGCGGTGCTCGTGGGTGCCGCCCTCGTCGTCCGCCTCCTCCAGCAGGAGCTCGGCTGCCATCCGGCCCATCACGACCGCCGGCTGGCGGACGGAGGTGAGCGGTACGGCAGCGGCAGCGGCGAACTCGATGTCGTCGTACCCGACGATGGCGATGTCCTGCGGGACCCGCACCCCTGCCGCGTACAGGGCCTGGAGCACACCCAGGGCGAGCAGGTCGTTGGCGCAGAACACGGCGGTGGGGCGCGGGACGAGCCCGAGCAGCCGGGCTCCGGCGTCCCGGCCCGCCGCCACGTCGAGGCGGTCGGAGGGGATCTCGACGAGCGCCCCGGGCGGCAGCCCGGCCTCGGCGAGCGCGGACAGCGCGCCCTCGCGACGGTCCCTGATCTGGTGCAGGTCGCCGGGTCCGCTGACGTACGCCACCGAGCGGTGCCCGGCCGAGATCAGGTGGCCGACGGCCAGGGCGCCGCCGCGCACGTCGTCGACGGAGACCGCACAGCTGCCCGCGCCGGAGGCGACCCGGTCCACCAGGACGTAGGGGATCCGGTGACGGCTGAAGGAGTCGAGGTTGCGGCCGGTGGCGTCGGCCGGCGTGACCAGTACGCCGCAGACGCGCTGTTCCGCGAACATCCCGAGGTACTCGGCCTCCTCGGCGGGGCTCTGGCCGCTGTTGCAGACCATGACACCGAGGCCCGCCTGACGGGCGGCACGTTCGGCACCACGGGCCACGTCGACGAAGAACGGGTTGCCCATGTCCAGGACGAGGAGCGCCATGATCCGGCTGCGGCCGGCCCTGAGCTGGCGGGCCGACTCGCTGCGGACGTATCCGAGCTCCTCGATCGCGGCCAGCACCCGGGCCCGGGTCTCGGGCAGCACGGCCTCGGGGCGGTTGATCACATTGGAGACCGTGCCCACGGAGACCCCGGCCTGCCGGGCCACATCCTTGATGCCTGCCACACGCGCCACTAGTCCTGCCCCACTGCCCTTGGCCGCGCTCGTCCAGCGGCGTCACCCCATCGTACGGACGGCGGTGAATGAATTGTTTCAATCCGGGTGGGACGCTAACTCTCTCGCCGAACGCCGTCAAGGATCATGGCTGAATCGATTCATGGGAGCGCTGTTCCTGCGGTGTCGCCGACGGGCCGGACGGCGGGCCCCGGAGCAGGCCGGGCGCAGGGCCGGGCAGAGGGCCGGTACGGAACGGATCCGGTCAGATGCCGTGCTTCTTCAGGATGGCCTCGATGTCGCTGAAGTCGTCGCCGGCGCCTGCGCCGGCAGACTGCTTCTTCGGCTTCTGCCGCGGCTCGGCGGCGGGTACGCCTGCCCCCAGCGAGGGCGCCGCGGGCGCCACCGCCCCGGTCTGCGCGGCGCGGGCCGCCGCCTTTCGCTCCTTGCGGGTGCTCCCGCCGCGGCGTTCGATCGCGCGGGTGGTCATGAACAGCAGCCAGGCCACTCCCAGCACCCCGAAGCCCAGCCAGACACTCGGCTTGAAGGCGATGTCCGACACCCACTCGACGACGCCGGTCAGCACCAGGCCGATCGGAACCAGCGAGTAGGCGGCGATCCGGGTCGCCGTGAGGAACCGCTTCCGGTACGCGGTGACGGCGGCGATGCCCAGGCCCGCCGCGGACACCGCGGAGCAAATGGTCTCGGCAAGCATCGGTGCCTCCAGGCGCAGGGGAAACGTCCCTTCCATCCTGCACCGACGACCGGGCGGGCGGCCATGCTCCGAGCCCACATCAGGGACATTTCAGGGCCGGGATCCTCCCCAGGTGCCGCACGGCCCATGCCCCGGGCCGCGTGCCGTCCGCTCCGCCCGATGCCACGCCCGATGCCCGTCGTGACGCCCCCGACCTCCCTGGGAGACTGGCCCCATGAGCGATTCCACCCCCGCAGCGCCGGTCGTCCTCGACGTCTGGTGCGAGCTCCAGTGCCCCGACTGCCACCACGCCCTCACCGATGTGCACGCGCTGCGCGCCCGCTACGGCGACCGGATCGAGATCCGCTTCCGGCACTTCCCGCTGGAGAAGCACAAGCACGCCTTCGCCGCCGCGCAGGCCGCCGAGGAGGCCGCGGCGCAGGGCAAGGACTGGCCGTACATCGAGGCGGTGCTCGCCCGCACCGCCGAGCTCGACCGCGCCGGCGAGCCCCTGCTGATCGAGGTGGCGGGGGAGCTCGGTCTGGACGCCGAGGAGTTCGACACGGCCCTGATCGACGGCCGGCACATGCTGATCGTCGACGCCGATCAGGCCGAGGGCAAGGCGATCGGGGTCACCGGCACCCCCACCTACGTGATCGGCGGCGAGCGGCTGGACGGCGGCAAGAGCCAGGAAGGGCTCCGCGAGCGGATCGAGGCGATCGCCGACCGGCTGCTCGCCGAACAGGGCTGAGTCCGGGGACGGGCTGCCGCTGACCGGGCCGGGGCCGGGAACCGGGCTGCCACTGAACCCGGGCTGCGGCCGGAAACCCGGCAGCTCGCCGACAAGTGCTGAGGCCGGAAACCGGGCTGCCGCTGAAGGCGGGCCGAGGCCGGGTACCCGACTACGACCCGGCCCGGCCCGGCCCCCGGCCGGCGGAGGCCGAAGCTGCCGGCCGGGACGACGGGGCCGACAGGGGCCGGATCTGCCGCCTCGCCCCCGGAGCGGCTCGCCCGCACGGACGGGCTGCTCCCGAGGCTCGGCGGCAGCCGTGCGCCGGGTCAGAGCGGCCTGGCCAGGTTGTACCGGGTCAGAGCGGCTTAGCCAGGTTGTACCGGGTCGGCTCGTATCCCAGCGACTCGTACAGCCGGAGTGCGGGCGTGTTGGCCGTGACGACGTGCAGGCCCAGCCGCGTCTCCCCCGCCGAGAGCGCGAGCCGTTCGGCCTGCAGCATCAGCGCACGGCCGTACCCCCTCCCCCGGAAGCGCTCGTCCACCTCGACGTCGAAGACGTAGCCGACCACCTGGCCGGGATGCATCTCGAACCGCGCCACCCAGAGGAACCCGACCCTCTCGTCCTCGTGGATGAGGTGGCTGAGCCGGGCGCCCTCGGTGGCGAGGCCCTGCGGCAGATGTCCGGCGTGCGAGGCGCGGGCCGCCCGCAGCGCCGACTCCGGCGGGGTGCCACGGGTCACCAGGCTCTCCGCGTACCCGGCGATCGCGCCGTCCTCCCAGGCCGCGTACTCCTCGGGCGTCATCGGCCGCGCGGTCAGCCCGTCGGGCAGTTCCGGGGGGTCGGCGGGCAGCTGCTTGATCATGTTCCGGCTGCGTTCGGTGTAGCCGAGGGCGGCGGTCAGCCGCTGTCCCGCAAGGTTGCCGGCGCCGACACGTGCCTGTACCTGCGTGCAGCCCCAGCCCCGCAGCACCTCCTCGGCCGCCAGTGCCGCGATGGTGCCGCGGCCTCGACGCCGTACCGGTTCGTCGATCCGCAGGGACCGCAGCACCCCTGTCGCGCCGTCCGAACCCGGCTCGGTGCCGATCTCGACGGCGCCGACGGGGCGCCCGTTGTCGCACACGTCGTACGCGCGGCTCTGTGCGCCGTCGGCGCCTGGCTGGATCGGCCCGGAGGGCCGGAGTGTCGTGGTCATCAGAGGATTTCTATCCCCTGCCCGGGTGCGCGTCATCCGTTTTTGCGGCGACGGACCGGCCGGGCGCGCACGTGTCACGGGTCCAGGTCGTCGCCGGCCCGCTCGTCGAAGACGCGCATGGCCTTGGCGGTCACCGGCCCCGGTCCGCCGGGCAGTTCCCGGCCGTCGACCCGGTGGACGGCCTGGATGTCGCGGAGGGTGGAGGTCAGGAAGATCTCCTCGGCCCGGTCCAGGACGTCGAACGGCAGGTCCGTCTCGTGCGCCCCGGTCCACTCCACCGCCAGTGCGCGGGTGATCCCGGCGAGACAGCCGGAGGCGACCGGCGGCGTGTGCAGCTGTCCGTCGAGGACGACGAAGACGTTGGAACCGGTGCCCTCGCAGAGGCGGCCGACGGTGTTGGCGAACAGCGCCTCGGAGGCGCCGTGCTCGTGGGCGCGGGCGAGGGCGACGACGTTCTCGGCGTACGAGGTGGTCTTGAGCCCGGTGAGCGCGCCGCGTTCGTTGCGCGTCCAGGGAACGGTGATCACGGCCGTGGTGTCCGGGCGGCGCTTCACCTCTCCGAGGGCGACCACGAGGCCGGGGCCCGCGGTGCCGCGGTCCGAGCCGAGCGGCGAGATCCCGCCGGTGTAGGTGATGCGGAGCCTGCCGAGCGGGGCCGGATTGGCCTCGATGACAGCGGCGCAGGCGCGGCGCACCTCGTCCAGGTCGGGCGCGGGCAGTCCGAGGCCCAGGGCGGAACGGGTCAGCCGGTCGAGGTGGCGGGTGAGCGCGAAGGGACTGCCGTCGGCGGTCCTCACCGTCTCGAAGATGCCGTCGCCGACGGTCAGCCCGTGGTCGAGCACGGACACCCGGGCGTCATCGGCGGCCCGCAGTCCCCCGTTGACCCAGATCTTCATGGTGTGGTCCTTCCGGTTGCTTCGTATGCGCCCGACGCTACCGCTAGCAGCCTGGACGCCTTCAGTTCGGTCTCGTCCCACTCACGTTCCGGATCGGAGCCCCAGGTGATGCCCGCCCCGGTGCCGAACCGCAGCACCGGAGGGCCGCCCGTGCGGTCGGTCCAGAAGGTGCGGATCCCGACGGCGAGGGAGGCGGTGGCCCGGTCGGCGTCCACCCAGCCGATACCTCCGCAGTACGGGCCGCGCGGGGCGGTCTCCAGTTCCTCGATGATCCTCAGCGCGCTGGACTTGGGCGCCCCGGTCACGGATCCGGGCGGGAAGGCCGCGGCGAGCAGTTCCGGCCAGCCGGCGCCGTCGGCGAGCCGGCCCCGCACGGTGGAGACGAGGTGGACGAGGCCCGGGTGCTTCTCGACGGCGCAGAGGTCGGGGACCCCGACCGATCCGGTGGCGCAGACCCGGCCCAGGTCGTTGCGGACCAGGTCGACGATCATCACATTCTCGGCGTGGTCCTTCTCCAGCAGATCGGCCTCCGTGCGCCCGGTGCCCTTGATCGGTCCGGACTCGACGGTGCGGCCGTCCCTGCTCAGGAACAGCTCCGGCGACGCGGTGGCGATCTCCACCCCGTGGCCGGGAAGCCGAATCGTTCCTGCGTACGGGGCCGGGTTGCCACGCGCCAGCAGTGCGGTGAGGGCGTCCACGTCCGCCGCGGACGGGTCGGGCAGCGGCGCGGTCATCACACGGCAGAGGTTGGCCTGGTAGACCTCGCCCGTCGCGATGTACGCGCGAATGCGCCGTACGCCCTCCGTGTAGGCGGCGCGGTCGAGGGACGAGGTCCAGTCGCCGGCGGCCGGGCCGCGCCACGCGCCCCGCACGGGTGCGGGCACGGCCGCAGTACGCACGGTGGCGAAGCGGGCACAGACGAGCCTGCCCTCGAAATCGGCTGATACCGCCCAGAATCCGGACGAGTCGAGGGCTGCGGGATCACTGGTCACATCCTGCAGATCGGAGGCGACGAGGCCGCCGAAGCGGGCCATTGGAGCAAGGTCGTGCACGTCGGTGAGTCTAGGACGGTGCGCGGTGACCTGCGCCGGGGCGAGCGCACCTCAGCACGCTGCACAAACGCGTTTTTGTACTGGCCCCGGAATCCGCTAGAGTTCAACACGTCGCCGGGACGCGCAAGCGAAACGGAACCGACAAGCGGACGTAGCTCAGTTGGTAGAGCGCAACCTTGCCAAGGTTGAGGTCGCCAGTTCGAACCTGGTCGTCCGCTCGCAGAAGGTGGGGGATCTTTCCCGAACCCCCACCCCTGGTGGAGTGGCCGAGAGGCGAGGCAACGGCCTGCAAAGCCGTCTACACGGGTTCAAATCCCGTCTCCACCTCCAAGGACGATTAGCTCAGCGGGAGAGCACTTCCCTGACACGGAAGGGGTCACTGGTTCAATCCCAGTATCGTCCACCGGTCCGCAAGGATCCCCGCGCGATTAGCTCAGCGGGAGAGCGCTTCCCTGACACGGAAGAGGTCACTGGTTCAATCCCAGTATCGCGCACGCAGTACACGCAGGTTCACCCTGCGCGATTAGCTCAGCGGGAGAGCGCTTCCCTGACACGGAAGAGGTCACTGGTTCAATCCCAGTATCGCGCACCGTCCGAAGCCCCGGTCGTCTCGACGACCGGGGCTTCGCCGTTGTCCCGCAGGCCGTCCCCGCGGCCCGGACGTATTCCGTGCGGGCCGCGGGGACGGGAGTGCCGGGTCAGGACGAGAACAGCATCCGGCCGAAGCTCTTCTGCCGGTAGTGGCCCTGGTGGTGTCCACCGTGGTGCTGCGGGGCGCCCCAGGCGGGTGCCGGGGCCGCCGGGTAGGCCTGCGGGGCGGGCGGCGCCGGCGGAGCCTGCTGCGTCCACTGCGCCTCCACGCGCGTCAGGGACTCCAGCTCGCCGTAGTCCAGGAATATCCCCCGGCAGCCGCTGCACTGCTCGATCTGAATGCCGTTGCGGTTGTACGTCTGCATCTGTGCGTGGCACTTGGGACACTGCATCTGCGGGCTCACTCCTCGCCGTCGGTTAGCCGTCGCCGGAATGCGTGCCCGGCGGCGGTCGGTTCACCCTACGACGAGTGTTCGGCGGTCAACTCGGGCGGGAGAGCGGCAATTCGGGCACAGGCGTCGATCATCACCTGTTCCACCTCATCCGGAGCCCTGTGCTCCGCAGCGGACTTGGCGAGAGCCAGCGCCGCCGTCTGCACGGTCAGCGCGCGGGCCGCGACGTCCAACTCGGGCCACGGGTCGCCTTCGGCGCGTACCGCGGGGCCGCCCGCGGCCCGGTAGGCGTCCAGGAAGCGGAACCACACCTCGGGGGGCAGCAGGCCGGCCGCGTACCAGGCGGCGGGCCGTGCGAGGTCCCACGCGGGATCGCCCGGTCCGGCGTCGTCGACGTCGATGAGCAGCCACGGGCCGTGCGGCGCGGGGTGCCGGACCAGCTGCCCCAGGTGCAGGTCTCCGTGGCAGAGAAGGTGTGCACGGTGCCCGGGAGCGGGGGCCTCGTCCCGCGCCCAGGGCGGCAGCCCGCGCCAGGCCGCGAGCACGGGTGCGGTGGTCCGTTCGCCGGGCCGGGCCGCGCGCATCCGGGCCACGGCCAGCGCGGCCTTCGCCGGGCCGCGCATGGCGGGCACCGCGGCCGGCCCGGACGGTCCCCCCGGCGTGGAGCGGCCCGTCCGGATCCCCGTGCGGTGGAGACGGGCCAGGAGGACGGCTGTCGCCTCCCAGGGCGCCTCGTCCGGGTTCCCAGGGTCCACGGGCTCCCCGTACGGCCACAGGGTGACCGGGCGGCCGTGCGACTCCGCGAGGTACGGCGAGGCGTCACCGTGCCCTGCCCGGTCCTCGGGGGACCGTATGGGAAGGGGCGCGAGCAGGACACCCGCGAGAGCGGGGCCGGCGGCCAGGCCGAGGCGGGCGGAGAGCGCGGCGGTGTCCGTACCGGCGGCGTGGGCCTTGGCGACGACGGGGCCGCAGCGGACGACGGTGCCGTCCGCCCGGTCCGCGAGGACGGCCGGCTCCGGACAGACGCAGCGGGGCCCGGGACGGGCGTGGGCCGTTTCGTGGGCGAGGGCGCCCAGAGCACGTACAACTGCGGTGGTCACGGACTCCCCCGGGTGGTGCAGGACCGGCGGGCCCGGCCGGCGCCGCGCCCGCCGGAGAGCGTACGCGGATCGTGCCGGCCGGCCGGTGCGAGGGGCGCGCACGGCCCCGGACAGCGCGATGTCCGGTCAGCTCCCCAGCTGACCGGACAAACGCTGCCGTCCGCCGCACCCCCGTCCCCACGGGGTTGTTGGCCGGATGTCCCGGTCCGGACCGCTCTTCCGGACCCGGGGCGCCGCTCAGCGCCCCAGCATCACGCCCACGGACGACGCCTGTGTGACCACCGCTTCCCAGCCGCCGAAGACGACTACGAGCAGGGCCGCCAGAGGAAGAACCATGGCCGTCGCCACCAACGGGTGGCGTGTGCCGGACGACGGGCGGCTGCCGAACGAGGCATAGGCCTTGCGTCCCTGCGTACGGACCATCGTCCGCGCTGCCGTGTCCGCCATGGTTCCTCTCCTGACCTGATGTGGGGCGGCGGGCGTTTGACCTCGGGGGACGAGTGCGACGCCCGCCGCTTGACTTCAACATTAGGGATCCGGGAGGCGGGCGGCGTCATGCCCGCGTACCGAATGCCGGGCCTCCCGGAGGATGAGCCGTGGGTGGTCGGCGTACTCCCCTGGGTGGAGACGGGTCTACCGGACGTTGGGGTCATCCCGGAGGGGACGCTCGGAGGCGTCCTCTCTGGGGACCGGTTGTTCGACCAGGGCGAGGACCCTGGTCGCCATGAAGCGGGCGGTGCGCACCACGGAGCCGTTCCTCGTGACTTCACTCACTTCGACCACCCCTCGGCGGACCGCCGTCTCCACCCTGCGCCCTGCTCTGGAGGCCACCATTTCGTAGGTTCGGGTCGTGTCTCCGGCGTCCACGACTATCTCGACTCGATCGCCCTTCATTGATCCAATCCCCCTTCTGCGACGGACCTTTGAGATCTCGCACGGGCCGGGGAGCGTGGATCCGCGGCTCCCTGACCACTCCTCAAGTTTCCCACCCGGCACTGACAATCGATTCTCCGGCGAGGGCGCGGCCTCTGAGCACCCCGGGCGGCGGGTACGTAAGCTGTGCCTCGTCAGGCGGACCAGGCAGCGGGGATGGGCAGACATGGCGATGATGCGGCTCCGGCGCGAGGACCCGCGTGTCGTCGGCTCGTTCAGGCTGCACCGGCGGCTCGGGGCGGGCGGCATGGGCGTCGTCTATCTGGGCTCGGACCGGCGGGGCCAGCGGGTGGCGCTGAAGGTGATCCGCCCCGACCTGGCGGAGGATCAGGAGTTCCGCTCGCGGTTCGCCCGCGAGGTGTCCGCCGCGCGGCGCATCCGCGGCGGCTGCACGGCACGCCTGGTCGCCGCCGACCTTGAGGCGGACCGTCCGTGGTTCGCCACGCAGTACGTTCCCGGCCCCTCGCTGCACGACAAGGTGGCCGAGGAGGGCCCGTTGTCGGCTGCCGAGGTGGCCTCGATCGGCGCCGCGCTCTCCGAGGGCCTGGTGGCGGTGCACGAGGCCGGTGTCGTCCACCGGGACCTGAAGCCCTCCAACATCCTGCTGTCCCCCAAGGGCCCGCGGATCATCGACTTCGGGATCGCCTGGGCGACCGGCGCCTCCACCCTCACGCACGTGGGCACGGCGGTCGGTTCGCCCGGCTTCCTCGCGCCCGAGCAGGTGCGGGGCGCGGCGGTGACGCCCGCGACGGACGTCTTCTCGCTCGGGGCCACGCTGGCGTACGCGGCCATGGCCGACTCACCCTTCGGGCACGGCAGTTCCGAGGTGATGCTGTACCGCGTGGTGCACGAGGAGCCCCAGCTGTACGACGTGCACGACGCCCTCGCTCCGTTGGTGAGCGCCTGTCTGGCGAAGGACCCGGAGGAGCGCCCCAGCACCCTGCAACTCTCCATGCGGCTCAAGGAGATCGCGGCGCGGGAGGCACAGGGGCTGCACGAGAGCCGTCCGCCCGCCCAGCGTTCGGCACAGGAGGCGGACCGGCCGACCGGACGTCTGGACGGCCCGTACACCGAGCAGCAGACGCGTCGCGCGCCCGGGCCCGCTCCGGCGTCGCGGCCGCAGAGCCGGCCGGCGGCGTCGCCGCGGCCTGCGTCGCCCCGCACCGGGGGCTCGCGCCCCGCGCAGCAGCAGCCGCGCAATACGACGCGCTCGGGCAAGCGGCCGCAGGGCGCGGCAGGGACGAAGGGCCGGCCGGGTACCCGGCCCGGCACGCGCTCGACCTCGACCGGCCGGCGTCCCGCCAATCCGCGGCTGCTGCGCCAGCGGCTGGTGGTCTTCGTCGTGGTGACCCTGCTGGTGGCGCTGGGCATCGCGGCGGCTCAGGGCTGCCAGGGTCCGGCCCGCGGTCTCGGCGCGGGCCAGAGCCAGGGGCAGGGCGAGCAGTAGGCCGGCGAGGCCCCTCGCTAGCTCTCCGGGCGGCCGGTCGCGACCGCGTAGAAGGCGACCGCTGCGGCGGCGCCGACATTCAGCGAGTCGACTCCGTGGGCCATCGGGATGCGCACCCATTCGTCGGCGGCGACGAGGGCCTGCGTGGACAGCCCGTCCCCCTCGGCTCCGAGCATCAGGGCCACCTGGTCCATCCGGTGCGGCGCGGCCTCCTCGATGCTGCTCGCCTTTTCGTCGGGCGTCAGCGCGAGCAGCTTGAAGCCCGCTTCGCGTACGGTCTCCAGCGCCTTGGGCCAGGTGTCGAGGCGGGCGTAGGGAACGGAGAAGACGGCGCCCATCGAGACCTTGACGGAGCGCCGGTAGAGCGGATCCGCGCAGTCCGGGGAGAGCAGCACGGCGTCCATGCCGAGCGCGGCGGCGCTGCGGAAGATCGCGCCGATGTTCGTGTGGTCGTTGACGGCCTCCATGACGACCACACGGCGGGTCGTACGGAGCAGTTCGTCGGCCGTCGGCAGCGGCTTGCGCTGCATGGAGGCGAGCGCGCCGCGGTGCACGTGGTAGCCGGTGACGCGTTCGGCGAGCTCGGGGCTGACCGCGTAGACGGGCGCCGGGACCTCGTCGATGACGTCGCGCATCAGGTCGACCCACTTCGCCGAGAGCAGCATGGAACGCATCTCGTACCCGGCGTGCCTGGCGCGTCTGATCACCTTCTCCCCCTCGGCGATGAAGAGGCCCTCCGCGGGCTCTCGCCTGCGCCGGAGCTCGACGTCGGTCAGACCGATGTAGTCGCTCAGGCGGGGGTCGTCGGGGTCGTCGACGGTGATGAGATCAGCCACAGGTTGATACTGCCTTGTCCGGTGTGTGGTGCCAACGGTCTGGAGGAAGATCCGTTACCGCTGGTTACTCGGCGTTGCGCCCGGCTGCTTCCGGGCCGACCGCGACGACGTCGCCGATGACGATGACGGCGGGCGGTCGGACGTCCTCGGCCACGGCCCGCTCACCGACCGTGGCGAGCGTCGCGTCGACGCGGCGCTGGGCGGCCGTGGTCCCTTCCTGGACCAGTGCGACCGGGGTCTCGGGGGACTTGCCGTGGGCGATGAGCGTACGGGCGATGGCGCCGATCTTGTCGACGGCCATCAGGAGCACGAGGGTGCCGCGCAGCCGGGCGAGGGCCTCCCAGTCGACCAGCGAGCGCTCGTCGTCGGGGGCGACATGACCGCTGACCACGGTGAACTCGTGGGCGACACCGCGGTGGGTGACGGGGATGCCGGCCGCGCCGGGGACCGAGATCGAGCTGGAGATGCCGGGCACGACGGTGCAGGGGATGCCTTCGGCGGCGAGCGCCTGGGCCTCTTCCATGCCCCGCCCGAAGACGAACGGGTCGCCGCCCTTGAGCCGGACCACGGCCTTGCCCGCCTTGGCGTGCTCGATCAGCGCGTTGTTGATCGCCTCCTGCGCCATGTAGCGGCCGTACGGGATCTTGGCGGCGTCGATCACCTCGACGTGCGGCGGCAGTTCGTCCAGCAGGTCGCGCGGGCCGAGCCGGTCCGCGATGACGACGTCGGCCTCGGCGAGGAGACGACGGCCGCGGACGGTGATCAGGTCGGGGTCGCCGGGACCGCCGCCGACCAGGGCGACGCCCGGGGCGCGGGTGCGGTGGTGGGGGGCGGCGAGGGTGCCGTCGCGCAGGCCCTCGACGATCGCGTCGCGGACGGCGGCGGAGTGGCGCGGGTCGCGGCCTTGCGCGTCGGTGGTGAGGACGGCGACCGTCACACCCTCGCTGCGGCCGGTGGCGGGGGTCCAGGCGGTGGCGGCGTCCGCGTTGTCGCTGCGGACACACCAGGTCCGGGTGCGCTCGGCCTCGGCGGAGGCGGCGTCGTTGGCCGCCGTGTCGTCGGACGCCACGAGGGCGTACCAGGTGTCGGCCAGGTCGCCGTCCGCGTACGGGCGGCGCTCCCAGCGGATCTCGCCGGCGTCCGCCATCGCCTCGACGGACGGGGTGGCGGCGGGCGACACGAGGACGATGTCGGCGCCGGCCGCGATGAGGGCGGGCAGTCGGCGCTGCGCGACCTGGCCGCCGCCGACGACGACTGCACGGCGCCCGCTCAGGCGCAGTCCGACGGGGTAGGCAGGGTGATCGGCGTGCTCGGCCATGGCGGTGCGGGCTCCTCGTGCGATGCGGGGGCTGCGGGCCGCTGCGGCGGTGGAGCGGCTGTGACGTGCGGTGTTCACGATACGGGGTGGGGAAAGGCTCAAGCCCCTCCGGCCATTGAGGAGCGGGGGCCCGGGGGCAGCGCCCCCGGACCCCCGCTCGGCTGCGGACTACTTCTCCGTGACGCCCGCCGAGTCGAACGTGGCCACCTCGTGCATCGCGCGGGCCGCGCTCTGCACGATCGGCAGTGCCAGCAGCGCGCCCGTGCCCTCGCCGAGGCGGAGGTCCAGGTCGACCAGCGGGCGCAGCCCCAGCTTGTTGAGCGCGGCGACGTGGCCGGGCTCGGCGCTGCGGTGGCCGGCGATGCAGGCTGCCAGGGCCTCCGGGGCGATGGCGCGTGCGACCAGGGCCGCGGCGCCCGCGCTCACGCCGTCGAGGATGACCGGCGTGCGGAGCGACGCCCCGCCGAGGAGGAAGCCGGCCATCGCGGCGTGCTCCAGGCCGCCCACGGCCGCCAGCACACCGATCGGGTCGGCCGGGTCCGGCTGGTGCAGGTCGAGGGCGCGGCGCACCACGTCGACCTTGCGGGCGTGCATCTCGTCGTTGATACCGGTGCCGCGGCCGGTGACCTCGGCCGGGTCCATCCCCGTGTACACGCAGATCAGGGCGGCCGACGCCGTGGTGTTGGCGATGCCCATCTCGCCGGTGAGCAGGCCCTTGTTGCCTGCGGCCACCAGGTCGCGGGCGGTCTCGATGCCGACCTCGATCGCGGCGAGGACCTCCTCGCGGGTGAGCGCGGGGCCGGTCGTGAAGTCCGCGGTTCCGGCGCGCACCTTGCGGGGCAGCAGACCGGGCTGCGCGGGCAGTTCCATGGCCACGCCGACGTCGACGACACAGACCTCGGCACCGACCTGGGCCGCGAAGGCGTTGCAGACCGCGCCGCCGCCGAGGAAGTTGGCGACCATCTGGCCGGTGACCTCCTGGGGCCACGCCGTGACGCCCTGGGCGTGCACCCCGTGGTCACCGGCGAAGATCGCGACGGCCGCGGGCTCCGGGATCGGCGGCGGGCACATCCGGGAGAGCCCGGAGAGCTGCGCCGAGATGATCTCCAGCATGCCGAGCGCACCGGCCGGCTTGGTCATCCGCTTCTGGCGCTCCCACGCCTCGCCGAGCGCCTTGGCGTCCAGCGGCCGGATGCTGGAGATGGTCTCCTGGAGCAGGTCGTGCGGCTCCTCGCCGGGCAGGGCGCGACGGCCGTAGGTCTCCTCGTGGACGACCCAGGACAGCGGGCGGCGCTTGGACCAGCCCGCCTGCATCAGTTCGGGCTCCTCCGGGAACTCGTCGACGTAACCGACACACAGGTACGCCACGACTTCGAGGTGCTCGGGCAGGCCCAGGGCACGGACCATCTCGCGCTCGTCGAAGAAGCTGACCCAGCCGACGCCAAGGCCTTCGGCCCGCGCGGCGAGCCACAGGTTCTCGACGGCGAGCGCCGAGGAGTACGGGGCCATCTGCGGCTGGGTGTGCCGGCCGAGCGTGTGGCGGCCGCCGCGTGTGGGGTCGGCGGTGACGACGATGTTGACGGGGGTGTCGACGATCGCCTCGATCTTCAGTTCCTTGAACTGCTTCGCCCGCGCCTTGGGGAGCGACTTCGCGTACGCCTCACGCTGGCGCTGCGCCAGTTCGTGCATGGAACGGCGGGTCTCCGCGGAACGGATGACGACGAAGTCCCAGGGCTGGGAGTGCCCGACGCTGGGCGCCGTGTGGGCGGCCTCCAGGACCCGCAGGAGCACCTCGTGCGGGATGGGGTCGCTGCGGAAGCCGTTGCGGATGTCGCGGCGCTCACGCATGACGCGCAGCACGGCCTCGCGCTCGGCGTCGTCGTAGCCGGGGGCGGGAGGCGAGACGGGCCGCACCTCTTCGGCCTCCGGGGCCGGGACGTCCGTGTCCTGCGGGGCTTCGGGCTCGTCGGGCACCGCGGGAGCGGGAGCCTCGGCGGTCACCGCGGGCTCGGCGGCCGGGGCGGCCGGCTCGGGCTCGGTGGCCTGCGTCGCCGGTTCCGGCTCGGCGGCCCGAGGGCTGACGGGCTCCGGCTCGGTGGCCTCGGCCCGTACGGGCTCCGGCCGGCCGTCCGTCAGGTCCGGGGTCTCGATGACCTCGGGACCCGTCCCGGGCTCGGGCGCCGGTTCGACGGCAGGTTCCGGTGCGACGGCCTCGATGACCGGCGCGGCTTCCACCGGCGCGGCTTCCACCGTCTCGGCCGGTCCGGACTCCGCGACGACGGCGGCAGACTCTGCCACCGCCTCCGGAGCAGCCTCCACCGGCTGCTCGGCCACAGGAAGCGTGCCCACCACGGGTACGAACCGGCCCAGGGCCGATCCGTCGGGAACCGGCTCGACAGGCGGCCGCACAGCTTCCGCGGCCTCCTCCGGAAGTTCTTCCACCCGGACGTCCGCGCCGGGTACGGCCTGGGCCGGCGGCGCTTCGACGGCTACGGCATCGGCAGCCCGCTGTTCGGCGGGTGCGGCCTCGGTCTCGACGGGGGCGACGGCCTCGGCCGGTGCGACAGGTTCCGCGGGCGCGACGGCTTCTGCGGGCACGGCCTCGACCGGTACCGCTGCCGCGTGCGCGGGTTCTGCCGGCGCCCCGGGCTGAGCGGCCTCCTCGGCCGGCACCTCGACCGCCGCGGGCGCGGGCATCGGCACGAAGGGCTGCGCGAGCGGCGCGGGGGTCTCCGCCTCGGGCTGCGCCTCGGCCACAGGTTCGGCCGCAGGTTCGGCCACAGGTTCGGCCGCAGGTTCGGCCACGGGCTCTTCGGTGACCGGCTCCGGAACAACTGTCTCCGGAACGGCGGCGTCCGGGACGACCGTTTCTGCGGCCGGCGCCTGCGGGGCTGCGGGCTCCGGCTCCGCCGCGGCCTGCGGGGCGGAGGGCTGCGGCGACTGGGCCGCCCACTGGCCCGCACCCTGCGGCGGGATCTCGCCGAGCTGGGGGCCCGGGAGTGCGGCCACCTCGTCGGCGGGCAGCTCGAAGTACTCGGGTTCGGCGGTGGCCGGGCCGGCATGTCGTGCCGAGGTCTGCGCGGCTGCCTGCATCTGCGGCTGGACCTGCGGCTGCGGCGTACCCGCCGGACCGCGGTCGGCCAGGGAACGGACCACGCCGCCGCCGGACGTACCGCCGTAGGTGGGGCCGGAATCCGGGGAGGCCGGGCCGCGGTGCAGCGGGCGGCGCACCGGCGTCTGGGCCACCGGAACCTGGGCCTGCGCCGGTGCCGCGACGGGCGACGGGATACGCACGCCGCTGAGGTCGACATGGCCGGAGTCCCGGCCGCCGCTCTCATGGGTGCCCTGGCCGGACCCCTGGAGCGCGGCGGAGGCCTGCTGCATGGCGTACGCCGGGACCTGCTCCTGGAACTGGACGGGGCCCTGCGCGCCACCGTCGCCCTGGGGCGCGGTCTGCGGCTGCGGAGCCGGGGCGGTGCGGTACCCGCCCTGCTCGGGCAGCGGTGCCTGGCCCGTCTGAGGTTCGCTCCAGGCGCCCTGGGGGCTCGGCATCAGCAGGAGATCGTCGTCCTCGGACGCGTGCTCGGAGGGGTCGAGGAAGGTGTAGGCGGCCGGGGCGGGGGCGCCCGGCTGCTCCACCATGCCTGCGTTCTCCGGCAGTCCCTCGCCCGGGATCTGGCCGGTGTCACTCATGCGTACCCCTCGCCCATCGTCAGTGCTCCTTCGGCCCTTCGCCCGGGACGCCCCGACACGGCACGCCGGTGCTCGTCCCATGGAACGAGCGGGCGCGCCGCGCGGCACGAGTCGGTCGCGGACATACTGCATTCTCGCGGCCGTTCGCCGCCGCGGCAGTTCATTTCGCCACGGCTCGCTGTGGACTGCGCCACGTTGCGCGTCCCCCGGTTCTGCCGTACCACAACGGGGGCCAAAACGGTCCCCTTTTCCGGACATTGACGAACGAAGCGACGAACGTCCGGGCGCGGTGCAACAATCGGCCAGCCTACCTCGCACCGTAAGCCGACCGGGTCAGGGGGCAAGGTCCGAACGCAGTGCGGAAAGCAGAAAGACGACCGTGCGTTCGCGCTCCGCCCATGCGGCCGTGTCCAGTTCGACGGACTGGAGGAGCGAGCAGGAGACCGTGTATCCGTTCTCGGTGAGGGCCGCGCCCAGTGCCTCGGCCTCGTCCCGGGTCGACGCGTGCGTCACGATCCGCTCGGGCCTGCGGTCGGCGACGGCGGTGACGACGGGGGCTCCGCCGCCCCCGATCCGTACGACATCGGGCTCGGGCAGCCGTTCCAGCACGTGCGGAGCCCGGCCCTCGACGACCTGGAGCTGGACTCCGAAGGCCCGGGCCGCCGCGGTCGTGCGGGCGCAGGCGTCGGGGTCGCTGTCGACGGCCAGGACGGCGGCGCCGAAGCGGGCCGCCTCCACGGCCAGGGCGCCGCTGCCGGAACCGATGTCCCAGACCAGGTCGCCGGTCCGGGGGCCGAGGTGGGCGAGTTGGGCGGCGCGCAGTCCGGGGCCCTCGCCCTCGCCGCTCCCGCCGCGGGCGTCCGTTCCCCCGCCGCGGTAGGCGTCGGCGGGCAGCGCCCAGCCTCGTACGCCCTGGGGACAGGCGGGGTGCCGGCCCGCGATCCAGGTTCCTTCGGCCCGCTGTTCGGGGCCTCCCCCGACGACGATGACGACGTTGGGGTCGCGCCAGACGTGGTCGGCGGCGGCGTCCGAGGTGAGGACGGTGACCTGTTCGCGATCGGTGCCGAGTTCCTCGCAGATGACGAAGGTGCGGTGGACGCCTTCGAGCAGCAGGGCGAGTTCGGCGGGGCCCGCACCGGGCGAGGTGAGGACGGCGACCTTGTGGTGGGCGCGGCACACGTTCACCGCGCGGCGCAGCGTGCGCGGGTGGGCGACGACGATCCGGGCGTCCTCCCACGGCATGCCGGCGCGGGCAAAAGCGGTGGCGACGGAGGAGACGGCGGGCACCACTTCGACTTCGAGGCCGTGCTCGGGGGCGCGCAGGGTGCGGACGACGCCGAAGAATCCGGGATCTCCGTCGGCGAGGACGACGGCGCTGCCGCGGTGGCCGGCGATGCGGCGGGCCGCGAGGTCGACGGAGCCGAGGCGGATCCGCTCCGCGCCGTGCGGGACTTCGGGCAGGGCGAGGTGGTGGGCGGCTCCGGCGACGAGGGTGGCGGCCGAGAGCGCGGCCGTGGCCGCTCTGGTAAGTGGCGAGCCGTCCCAGCCGATCACTGTGACCCGGTCGGCCATCTGTCGTCAGTCTCCTGGAGTTGTCGCAGGTGGGGCAGGTCGCCCGGGGTGGGGGCAGGGTGAGGCTACCTGGTCCGGATGGGTACGGCGTCGGTTGCCCCGGGAATGCCGCAGCGTCTGGCCGGCCGCTCTCAGTTCCAGTCGTTGTAGGTGCCGTAGCCACCCGCGTCGGCGAGTTCTTCGGCCACCCCTTCGAGGTCCTCGGGGAGCAGGCCCCAGACGATCAGATCGGTCCTGATATCGGTCCATCCTCCGTCCTCGGTCTGTGAGCGGGCTATGCGGGCGTTGCGCAGGACTCCCTCGCTGATGCAGCCGAGTTTCTGCGCGACCTGCTGGGAGGCGGTGTTGTCGGCGGCGGTACGCAGTTCGATGCGCTCGAAGGCCTGGTCGCGGAAGACCCACTGGGCCAGGGCCAGGACCGACTCGGTGGCGTAGCCCTCACCGCGCGCCCACGGGGCGGTGATGTAGGCGGCCTCGGTGGCGCGGGTGCGCCAGTCGGTGTTGCGCAGCCGGACCGAGCCGACGAGGCGCTGGGTGAGGAACTCGGTGACGGCGAGCACGATGCCGTCGCCCTTGGTGCGCTGTGAAGGAGCGATCCTGCGGACCCAGCGTTCGGCGTCGACCTGGGTGTAGGGGTAGGGCGCCTCGGTCCAGGCGACGACGAGTTCGTCGTTCATCATCTCGATGTACGCGGGGATGTCCGCCATGTCGAACGGGCGCAGCACCAACCGGTCCGTGCTGATGGAGATGTCCGGAAAGGTGGAAGTCATGCGCAGCTCCATGCCGAAGACCGTGTAAAGGCACAGCATGCAGCATCGGGCGGACCTTGTGCATGGCCGGGTCGGCACGGCGGAGCCCCGCACACCCGGGCGGGGTGTGCGGGGCTCCGTGGGCAAGTGCCCTACCGGCGTCAGGACTTGGCTGCGGTCCCGAAGGCCGGGATGACCGAGCCCTGGTAGGTGTCCTCGATGAACTTCTTGACCTCGTCGGAGTGGAGGAGCTTCACGAGCTTCTCGACGCGGGCGTCCTTCTCGTTGCCCTTCTTCACGGCGATGATGTTGGCGTACGGGTTGCCGTCGGCCTTCTCCAGCACCAGGGCGTCCGTGGCGGGCTTGAGGTCGGCCTCGATGGCGTAGTTGCCGTTGATGACGGCGGCGTCCACGTCGTTCAGGGCGCGGGGGACGGTTGCGGCCTCCAGCTCCTTGAACTCCAGGCCCTTCTTGTCGGTGATGTCGCTCAGCTTGGCGCTGGTGCCGACGCCGTCCTTGAGGGTGATCAGGCCGTTCTCGGCGAGGAGCTGGAGCGCACGGCCCTCGTTGGTGGTGTCGTTGGGCACGGCGATGGTCTGGCCGGACTTGATGTCGCCCAGGTCCTTGACCTTCTTGGAGTAGAGGCCGAGGGGCTCCAGGTGCACGGTGCCGACGGAGACCAGGTGGGTGTCGTTCTTCTTGTTGAAGTCGTCCAGGTAGGGCTGGTGCTGGAAGAAGTTGGCGTCTACCTGGCCGGTCTCGGTGGCGGTGTTCGGCAGGACGTAGTCCGTGAACTCCTTGACCTCCAGCTTGAGGCCGGCCTTCTCTGCCAGGTTCTTCTTGACGAAGCCCAGGATGTCGGCGTGCGGCGTCGGGGACGCGGCGACGACGAGGGCCTTGGAGGTGTCCGCGTTGGCACCGGTACCGGACTTGGACGCCGGGTCGGAGTCCGTGCCGCAGGCGGTGAGGCCGAAGGCGAGGGCGGCGGTGGCGGCGGCAGCAGCGGTGATCTTGATGTTCTTACGCACGAAGAGTGCCTCTTTCAGGTGGTGATGGTGGTACGCCCGGACAAGGAGTGCGGGCTCGTGGGGAGAGAAGTCTCAGTAGGTGGTGCGGCCTCGGCGGGCCAGCAGGCGTACGGCTCCGTCGCCGATCAGCTGGATCACGGTCACGATGACGACCAGCAGCACGACGGTGATGAGCATGAACTGGTTGTCGAAGCGCTGGAATCCGTACGTGACGGCCTTGGAGCCGAGCCCTTCGCCGCCGACCGCTCCGGCCATCGCGGAGTAGCCGATGAGCACGATGACGGTGGTGGTGACGCCGGAGACGAGGGACGGCAGGGCCTGCGGGAGGAGGACCTTGCGGACGATCGTCGGAATGGAGCCGCCCATGGACTGGACCGCTTCGACGAGCCCGTGGTCGACCTCGCGGACCGCCGTCTCGACGAGCCGGGCGAAGAACGGGATGGCACCCACGGCGAGCGGCACGATCATCGCGGTCGGGCCGATGAAGGTGCCGACGACCCAGGTGGTGAAGGGGATCAGGGCGATCAGCAGGATGATGAACGGCAGCGAGCGGCCGATGTTCACGATCACGCCGATGACCTTGTTCACCGGGGTGTTCTGCAGCAGTCCGCCCTTGTCGGTGAGGACCAGCAGAACCCCGAGCGGCAGTCCGGCCAGGACGGTGACGACGGCGGACCAGAGGACCATGTAGAGGGTGTCGACGGTGCCCTGCGTCAGCAGCGGCTGCATTTCGGACCAGGTCACTTCGCCACCTCCTTGGTGAGCGGTGCGGGGATGATGACGGGTTCGGTCTCGGGGCCGTCGACGACCTCGGCCTGCAGTCCCTGCTCGCGCAGGAAGCCGATCGGGACGACGTTCTCCTCGAACCGGCCGGGCAGTTCGATGCGCATCCGTCCGATCTGCTTGCCGCCGACGGTGTCCATCGCGGCACCCAGGATCGAGATGTCGATGTTGTACGTACGCGAGAGCTGCGAGATCACCGGCCGGCCGGCCGCGTCGCCGTGGAAGGTGACGTCGACGACCGTGCGGTCGGGGCCGGAGGCACTGCCGCCGACCGGGAACAGCTCGTGGGCGAGTGCGGAGCCGGGGGTGGCGAGCAGGTCGCCGACGGTTCCTGACTCGACGATGCGCCCCTTCTGCATCAGCGCGGCGGAGTCGCAGATCGTCTTGACGACGTCCATCTCGTGCGTGATGAGCAGGACGGTGAGGCCGAGCTGCTGGTTGAGGTCGCGCAGCAGCTGGAGGATGGAGCGGGTGGTCTCGGGGTCGAGCGCCGAGGTCGCCTCGTCGGAGAGCAGCACCTTGGGGTCGCCGGCGAGTGCGCGGGCGATGCCGACGCGCTGCTTCTGGCCGCCGGAGAGCTGGCCCGGGTAGGCCTTGGCCTTGTCGGCGAGGCCGACCAGGTCGAGGAGTTCGAGCGCCTTGCGGGACCGTTCCCGGCCGGTGACTCCGAGGATCTCCAGCGGGAGCTCCACATTGCCCTGGACGGTGCGGGAGGCCAGCAGGTTGAAGTGCTGGAAGACCATGCCGATGCGGCTGCGCGCCTCGCGCAGTTCCTTGCCGGCCCGGCGGCCGCGGCCGGCGAGCGCGGTGAGGTCCTGGCCCGCGACGGTCACGGTACCGGCGGTGGGGCGCTCCAGCAGGTTGACGCAGCGGATGAGGGAGGATTTCCCGGCGCCGCTCTGCCCGATGACGCCGTACACCTCGCCCTCGCGGACGTGCAGGTCGACGCCGTCCAGGGCGGTGACCTCACGGCCGCGCGACTGGTAGACCTTCGTGAGGCCCGTAGTGGTGATCACAGGGTTTCCGTCACTGTCGAGTGCGCGGCGCGGTGTCCGCCGGGCACGGGGAAGTCGTCCGATGAGGCTGTCCGGACGTTTCGATCGGACGTGGCGAGCGGGATCCCGGCACGGCCGGGCGCGGCGGTGGCCGCGGGGCAACGTGCTGGAAGGGCGCGTTCCGCTGGGTGCGGACGGCTCCGGCTCGGTCTCGCTTCGGGGCGCGAGGCTCAGTCGTGGGCCCTCAGAAGGCGCGCATTCGACACATACAACGAGCACCGGGCGTCGTGATCGCCTCGGTCGCAAGGATGCGGCTGCTCGTCGTGGTCATGGGCCAAGTAAAACAGACGTGAGGTTCACGCCGAACCCGCTGTCCGGATAGCGGACGGCCGTGGATGGTGCGGCGCCATCGCCCGGCGGGCCCGGACCGCCTCCGCCACCAGAGCTGTGACCTGCACAGATGCCAGGGATGGGCTTGGACCGGGACCGGCCCTCTACGGCCCGGCCCGCACGGCTGTGTGGCCAAGGCCACGACCTCCACCCCGGCCGTCCGCACCTGCACGCGGGCCGGCAGGGCTCCGCGCAGGGCCCGGTGCGGCCCCGCGGGGGCCCGGCACGGCGCCGCGCGGGGCTCGGTACACCGCCGCGCGAGGGCCCGGTACATCTCTGCGCGGGGCCCGGTACACGTCTGCGCCGGGCTCGACGCCCCTCCGCCCGGGAGCGCGGCACACCTCTCCCCCTCGGTCGGCAGCGGCGTACGGGCACGGGGGCGCACGCAACGGCACCGGCGGCCCGTAATACCCTCGGCTCATGCTTGACGCCCTGACGATCGCGGTCGGCGTGGCCGCCCTCGCCCTCGCCGCCTGGTGCGGATTCGCCGCCTACCGGGACCAGCCGACCAAGGACTGGCACTTCATCGGGATGGCCGTGGTCACCCTGCTGGCGCTGTCCCAGCTGGTGGTGGGGATCGTGCAGCTGGCCCGCGGTGAGCGGCCGGAGCAGGGCATGACCATCTTCATCGCGTATCTGATCGGGGCCTTCCTCGCCGTGCCTGCGGCGGGCTTCCTGTCGCTGAGCGAGCGGACCCGGTGGGGTTCGGTGACGGTGGCGGCGGGCGCGGTCGTGCTGGCCGTTCTCGAAGTACGGCTCTACGACATCTGGGGAAACTGACCGTGACCGACACCGATCGCACCCCCGCAGCGGCAGCCGGAGAGAAGCAGCCCTTCGACCTGGGCACGGGCCCCGGGCGCGTACTGGTCTGGTTCTACGGCGTGTTCACCGTGGCGGCGGCGTCCCGGGCGGTCGTGCAGATGATCCTGGACTTCGGGAAGGCGCCGCTGTCCTACGTACTGTCGGCCGCCGCCGCGGCGGTCTACGGCTTCATCACCTACTCGCTGGTGCGCGGGGGTGAGAAGGCGCGGCGGACGGCACTGGTGTGCTGTGCCGCCGAGCTCGCCGGAGTGCTGATCGTGGGTACGTGGACGCTGGTCGAGCCTTCGGCGTTCTCGGACGCCACGGTCTGGTCGTACTTCGGCCGGGACTACCTGTTCATCCCGGTGATCCTTCCGGTCACCGGGATGATGTGGCTGCGCCGCGCCCGGACCGCGTAACTCCTGGGGAGTGTCCGCAAAGTCTCGTCCGCCCGCGGACCGGACGAGACTTTGCGGACATGACCTAGGCGCTCGTCACATAGGCGGGCGCCGATGCCTCCTTCTCCAGGAGGATCATCCGGACGCCGTCCTGACCGGTGGCGTCGCCGACGGTGGCATAGCCCGCGCGCCGGTAGAGCCGCAGATTGCCTTCGCTCCGGTGCCCGGTGTGCAGCCGGAAGCGGGTGGCCGACCGCTGGTCTGCCAGTCCGGCCTCCGCGGCGCCCAGCAGACGGGCGCCGAGACCGTGCCCCCGGAGCCGGGGGTGGACGCAGAGCCTGCCGATCTGCCCGGTACCTTCCTGGTCCGCCGATCCGCGTACCGAACCGACGACTTCCTCGCCGAGCCGCGCCACGAACACGAGGTTCGTGGCGATTTCGGCGCGTACCGAGTCGAGGGTCTGGACGAGCGGGTCGATCCGGTAGTTCCCGTACAGCTCCGCCTCGCTCTGAAAACAGAGGTACTGGAGTTTCAAGACCTGTTCGGCGTCCTGTGCCTTCGCCGCCGAGATGATCACGCTCATGCCCATCTGCGCATGCCTCTCGCTCACCTGATCCGCCGGTTGTCTACCGCTCCTTTCCCCGCAGTTCAGGAGCTACAACCTCCGCCGCCAGCATTCTGCGCAGACATCCAAGGCATCGGGAACGGATCGGACCCAAACTCCCCTGTGACATACCCAACTCCCCTGCGATTTCCCGGTAGGTGGGATCGCCAGGGGCGAGAAGTGCGCGCAGTAAGCGGGCGCAGGGGCCGGGGAGCCGGTCGACCGCGGCGTGCAGAATCCGGCGTTGGTCCGCTCCGAGGGCGGCTCGCTCCGGGCCGCCGGAGAGGTCCGCGGTCCTCTCGTCACGGTAGGGGCGCTCGCGCCGGGCGGTGCGGCGGGCCCGGCGGGCCTCCGCCCTGACGGTGTCCCGTACCCAGCGGGCGGTGTCCGCGGGCGGTCCCTGACCGGCCGGACGCTCCAGCAGCCGCAGCCAGACGGCCTGTTCGAGGTCGGCGGGGTCGACGGCCGCGCCGGTGGCGGAGGCAGCGGCTTCCGCCCTCGCCTCGGCTCTGACCAGGGGATACAGAGTGCGGACGAGGATCGCTGCGCCCTGGGCGGGCAGGGCGTGCGGAAGATCGACAAGCGTCATGCCCCCACCCGATCCGCAATCCCGTCCGCCGGCCGCCGAACCTGCCGGGACCACCCGACCGGGGCACGCCCCGGCCGGGTGCTGACGACTCGGCTCCCCGGGGGCCGCTACTCGCCGGCGAAGTCCGCCGCCGCGAGCAGAGCCGTGTCCGGGTTGTCGGAGAAGATCCCGTCGATTCCCGTGGCGAAGTACGCCGCGAAGGCCCCGAAGGCGTCCCCGTAGGCGTTGGGGTCCGTGCCCCGGCGGAAGTCGGCGGGCAGGAAGGTGTTCTCGTTGCGCATCGTGTACGGGTGCAGGATCAGGCCCTGCGCGTGCGCGTCCCGCACCAGGGTGGTGGGCGTGGTGAGCCGGCCCGAGCCGTCCTTGGGGATGATCAGGTCCAGGGTGGGGCCGATGCCCTGCGCGAAGGACGCCATCCACTTGAGGCCGGCCGGCTTCACCAGGTCGTCGGTGGTGCGCGGGTCACCGGACGCCACGAAGTCCCAGGGCTTGGAGCCGGCGCCGGACAGCAGTACGACGCGCGGAGTGGCCACGAGCTTCGACAGCCGCTGGATGCTGCCGGGTTCGAAGGACTGGAGGATGAGCGGCGACTGGGCGCGGTGCCGGCCGTAGCGGCGCAGCAGCTTGGCGAGCGGCTCCTCCAGGCCGAGGCCCAGGCCGCGGAAGTAGGTGGGGTGCTTGGTCTCGACGTACAGCCAGACGGGCTTTCCGCGCCGCCGGCCCTCACGGTCGGCCCAGCGCAGGACCTCCTCGAAGGTGGGGACCTCCCAGCGGCCGTCGTACAGCGTGTTCTTCTGGCGGTTGCCGGGGATGCGCTCCTTGGCCCGCAGCGTCTTCAGCTCGGCGAGGGTGAAGTCCTCGGTGAACCAGCCGGTCAGGGAGACGCCGTCGACCTTCTTCGTCGTCCGGCGGCTCGCGAACTCGGGGTGGGCGGCGACATCGGTCGTGGCGGTGATGTCGTTCTCGTGACGGCATACGAGATGGCCGTCCCTGGTCGGTACCAGGTCCTGCTCGATGACGTGCGCGCCCATGTCGAGGGCCAGCTGGTAGGAGCCGAGCGTGTGCTCGGGGCGGTATCCGCTGGTGCCGCGGTGTCCGATGACGGTGATGTCCGGCACCCTCGCATGTGATGTCCGGCACCTGTCGGGCGAGGACCGAGCGTAGGCAGCGGTGCGGTCCGGATGGCGCCATCCGGGCGAACATGGCGCAAACACACGTCAACACTGCGTATCCACTGAGTGAACCCGATGTGCGATCAGCGAGTACCCGCGAGTATCGTCCTCACCTGCATGGACCCTCACCATCCGTCGCCTCGGCCGGCCCGGCCACTACACCGGAGGAACCGTTGTCCCGACTCGCACTCATCAAGGCAGTGCTCGGACCGATCCTGCGTCTGATGTTCCGTCCGCGGATGGAGGGCATCGAGAACATTCCGGGCTCCGGGCCGGTGATCCTGGCGGGCAACCACCTGACGTTCATCGACTCGATGATCATGCCGATCTGCTGCGACCGTCCGGTGTTCTTCATCGGCAAGGACGAGTACGTCACGGGCAAGGGGTTCAAGGGCCGGCTGATGGCCTGGTTCTTCACGGGCGTCGGCATGATCCCGGTGGACCGGGACGGCGGCCGCGGTGGTGTCGCGGCGCTGATGACGGGCCGCCGGATCCTGGAGGAGGGCAACGCCTTCGCGATCTACCCGGAGGGCACCCGCTCCCCCGACGGCCGCCTCTACCGGGGCCGTACGGGCATCGCGCGCCTGACGCTGATGACGGGGGCTCCGGTGGTGCCCTTCGCGATGATCGGTACGGACAAGCTGCAGCCGGGCGGCTCCGGTCTGCCGCGGCCGGGCAAGGTCACGGTCCGCTTCGGTGAGCCGATGGAGTTCTCGCGTTACGAGGGCATGGACCGCGACCGCTATGTGCTGCGGGCGGTGACGGACTCCGTGATGGCCGAGGTGATGCGCCTGTCCGGCCAGGAGTACGTCGACATGTATGCGACGAAGGCCAAGGCCGCCTGAGCCGGAGCACGGAGCACAGCACACAGGAACTCGGGAAGGGCCCGTACCGCCGGTCGGTGGTACGGGCCCTTCCGCGTGCCCGCGTCAGTCGTGCACGATGCCTTCCTCCAGCTCCTGGCCACGCAGCAGGAACCAGGCGGCGACCGCCGTCGCCATCAGCACCACCGCGCCGATGGCGGAGGCGGCACCCAGCCCGTCGACGAAGGCGTCCTGGGCGGCCGCCGCGATGTCGGGCGGAGTTCCGGCGGGGGCATTGAAGCCCTGGTACACCCCGGTGACGATGGAGCCGAGCAGGGCGATGCCGAGGGCGGCTCCCAGCTCGTACGCCGTTTCGGAGACCGCGGACGCGGAGCCGGCGTGCTCCTTGGGGACGCTGGAGAGGATCACGTCGGAGGTGACCGTGAAGGCGAAGCCCGCCCCCACGCCGACGACCAGCAGGAGTGCGCCGATCAGCGGATAGGCGGTGTCCTTGTGGACGGCGGAGACCGCGGCCAGTGACAAGCCGATCCCGGCGAGGCCTCCGGTCACCACGACGCGTACGGAGTAGCGGCGGGCGGTGGTCCCTGCNGGGTTCTTCGACTCGGGGATCATCTTGATGCCGACCACGACGAGTACCGCCATGACCGGCACGTTGATCAGGAAGACCGAGCCCCACCAGAAGTGTTCCAGGAGGAATCCGCCGACGACGGGCCCGACCGCCGCACCGGCCGAGGCCATCGCTCCCCAGATGCCGATGGCGAGGCTCCGCTCGCGGGCGTCGTGGAAGAGGTTGCGGATCAGGGCGAGGGTGGACGGCATCAGGGTGGCACCCGCCACGCCCAGCAGCGCCCGCGCCAGGATCATCATCTCGGGCGTGTTCGCGTACGCGTTGAGCACCGAGACCGCGCCGAAGGCGGTGGCACCGCACAGCAGCAGCTTCTTGCGGCCGATCCGGTCACCGAGGCTGCCCATCGAGACCAGGAGCCCGGCGATGACGAAGGAGTAGACGTCGCCGATCCAGAGCAGTTGGGTGCCGGTCGGTTCGAGGTCCTCGCTGAGGAACGGGGTCGCGAGGCCCAGCACGGTGGCGTCGATGGCCACCAGCAGCACCGCGAGCACGAGCACGGACAGCGCGATCCACCGCCCGGGGCGGTACAGCTCGGGCGCGGGCTCCGGTTGCTGTTCCATGCTGCTCATTGCTCCACGCTCCGGCGTGCGCCGCCGAGCAGCAACTCGACGATCATGTACGCGAAGTCCTGTCCGGCCACCCGGCCCGCCTGAACGGCCCACGCCGCGCTGCTGATGAGCCCGTAGAGCGCTTCGGTCAGCCAGGCCGGGGTCAGGTCGATGCGGATCTCGCCGCGCTCCTGGCCGCGCCGGAAGAACGCGGCAACGCGGGCGTCCAGCCGGTCCCAGCCGTCGTTCTGTCCGTCGCCCTCGAAGAGCTGATTCTCGGTCACGAGGAAGGAGAGGAGCCCGGCGCTGGGCTCGATCGCGGCGACGAACCGGCGCAGCGCCTCCTGCGAGGTCCCCTCGTCCAGCACCGCGGTGTCGAGGGCCGCTTCGAACTCCTGGATCCCCAGCTCCTCCAACGCCCTGACCAGGGCGTCCCGTCCGGCGAAGTGCCGGTGCAGGGTGGCGCGGCCGATGCCGGCGGCTTTGGCCACCTCGTCCATGGTGGCCGTCGATTTGCGGGTCAGCAGGGCTGCGGCGCTGCGCAGCACCTGCTCACGATCAAGAGTCATGAGACGACACTAACCCACTTGAGACGTTGATGTCTCACCGGAAATGGGCTCGCGCCGCTCGCCGTGCGCGGAGGACCATGTCCGCATGAAGCCGCTGCTGCTGATCGACATCGACGGTCCGCTCAATCCGTACGCAGCGCTCTCCCGCCGCCGCACGCCGGACGGATACACCAGGCACCTCATGCGGCCGACAGGGTGGACCGAGGGCGTGGCCCTGCCCGTTCTGCTCAACCCGGAGCACGGCGGGGAGCTGCTCGCGCTGGCCGGCCGCTACGAGCTGATCTGGGCGACCACCTGGAAGGACGAGGCGAACGAGTGGATCGGGCCGCGTCTGGGGCTGCCCCGGCTGCCGTACATCGACTGGCCGGACATGCACGGCGCCGCACCTGCCGGGACGTACTGGAAGACGCAGTACGTCGTGGAGTACGCGGCCGGGCGGCCGTTCGCATGGGTCGACGACGAGATCACCGACCGGGACCGGGCGTGGGTCGCCGGGCAGGGTGCGGGCGGCGAGAGCCTGCTGCTGACGACGGATCCGCGGATCGGCCTGGAGCGGGCCGACTTCGACGCGCTGGCCGCGTGGGCGGACAGCCGGGGAACGGCCGGCTGACCGCCCCCGCCGCCCTTCCGTCAGTCGCCGAGGAGGATCAGGTCGAGCCCGGGCAGTTGCGCCGGGTCGTTGATCACGAACAGCTCGACGACCTTTCCGCGTTCGATCGTGAACCGCATGACCGAGAAGCGCCGCCCCTCCACCTCCGAGACGACGGCCGGGGCGCCGTCGAGCAGGGCGAACCGCGCCGACCGGCCGTACGGGGCGAACATGATCGCCTGGCGGGCCACGTTCGCGGCCCCGCGCACGAGCGAGGCGGCTCCGGCCGCTCCTTCGGACCGGGCCACGACATCCGGGTCGAGCACGGCGACGAGCGCGTCGAAGTCGCCGCTGCGGGCGGCGGCGAGGAACGCGTCGACGACCTCCCGCCGGCGGGCCGCGTCCGGGTCGGGAACCGGGTCGGCGCCCTGGACCCGGCGGCGGGCCCGGCTGGCGAGCTGCCGGGCGGCGGCCGGGCTGCGGTCCACGATCCGGGCGATCTCGTCGAAGGGCACCGCGAACATGTCGTGCAGCACGAAGGCCAGGCGCTCGGCCGGGTCCAGCGTCTCGAGCACGACGAGCAGCGCGAGGCCCACCGAGTCGGCCATCAGCGCCTGCTGCTCCGGGTCTGCGCCCGGCTGTGGCCCCAGGGTCCGGCCGGGCCGGTGCGCATCCGGCTCGCCGGTCTCCAGGGGTTCCTCCCGGCGGGTGCGTCGTGAGCGCAGGATGTCCAGGCAGACCCGGCCGACCACGGTGGTCAGCCAGCCGCCCAGGTTGCCGATCGCCGCACTGTCGGAGCGGCCGAGACGGATCCAGGCCTCCTGGACAGCGTCCTCCGCCTCGCTGTCGGAGCCGAGCATCCGGTAGGCCACAGCCTTGAGACGGTTCCGGTCCTCCTCGAAGCGTGCCGCCAGGAACTCGTTTCCGTCCACAGCCGTCCTCCTGCGCAGTGTGCCGTCACCCCGTCACCACGCTGACGTACGGGAGCGGTCCGATGTGACAGCAGTACGGGGAAGGCTCAGCTCCACGGGAGCGACGCACGGTGCCGCCAGTACGCCTCCGGCTCCTCGACCAGCGCGTCCAGCCCGGCCCTGCGCTCCTCGTCGAGGTCGAGGACGGCCGCGTGGAGGTTGCCGGAGAGCTGGTTGACGGTCGCCGCCCCGGAGAGCACGACACCGGCCCAGGGCTGGTGCAGCACCAGCGCCAGAGCGACCGCGTCGCTGCCCAGCCCTTCCTCGGTGGCGATCTCCCGCATCACGGCGGGGGCCTCCGTCCCCGCGAGCCGGCCGTTGGCCATGGCTTCCTTGACGATGACGGTGAGCCCGGCGGCATGTGCCTCGGCGAGCGCCGGTCCGGCCGAGGTCTCGAGGGCGTTGTAGGTGGCCTGGACCGTACGGAAGAGGGGTTCGCCGTCCACCGTGACGGCGAGGGCGGCGCGGATCGCTTCGGCCTGGGCCGGTCCGCTGGTGGAGAGGCCGACGCTGACCCCGTCCGCGGCGAGCGCGGCGAGGCGGGCGTGCAGTTCCTTGTCCGTGAGCGCCGGGCTGTCGGGGGTCACCGAGTGGATCTGGTAGAGGTCGAGCCGGTCCCCGAGCAGCTCAGCGGTCTCGGCGCGCTGGCGCAGATACGTGGCCAGGGTGTGGTCCTTGACCTCGTGCGCCTCGGCGTCGACGCTCCAGCCGGCGGTGTAGGCGTAGCCCCACTTGCTCCCGACGACGATGTCGCGGACCTCGGGCCGGGCGGTCAGCCAGTCGCCGAGGAACTCCTCGGAGCGGCCGTAGGAACGGGCGGCGTCGAAGTACCGGACGCCCTGCGCGTAGGCCGCGTCCAGCAGCTCGTGCGTCCGGGCGCGCAGGTCGTCGACGGTCCGCTCGCCGGGCAGATCGCGGTCGCGGTGGAGATTGATGTAGCCGGGCCTGCCGACCGCTGCCAGGCCGAGCCCGATGTGAGCGGTCGGGGTGGTCGCTGTGGTCAGTCGGGCGAACGGCATCGCGGGCTCCTCGTCGTCGGCAGGAATCTCCCCTACCCCCAACGTAGCCCGCGATGCTCGTGCGGCTACTTGCGGGCGGCCGCCCAGGCGTGCTGGGTCGCCAGGTCCGCCTTGAGCTCGGCCAGCTGGACGGCGACGGCCGAAGGAGCCGTACCACCGCGCCCGTTGCGGGAGGCGAGCGCACCGGCCACGTTGAGGACCGTGCGGACCTCGGGCGTGAGGTGCTCGGAGATCTTCGCGAACTGCTCGTCGGTCAGCTCGTCGAGCTCGATGCCGTGGTTCTCGCACTCCTTGACGCACTCACCGGCGACCTCGTGGGCGACCCGGAACGGCACACCCTTCTTGACCAGCCACTCGGCGATGTCGGTGGCGAGCGAGAACCCGGCCGGGGCCAGCTCCTCCATGCGCGCGCGGTTGACGGTGAGGGTGGCCATCATGCCGGTGAAGGCGGGGAGCAGGACTTCGAGCTGGTCGCAGGAGTCGAAGACCGGCTCCTTGTCCTCCTGGAGGTCGCGGTTGTACGCGAGCGGCAGGGCCTTGAGGGTGGCCATGAGGCCGGTCAGGTTGCCGATGAGCCGTCCGGACTTGCCCCGGGCCAGTTCGGCGATGTCGGGGTTCTTCTTCTGCGGCATGATCGAGGAGCCGGTGGAGAAGGCGTCGTGCAGGGTGACGAAGGAGAACTCCTTCGTGTTCCAGATGATGATCTCCTCGGCGATCCGGGAGAGGTTGACGCCGGTCATCGCGGTGATGAAGGCGAACTCGGCGACGAAGTCCCGCGAGGCCGTTCCGTCGATGGAGTTGCCCACCGAACCGTGCTCGAAGCCGAGGTCGGCCGCGACCGCCTCGGGGTCGAGTCCGAGCGAGGAACCGGCGAGGGCTCCGGAGCCGTACGGGGACACCGCGGTCCGCTCGTCCCACTGCCGCAGCCGCTCCGCGTCCCGGGACAGGGACTGCACATGCGCCAGGACGTGGTGGGCGAAGAGCACCGGCTGGGCGTGCTGGAGGTGCGTACGGCCCGGCATGGCCACGTCCGCGTGGGCCTCGGCGAGGCCGACGAGGGCGTCCTGGAGCTCGGCGATCAGACCGCCGATGATGCGGGCGTGGTCACGCAGGTACATCCGGAAGAGCGTGGCGATCTGGTCGTTGCGGGACCGCCCGGCACGCAGCTTGCCGCCGAGATCGGGGCCGAGCCGCTCCAGCAGCCCGCGCTCCAGGGCGGTGTGGACGTCCTCGTCGGCGATGGTGCCGGTGAAGGAGCCGTCCGCGACATCGGCTTCCAGCTGGTCGAGCCCGGCGGTCATCCGCTTCAGCTCGTCCTCGGTGAGCAGGCCCGCCTTGTTGAGGACGCGCGCGTGGGCGCGGGAGCCGGCGATGTCGTACGGCGCGAGCCGCCAGTCGAAGTGGACGGACGCGGACAGCCTGGCCAGCGCCTCGGCCGGACCGTCCGCGAAGCGGGCGCCCCAGAGACGTACGTCGCCGTTGCCGTTGCCGTTGCTCACTGCGTGCTCCTCGGAAGAACCAGGGGGTTGGATGTGCGACCGCTTGCCCGTGCGAGTGCGGCACCCTCGGTCACGGACGCCTGCTCACGGCGCGATCCACGGTGCAGCCACTGCCGCAATCACTCACAGGCATAACTATGCGGTCCTCTGTATGTTTTGTCAAAGCTGACGGCGGCGTCCCCGCCGCCGGACAAAGCGCGTGCGTCGGCGCGCCGCCCTCGCTACGGTCTGCATCTTCGGCACACCCAGGGGGGACCATGAACGACGCCTCGACGGCGGCACGGCAGCTGGCCGGCGGCGCGTCCTTGGACGAGGCGCTCGGACACGCCTCGGCGGAATGCTGGCCGGCCCTCGACCGCGCCATACGCGACCTGCCGCCCTGGGAACTCGGAGTGCATGTCGCACCCGCCGGCCGGTGGGTGCAGTGGCCCTGGAACGCTCCGTTGCCGATCTTGAGACGGACCCCCCGGGCCGCATCGGAGTCCGCGTCCGTCATCGCCCTGTGCCACCACGACGGCAGGATCCGCGAGGCGGCCCTCGACCTGACGTCCGGCTCCCCGGCCCTGCTGCCGCTCCTGATCGTGCGGTGCACGGACTGGGCGGCTCCGGTACGCGAACGGGCCCGGGCCCTGCTGTCGGAGCGGTCCGGCTCCGCGCTCGTGCACCACGCGGAACTGATCCTGCTGCTGGCGCGCCGCGAACAGGGCCGGTTCGCGGTGGACCTGCTCGACCGGTTGCTGCGCGACGGCCCCGCCGCGCAGATGGAGCCCCTGCTGACGAGCCCGGACCGCGCCACACGCCGCTTCGCCCACCGCATCGCCGTCGACCGCGGCCTTCTCGCGCCCGGCCGGCTCGCCCGCCTGGCCGCGGATTCCGGCGACGCGTCCCTCCAGGACCTCTGCGCGGACGCGGCCATCGCGTCGATGCGGGACGAGGACCACGACGACGTGCTCGGCGTACTGCTGAAGGCCCGGAACGGACGCGTGCGGGCGGCGGGGGTCACCGCGCTGCGGCGCACCGGGCGGCACGACGAGGCGCGGGCCCGGCTCACGGACCGTTCGGGAGTCGTACGGGCCTGCGCCCGGTACGTACTGCGGCAGGACGGGACCGACCCGCTGCCGTTGTACCGGGCGATGTGCACCGGCGAGGTCACCGAGCCGGGCGCCGCCGCCGGGCTCGGCGAATGCGGCGACCGTACGGACGCGGAGACGCTGTGGGCCCTGGTCCGCCATCCCGAGGCCGCCGTGCGCGTCCACGCGGTCACCGGACTGCGTGCCCTCGACGCCGTGACGCGCGCCGGGCTGGCACCGCTCATCGACGACCCGTCATCCGCCGTGGTCAGGGCGGCTACCCGGGCCCTGCTGCCCCACGCGAACGGCTTCTCCCGGGAGTGGCTGTCCGCGCGGGACGCGCCCGACCGGGCGCGGGCGGTGCGGGTGGCGGCGCAGCGGTTGTACCGGGCGGCGGGATACGCCCGTCCCACGGGCTGAAACTCACCGCTCCGCCCGGAATCGGCGCGGATACTCGCGGCATGGGAAAAACCTACGAACGTATCGACGGGCGGCTGCGGACCTTCATCGAGGAGCAGCCCGTGTTCTTCACCGCGACAGCGCCGCTGGACGGGGAGGGCACGGTCAACCTCTCCCCCAAGGGCCTCAGCGGCTCCTTCACCGTGCTGGACGAGCAGCGCGTCGCCTATCTGGACTTCGCCGGGAGCAACGCCGAGACGGTCGCCCATCTGCGCGAGAACGGGCGGATCACCCTGATGTGGTGTGCCTTCCAGGGGCCGCCGAACATCGTGCGGGTGCACGGCCGCGGTGAGCCTGTCTTCCGGGACGATCCCCGCTTCCCGGAACTCCTGGCACGGTTCGACGGGGTGGATCCCTCCCGGCACGGGTTGCGGGCCGTCATCGTGGTGACGGCCGAACTGATCCGGGACACCTGCGGATACGGCGTGCCGTTCATGAGCTACGACGAGGACCGGCCGCTGCACGGGCAGCGTTTCGCGCGGGAGGACGACGCCTCGCTCAGCGCCTACTTCGAGAAGAAGGAGCACGTCGCCACCAGCATCGACGGCCTGCCCGGCCTGCCGCTCCCGTTGCCGGTCATGCCGCCCGCGTCCTGAACGGCCTGGACCGTCCTGAGCCACTGGGCCGTACGGAGCAGGTCCGCGGGTGGCCGGGCGGCAGCCGGTCTACGGTCCGGGGCATGCGCAGACTCCTGGTGACCGGTTCGGTCCTGATCGCTCTCGCCGGCCTCGTCGGAGCCCGGCCCCCGGTGGCGGCGCCGCTGCCGTGGCGGCCGGCCGACACCGGCGGCGGCAGCCAGCTCATCACGGCCGAGGCAGCCGGTACCTCCTCCACCACGGGCACGGTCACCTGGTGGAGTCTGCGGGGCGGCCGCTGGCTGGTGGCCGGGTCGGCGCCCGCACGGTTCGGGGCGAACGGGCTGGCCGAGGGCGCTTCGCGCGAGCAGGGCACGGACACGACGCCCACCGGGCTGTACGACCTGCCGTACGCCTTCGGGGTCGAGGCGGCCCGGCCCGGGACGCGCTATCCGTACCGCCGTGTCGGCGACCGGTCGTGGTGGTGCCAGGACAACGCGGCGCGCGCCTACAACCGGTGGGTGGAACCGCGCCCCGCCGACTGCCGGGCGGACGAGGCCGAGCACCTGATCACGTACCCGACGCAGTACGCGCGGGCCCTCGTCATCGGTTTCAACTACGACCGGCCGGTGAGGGGGCGCGGCGCCGGGATCTTCCTCCACGTCAACGGCCGGGGAGCGACAGCCGGCTGTGTCTCCGTGCCGGCGTCCGCGATGGACCGGATCCTGGCCTGGGCCGATCCGGCCCGCCGTCCGCACATCGCGATCGGGACCCGCTCGGGCCCGACCGCGATCACGCGCTACTGAGATCCGCGGGTCCGCCCGCTGGCAGCTCCTGGGAAGCCGTGTCCACATGTGGCGAAGGGCTGAGCCTGACCCGGCCCCCGTCTCCGCCGCTCAGCCCCTGAGACGCTCAGCCCCTCGGCTCCGAGGTCTGCGCGGAGTACGGCTGTCCGTGATCCATCAAAGATCCACCCGGCCCACCGGCGAGTGGCGTGGAGTCCAGGTAGCGGATCTCGTACGCGCGCTCGACGAAGCGCCAGCCTTCCGGAGTTCGCCGGTAACGATCGTGGTAGAGCGCGTAATTGAGGTGCGAGCCGCCACCACGGATCCGGATGACCTCGGAGAGACAGGCACGGCCGGTCGCGGTGTCTCCCGAGAGGGAGACGACGCCGGGGTGGGCCGTCTGGACGAAGACGTCGAAGCCCGCCTCACGCTGCTGTCCGAGGCCCCGGATCCCGTCGCGGCCGACGGCCTCGATACCGGCGTCCGGGATGCGGACGACGCCGTCGGGCACGAAGAGCGAGGCGAGGCGATCGTGGTCATTCATCATCACCGCGTCCGTGAACTCGGCGCGGAGCGCCTCGATCTCGACACGGTCCCGAAACTCGTCCGCTTCGCGCCCCGCCACGTCACTCACGAGCCGGCCGCCGACGGCGGTGCGATCGTCGCGTGTGGCAACGAGGTCGACGACGATGCCGTCCCGGTGGTGCTCGCCGAGGGTCGTCGCGACCGCGTCCGTCACCGCGGCGACGAGCCGGGCCGCGATCTGCCGGCCGTCGGCCCGGGTGAACGCGTTCTCCCTGACGGCGAACGTCACGGCAGGCGCCGCTTCCTGGCACGGCACCCCGCCGACGGCCCAGCGGCCGGCCGCGAGTCCCACGAGCCTTATGGCCACGAGATCGCGGGCCGCCTCTCCGTAGACGGAGGTGACCGCCTGCGTGAGCCGGGCGATGAGGTCCCTCTCGTGGCCGGCGATCTGCGGCTCGAGAGCGTGGACGGTGAGGTGAGGCATGCTCGATCGTCTCCTTACTGGTGTCCTTCGGCGGGAGGCGGTTCAGGCGATGGTCGCGGTGCGGGCACTGCGCAGATGCTCGAGTGCCGCGGTCCAGCCGGCAACGCGGTCGAGCAGTTCGTCCAGCGAGCGCGCCCGGGACGCACTCGGAGCGAACACCCTGAAGTCATCGAAGTCCGTGGCCAGGTGAAGAGAGACCTGGGCCGGCACGTCGGCGAGCCCGAGCAACCCGCACAGCTGCCGCAACTGGGCAGCGGACCCCGCGCCCCCGGCGACGCCGTAGGCGACGATCCCGGCGGCCTTGTCCGCCCAGCCTGCGTGGACGAAGTCGATGGCGTTCTTGAGCGCGGCGGGCAGCTGGCCGTTGTACTCCGGCGTGACGAACACGAACCCGTCGAGCGACTCGACCGTGCGCACCCAGGCCTGTGCCCCGGGGCCTCCGGTGCCGCCCATGGCGGGTGGAACCACCTGGTCGAAGAGGGGGAGCCGGAACTCGGCGAGATCGACGAGCTCGAACTCGGCGTCGGACCTCCGCGCCGAGACTTCATGGACCCACCCGGCCACCTGCGGGCCGAGCCGTCCCGGACGGGTGCTGCCGATGACGATGCCGATCCTGGTCATGCTGCGTCCTCCTGTCACGGTTCCCTGGCTGCGTCACGGACAGGCGGCCGTCCATCGCGGCCGTCCGCTGTGCCCGCACCCACACCGACGCGGCAGCGCCCTCGATCGTCAGGGGACGGGGGCCGCGTCGCCGCCTGACACCGGCGGGGGCTGACGCGTCGTCCCTCACGGGAGGATTCGTGCGTGACGACTGGAAGGCGCTGACCCCATGGACATCACAGGCCGGAACGAGGACGCCGCGGCAGGCCCCGAGGACGAGCCGCTCATCGCGGAACGGCGCGGCCTCGCGAATCTCGCCTACCGGCTGCTCGGCTCACTGACCGAGGCGGAGGACGCCGTCCAGGAGGCGTACGCCCGTTGGTTCGCGCAGTCCGTGGAGCGCCGGGCCGCTGTCGCGAATCCCGCGGCCTGGCTGACCACCGTCGTGAGCCGCATCTGTATGGACCAGCTCCGTTCGGCCCGGGTGCGCCGGGAGCGGTACGTCGGTGAGTGGATTCCGGAGCCGGTGCCGGAGCGCGCCGAGTGGAGCGGGCTCTCCCAGGGATCGACGGCGAGGGATCCCGCCGACCACATCACGCTGGACGAGTCCGTCGAGATGGCGTTCCTGGTCGTGCTCGACTCGATGACGCCGGCCGAGCGCGTCGCCTTCATGCTGCACGACGTGTTCCGGGTGCCGTTCAACGAGGTGGCGGCGATCGTCGGCCGCACGCCGGGAGCCTGCCGCGAGCTCGCCTCGTCGGGCCGCCGGCGCGTGGCTGCCGCCCGCACCGGCGGGGCACGGGCCCGGCAGCGGTCCGCCGTCGTGGGTGAGTTCCGGCAGGCGTGGCAGGCCAAGGACATGGACGCCCTGGTACGGCTCCTGGACCCGTCGGTCGTCGCCGTCGCCGACGGTGGTGGTCGCGCGACAGCCTCGCCGACGCCTGTCCGGGGACACCTGGAGGTCGCGGAGTTCCTGGTGTATCTGGCGGGCCTCGCAGGCCGGCTGGACCTCCTGGAGCGGAGCGTCAACGGGCAGCCGGGCCTCGTGGCGGTGGACGGCGATCAGGTTCTGACCGTGTACGCGTTCGACATCGAGGAGTCCCGCATCCGGCGCATCTGGGCGATTCGAAACCCGGACAAGCTGCGGCCATGGAGCCGTTGAGGTGCCCGCCGGACTCCCGCCTGACAACTGCCGCCGCGGGGACGTCGACCGGTCGGGCCGTCGGCACGTTGTGCCGCGGTGCCCGGACCGCACGGATCCGGATTCCAGGAAGGGAAGTACCGATGTCGTTCCACTCCCACACCCTGCACCTGACCATGCGCGGCGCGGACGAGGCGTCAGCCTGGTACCAACAGGCCTTCGGAGCCGAAGAGCTCACCAGGCTCGTGGTGCCCGGCGGCCGGCTGATCCACGTCCAGGTCCGCATCGGGACGATCACCCTGATGCTGGCCGACGAGTTCCCCGAGATGGATTCCTACGGGCCGCAGCACTTCGGCGGCACCTACGGCGCCCTCTGCCTGCACGTCGGCGATGTCGATGACGCCTGGCAGCGGGCCGTCGGTGCCGGGGCCACCGTGATTCGCCCGTTGAACGACGCCTTCTGGGGCGAGCGGGAAGGCCAGTTGCTCGACCCGTTCGGCCATCGGTGGGGGCTCACGCAGCAACTCCGTGACGTTCCGCTCGCGGAGCTCCAGAAGCTCACGACCGAAGCGTTCTCCGGTCTCACCGCAGGCTGAACGCCCCAGGGCGCCCCGAGGAGTGACGCCCCGCCACGGCGTCGAGGGGCCGTCCGGCTTGCGCAGGACGGCCCCTCGACAGGGTCCTCACCGCAGCTCTAACGCTCGTTCTGTGCGAGCCGCAGCAGATGGTCGGCGAGCGCCTGCCCGCCGGCCGGATCGCGGCTGATCAGCATGAGCGTGTCGTCGCCGGCGATGGTGCCCAGGATGTCGTGCAGCTCGGCCTGGTCGATCGCCGAGGCGAGGAACTGGGCGGCGCCCGGAGGCGTACGCAGCACGACCAGGTTGGCCGAGGCCTCCGCCGAGATCAGCAGTTCGGCGGAGAGACGGCGCATCCGCTCCTCCTTGGCGGAGCCGCCCAGCGGTGCGTGCGGGGTGCGGAATCCGCCCTCGCTCGGCACCGCGTAGATCAGCTCGCCGCCGGTGTTGCGGATCTTCACCGCGCCCAGCTCGTCCAGGTCCCGGGAGAGCGTCGCCTGGGTGACGCTCAGCCCGTCGTCCGCGAGGAGCTTGGCCAGCTGGCTCTGCGAGCGCACCGGCTGCCGGTTCAGGATGTCCACGATCCGGCGGTGGCGTGCGGTGCGGGTCTGCGGCACGGACGGCCCGCCGTGCTCGGAATCCTGCGCCTCGGTCATCGTCGTCGCCTCATTCTCCGGTGCGTCCTGCCCCGGATCGTCCGTCCCCGTATGCCGCGTCGAGGGCACCGGGCAGTGCCTGGAGGAACGCGTCCACGTCCGCCTCACCGATGATCAGCGGCGGCATCAGCCGTACGACATCGGGGGCGGGCGCGTTCACCAGGAGCCCGGCTCCCTGAGCCGCCTGCTGCACCTGGGGTGCGAGGGGCTCGGTGAGCACGATACCCAGCAGCAGGCCGGAGCCCCGGACGTGGGAGACCAGCGGGTGCCCGAGGCCTTCCACGCCGTTGCGGATCCGCTCGCCGAGCCGCTTCACGTTGTCCAGCGCGCCGTCGGCGGCCAGGGTGTCCAGGACCGCGAGACCGGCGGCGCAGGCGACCGGGTTGCCGCCGAACGTCGTGCCGTGCTGACCGGGCGCGAGCAGCTCGGCGGCCTCGCCGAACGCCACCGTGGCGCCGATCGGCAGTCCGCCGCCCAGTCCCTTGGCGAGGGTGACCAGATCGGGCTCAACCCCTTGGTGCTGCTGGTGCTCGAACCAGCTGCCGCACCGGCCGATGCCGGTCTGTACCTCGTCGAGGACGAGGAGGGTGCCGGTGGTCCGGGTGATCTCCCGGGCCGCCTCCAGATAGCCCTTGGGCGGCACGACCACGCCGTTCTCGCCCTGGATCGGCTCGATGATCAGCAGCGCGGTGTCCGTGGTCACCGCGGCCCGCAGCGCCTCGACGTCCCCGTACGGGACGTGCGTGACGTCGCCGGGCAGCGGGACGAACGCCTCGCGCTTCTTCGGCTGACCGGTGAGCGCGAGGGAGCCCATGGTCCGGCCGTGGAAGGCGCCGCCGGTGGCGACCATGTGGGTACGCCCGGTCAGCCGGCCGATCTTGAACGCGGCCTCGTTGGCCTCGGCGCCCGAGTTGCAGAAGTAGACCTTGCCGGTGCGGCCGAAGAGCTGGAGCAGCCGTTCGGCGAGCGCGACGGGCGGCTCGGCGATGAAGAGGTTGGAGACGTGGCCGAGGGAGGCGATCTGGGTGGAGACCGCCTCGACGACCGCGGGGTGGGCGTGGCCCAGGGCGTTCACCGCGATGCCGCCGACGAAGTCGAGGTACCGGGTGCCGTCGGCGTCCCACACATGGGCGCCCTGACCGCGGACGAGGGACAGCTTCGGGGTGCCGTAGTTGTCCATCAGCGCGTGCTGCCACCGCTGCGAGAGCTCGGCGTTGGTCATGCTTCCCCCTGTGCGTCGGGCACGACCATCGTGCCGATTCCTTCGTCGGTGAAGATCTCCAGCAGGATCGAGTGCTGGACCCGGCCGTCGATGACGCGGGCCGTCTCCACGCCGTTGCGCACGGCGTGCAGGCAGCCCTGCATCTTGGGCACCATGCCGCTGGAGAGTTCCGGCAGGAGCTTCTCCAGCTCGGTGGCGGTGAGGCGGCTGATCACGTCGTCGCTGTTGGGCCAGTCCTCGTACAGGCCCTCGACGTCGGTGAGGACCATCAGTGTCTCGGCGTTCAGCGCGGCGGCCAGGGCGGCGGCCGCGGTGTCGGCGTTGACGTTGTAGACGTGGTTGTCCTCCGCCGAGCGGGCGATGGAGGAGATGACCGGGATGCGGCCGTCGTCCAGCAGCGCCTGGATGGCCCCGGTGTCGATCGCGGTGATCTCGCCGACCCGCCCGATGTCGACGGCCTCGCCGTCGATCACGGGGCGGTGCTGGACCGCGGTGATCGTGTGGGCGTCCTCCCCGGTCATACCCACGGCCAGCGGCCCGTGCTGGTTGAGCAGGCCGACGAGCTCGCGCTGGACCTGTCCGGCGAGCACCATCCGTACGACGTCCATCGCCTCGGGCGTGGTGACACGCAGCCCGGCCTTGAACTCGCTGACCAGGCCCTGTTTGTCGAGCTGCGCGCTGATCTGCGGGCCGCCGCCGTGCACGACGACGGGCTTGAGACCGGCGTGCCGCAGGAAGACGACGTCCTGGGCGAAGGCGGCCTTCAGCTCCTCGTCGATCATGGCGTTGCCGCCGAACTTGATGACGACGGTCTTGCCGTTGTGCCGGGTCAGCCAGGGCAGCGCCTCGATGAGGATCTGCGCCTTCGGGAGTGCGGTGTGCTTCCGCGCGGCGGTCATGAGCTGTACGCGCTGTTCTCGTGGACGTAGTCCGCGGTGAGGTCGTTGGCCCAGATGACGGCCGACTCGGTGCCCGCGGCGAGGTCGGCGGTGATCCTGACCTCGCGGTAGCGCATGTCCACGAGGTCGCGGTCCTCGCCCACGCCGCCGTTCTTGCAGACCCATACGTCGTTGATCGCGACGTTCAGCTGATCCGGCTCGAAGGCCGCCTTCGTCGTGCCGATCGCGGACAGCACCCGGCCCCAGTTGGGGTCCTCGCCGTGGATGGCGCACTTGAGGAGGTTGTTACGGGCGATGGAGCGGCCCACCTCGACGGCGTCGTCCTCGGTCGCGGCGTTCACGACCTCGATCCGGATGTCCTTGGAGGCGCCCTCCGCGTCACCGATCAGCTGCCGGGCGAGGTCGTCGCAGACGGCCCGTACGGCCTCGGCGAACTCCCTCTGCTCCGGGGTGATACCGCTCGCCCCGGAGGCGAGCAGGAGCACGGTGTCGTTGGTGGACATGCAGCCGTCCGAGTCGACCCGGTCGAAGGTGGTCCGGGTGGCGTCGCGCAGCGCGGCGTCGAGCGCGGGGGCGGCGACGTCGGCGTCGGTGGTGAGGACGACGAGCATCGTGGCGAGGCCGGGGGCGAGCATGCCCGCGCCCTTGGCCATGCCGCCGACGGTCCAGCCCTCGCCGCCGGCGACGGCCGTCTTGTGGACGGTGTCGGTGGTCTTGATGGCGATGGCGGCCTTCTCGCCGCCGTGCTCGCTCAGGGCCGCCGCGGCCTTCTCGATGCCGGGCAGCAGCTTGTCCATGGGGAGCAGCAGGCCGATGAGCCCGGTCGAGGCGACGGCGATCTCACCGGCGCTGTGGCCTTCGAGGACCTCGGCCGCCTTCTCGGCGGTGGCGTGGGTGTCCTGGAAGCCCTGCGGTCCCGTACAGGCGTTGGCTCCGCCGGAGTTGAGGACGACGGCGGAGACCTCGCCGCCCTTGAGCACCTGCTCCGACCAGAGGACGGGAGCGGCCTTGACACGGTTGGAGGTGAAGACGCCCGCGGCGGCGCGACGCGGACCGTTGTTGACCACGAGGGCCAGATCCGGGTTGCCGCTCTCCTTGATTCCCGCGGCGATGCCCGCCGCGGAGAATCCCTGTGCTGCCGTGACGCTCACGGTGCCACTCCGATCGTGGAAAGTCCGGTGTCCTCGGGGAGTCCGAGGGCGATGTTCATGCTCTGCAGGGCCCCGCCCGCGGTGCCCTTGGCGAGGTTGTCGATGGCGCTGATCACGATGATCCGGCCGGCCGCCTCGTCGTACGCGACCTGGATCTGGACGGCGTTGGAGCCGTACACGGCGGCCGTCGCGGGCCACTGCCCCTCGGGGAGCAGATCGACGAACGGCTCGTCCGCGTAGGCCTTCTCGTACGCGGCGCGCACGGACTCGGCGCTCACGCCGGGCTTCGCCTTCGCGCTGCACGTGGCGAGGATGCCGCGGGGCATCGGGGCGAGGGTCGGGGTGAAGGACACGGTGACCGGTTCACCGGCGGCGGCGCTGAGGTTCTGGATCATCTCGGGCGTGTGCCGGTGGACACCGCCGACGCCGTACGGCGACATGTTGCCCATCACCTCGGAGCCGAGCAGATGCGGCTTGGCCGCCTTGCCGGCGCCGGAGGTCCCGGAGGCGGCGACGATCACGGCCTCGGGCTCGGCGAGCTGGGCCGCGTACGCCGGGAAGAGCGCCAGCGAGACGGCGGTCGGGTAGCAGCCGGGCACCGCGATGCGCTTGCTCCCGGCCAGCGCCGCCCGTCCGCCGGGCAGCTCGGGCAGACCGTAGGGCCAGGTCCCGGCATGCGGTGAGGCGTAGAACTTCTCCCAGTCCGCGGCGTCCTTGAGGCGGAAGTCGGCCCCCATGTCGACCACGAGCACCTCGTCGCCGAGCTGCTCCGCGACGGCGGCGGACTGCCCGTGGGGCAGGGCGAGGAAGACCACGTCGTGCCCGGCGAGCACCTCGGGCGTGGTCGGCTGGAGCACCCTGCCGGCCAGCGGCCGCAGGTGCGGCTGCAGGGCGCCGAGCGGTTGGCCCGCGTTGGAGTTCGCTGTGAGGGCCCCGATCTCGACCTCGGGGTGGACCAGCAGAAGGCGGAGCAGCTCCCCGCCGGCATATCCGCTCGCCCCTGCCACCGCTGCACGTACCACCATCGAAATCCTCCTCGTCGATGGCATGACTATACGCAAGCCTGCACTTTTATGCAAAGACTTGCGATCATCCAGCGGTATACGGGCCGGGCCCGCCGGTACGCCGGGTGACGGCCCCGCCCCGGTGTGCGGCCCCGGCGGCTCGCGAACACCGGTGAAATCACCGATGCCGTCCGCGCCCCGCGCCCCGACCCTGATCCAAGCAGGCATCCGCATCCCCGCATCCCCACACCCCTGTCAGGAGTGCCCCCATGCGTCGTCGTTCACCCCGCCGCCTTCTCGGCGTTCTCGCGGCCGTCACGGTCGCGTTCACCCTGTTCGGCTCGACGTCCGCGGCCGGCGCGGCCGATCGCGCACCGGCCGCGCAGACCGCCACCGCCGCGGCCGTGACGCCGCTGTCGACCAGCACCCCGGTCGTCTTCGTCCACGGGTACACCGGCAACGCCTCCAACTGGACCACCGCCAAGAGCGTCTTCCAGCTCAACGGCTGGTCCAGCTCGAAGCTCTTCGCCTACGAGTACAACTCGTACGGCAACAACATCACCAACGCCCAGGGCCTGGCCACGTTCGTCAACAACGTGAAGTCGCAGACCGGTGCGAGCAAGGTCGCGATCGTCAACCACTCGATGGGCGGCCTGGTCAGCCAGTACTACCTGAAGGTGCTGGGCGGCCACAGCAGCGTCAGCCACCTCGCGTCCATCGCGGGCGCCAACCACGGAACGACGTTCGCCAGTGCCTGTCTGATCTACACGACCTGCCAGCAGATGTACCCGGGATCCTCCTTCATCTCCCAGATCAGCGCGGGCGACGAGACACCGGGTGACACCAAGTACGCCAGCTGGTACTCCGCGTGCGACGGCATCATCCTCCCGTACACCAGCACCAGGCTGAGCGGCGCGACGAACAACAACGTGCTCTGCCAGACCCACATCGGGTACCTGACGGACACGATCGTGCTGGGCCAGATCGCGCGCTTCGTCGCCTCCTGACCCGTCGCACCGGCCGGACACGTCCCGTCCCCGCCCCCGCCGGGCACCGGGGACGGGACACCGGCGCGTCCGGTATCAGTGGACGGCCGGGCCGAACCACCGGGACAGCCGGTCGAGCAGTTCCCCCTGGTCCGCACCGGCCCACGCCACATGGCCGTCCGGACGCAGCAGGACCGCGGGTGCGCCGAGACCGTCGCCGACGCCCTCCTCGCCGGCATCGGCGATGTGATCGACCCGGTCCGCCCAGCCCGCCGCCGAGAGCCGGCCCGTCCGGTCGACGAGCAGCCCGCGCCCGCCGTGCATCAGCGAGTAGAGGCGCCGCCCGTCCTTCAGCCCGATGTCCGGCATCCGGCGGCCGAGCAGCGCGTGGCCCTCGCCGAGGTCGTAACGGATGTCGAGCGCGGTAATCACCCCGGTCATGTACCGGTTCACCTCCTCGAAGCCCATCAGCTTCGTGTACAGCGCCCGCAGCGCGGTCGCACCCGGGTCGGTCCCCAGCAGCGTGATCTGCGCACGGGTGTTGTCCAGCACGGCGGCGCCCACCGGGTGCCGTTCGGAGTGATAGCTGTCCAGCAGGCCCTCCGGCGCCCGGCCGTGGACCTCCGCGGCCAGCTTCCAGCCGAGGTTGAAGGCGTCCTGGACGCCGAGGTTGAGTCCCTGCCCGCCGGTCGGCGGATGGATGTGCGCAGCGTCTCCGGCCAGCAGCACCCGGCCGGCGCGGTAGCGCTCGGCCTGCCGGGTGGCGTCGCCGAACCGGGACATCCAGCGCGGCGAGTGCACTCCGAAGTCGGTGCCCGCGACCGCCCGGAGCCGCTGCTGGAAGTCCGCCAGCGTCGGCGGGGACGTTCGGTCCTCGCAGACCCCGTCGGCGGGCACGACGACGCGGCACACCCCGTCCTTCTCGGGACCGACGCCGAACCGCAGCTGGGTCCTGCGGACGTCCGCGACGACGGCGGCGATCTTCTCGGGGTCCTCGGTCACCTCCATCTCCCCCAGCAGCGTCTCGACCGTGGCCGCCTCACCGGGAAATCCGATCCCGGCCAGCTTGCGCACCGTGCTGCGGCCGCCGTCGCAGCCGACGAGGTAGCGCGAGCGCAGCCGGGTGCCGTCCGCCAGCTGGACGGTCACGCCGGCTTCGTCCCCCTCTTCGGACCGGCTCAGCGCGACCACTTCGCAGCCGCGCCGGATCTCCGCACCGAGCTCGGCCGCCCGTTCCCCGAGAATCCGCTCGGTGACCGGCTGCGGCGTGGCGAGGCCGTACGGATGGGCCGTGTCCAGCCCGTCCGGCCACGCCGTGGCGATTCCGCCGAAAAGGCCGCCCACCTGGAACTTCTCGCTCACCGCCAGGAACCGTTCCAGCAGGCCGCGCTGGTCCATCACCTCGACGCTGCGCGCGTGCAGACCCTGCCCGCGGGACTCCCCCGTCGGTCCGGTGAGCTTCTCCAGTACGACGACGCGCACGTCGTGCAGCCGCAGCTCTGCGGCCAGCATCAATCCGGTCGGTCCGCCGCCGACCACGATCACATCAATCATCGGAACACCCGTTCAGGAGATCAGCAGAATCCGGCCGTGGCCGGTCATTCTGCGGCGCACCGGGGGCCTTGCCGCAAGGCCCCCGGTGCGCTATATCTTGAAACCGGCAGGGAGGCATCACGCTCCTTGCCTTCTGTTTTTTCAGAGGGCGCCGGTGACGGCGCCCTCCCTCATCTCCAGCCGGGTGCCGCCGAACCGCGCCCGCATCCGGCGGTCGTGAGTGACCAGCACCAGCGCCCCCGCGTAACCGGTCAGCGCCGCCTCCAGCTCTTCGACGAGCGCGGGCGAGAGGTGGTTGGTCGGCTCGTCCAACAGAAGCAGGTCCACCGGTTCGCTGACCAGCCGGGCGAGTTCGATGCGCCGCCGCTGGCCGTACGAGAGGCTCCCGACGCGCAACCGCAGGGCGTCCGGCTCGAACAGGCCCAGCGACAGCAGCATGTCGGCATGCTCGTCCCGGTCGCCGGGGCGGCCGTGGGCGAAGGCCGCCAGCACGCTCAGGCCCGGCGGCCACGGCGTCTCCTCCTGCCGCAGGTGTCCCACCCGCCCGGCGACGCGCACCGCGCCCGCGTCCGGCCGGAGTTCCCCGGCCAGGACCCGCAGCAGGGAGCTCTTGCCCGCGCCGTTGGGGCCGGTGACCAGCACGCGCTCGGCCGGACCGATGCGCAGCTGTGGCACCGTCAGCCGGCCCTCGACGACCACGTCCTCCAGGACCGCGGCGGGTGCCTCGCCGGGGCCGGCCGCGGTGGCGATGCGGGCCGTGAACGACAGCGGGTCCGGCGGCGGGGTCAGCGGGCTCGCGGTCAGCCGCTCGACGCGCTCCTTCGCGTTACGGATACGGCTCATCGCACCGTGGGCGCGCCCCCGTGCGCGGAACGCCCCGGAACCGAAGTTGGCCTGCGGCATCCTGCGCGGGATGGCGTCCAGACGGGCCACGTTGGACTCGGCGAGCCTGCGGCTGCGGTCGAGTTCGGCCCGCCACTCGTCGTACCGCTCCCGGCGCCGACGGCGTTCCGTGGCCTTGGCCGTGAGGTATCCGGCGTAGCCGTTGCCGTGACGGGAGACCCGGCCGCCTTCGACCTCCAGGACCGTGCTGGTGATCCGCTCCAGGAAGACGCGGTCGTGGGTGACCGCGACGACCGTTCCGCGGTGGGCCCGCAGATGGTCCTCCAGCCAGCCGACCCCCCGGTCGTCGAGATCGTTGGTCGGCTCGTCCAGCAGCAGCAGTTCCGGGCGGGACGCGAGCGTCGCGGCCAGTGCCAGCCGTGAACGCTCGCCGCCGGAGAGCGTGCCCAGCGGCCGGTCCCTGGACAGCCACGGCAGACCGAGCCCGTGCATCGCGGTGTCCACCCGGGTGTCGGCGCCGTAGCCGTCGCGTGCCTCGTACTGCTCGGTCAGGCGCGCGTACGAGGCGAGGGCCGCGCCGAGTTCCGGTCCGGCCGATGCTCCGGCCAGCGCGGACCCGGCCCGGCGCAGCTCCGCTTCGAGCGTGCGCAGTTCGCCCAGTGCCACGTCCACGGCGTCCTGGACGGTGGCGTGCGGGGTCAGCCCGATGGCCTGGGCGAGATACCCCGTACCGCCGGGCGAGACGACGGACACCTCGCCCGCGTCGGGCGTCTCACGGCCGGCGAGGAGGCGGAGCAGAGTGGACTTGCCGGCCCCGTTGTCGCCGACGACGCCGGCCTTCTCACCGGGGGCGAGGGCGAGCGAGATCCGGTGCAGCACGGTGCGCTCGCCGTAACGCTTGGTGACGCCGTGCAGAGAGAGTTGTGCGGAGTGTGATGGGTGCATGAATGAGCCCCTGTTCCCGGCCGTGCCGGCAGAACGGATTCGTGGACGAATCGGCGCCACGACGGCGGAGCGGAGCTCTACGCGGTCGTGGGCGGGGCGATCACAGCGTTCCCATGCGGACCAAGGTACGCGGGGTCCGGTGGGCCGTCATCCGGTTTTCCGGGCCGCAGGACCTTCACGGAAACGACGCGTGGGCGGCCTCCGTCCCCGGGCTGCGAGGGGACGAGGACCGCCCACACGGCGGACTTCGGGGTGGGAGGCGAACGCTCCTAGGACGCGTCCTTGCGCTCCGCGTTCCGCTCCTTGATGCGTACGGTTTCCTTACGGACCTCCGCCTGCGTGGCGCGCTCCTTCTGCAGCCACTCGGGGTTGTCCTGCTTCAGCGCGTCGATCTGCTCCGTGGTGAGGGCGTCCGTGACTCCCCCGCGGGCGAGGCCGGAGATGGAGACGCCCAGCTTGGACGCGACCACCGGCCGCGGGTGCGGGCCGTTGCGCCGCAGTTCCTGCAGCCACTCGGGCGGATCGGCCTGGAGGGCCGCCAGCTCGGCGCGCGAGACGACACCCTCCTGGAACTCGGTGGGGGTGGCCTCGAGGTACACACCCAGTTTCTTCGCCGCGGTCGCGGGCTTCATGGTCTGGGTGGTCTGGTGCGACGTCATGAGGTCAAGAGTATCGAGCGTGTGCGCCGCCTCTGACCACGACCGGTAACCTGGCGGGGTGACAGGCTCGGAAGCATCCCCTTCATTCCGGCTCGCGTACGTCCCCGGGGTGACACCCACCAAGTGGGTGCGGATCTGGAACGAGCGTCTGCCGGACATCCCCCTGACGCTCGTCGCGGTGCCCGCCGCCGAGGCGACGGCCCTGCTGCGCGCCGGCGAGGCCGACGCGGGCTTCGTACGGCTGCCGGTCGACGGCGCGGACCTCAGCGCGATCCCGCTCTACACGGAGCAGACCGTCGTCGTGATCCCCAAGGACCACGTGGCGGCGGCGGTCGACGAGGTCTCGCTCGCGGAACTGGCCGACGACATCGTGCTGCATCCGCTCGACGACACCCTCGGCTGGGAGGAGCTCCCCGGCAGGCCCGCGATCGAGCGCCCGGCCACGACGGCCGATGCCGTCGAGCTGGTGGCCGCCGGGGTGGGTGTCCTCGCCGTTCCGCAGTCGCTCGCCCGGCTGCACCACCGCAAGGACCTCACCTACCGTCCGCTGTCGGACGCCCCTGAGTCACGGATCGCCCTGTCCTGGCCCGAGGACAGGACCACCGACCTGGTGGAGGACTTCATCGGGATCGTCCGCGGACGGACCGTGAACAGCTCTCGGGGCCGGGGGACGGCGTCCGCCGAACAGCCGAAGGCGAAGGCTAAGCGCGCCGACGGGCGCAAGCCTGCGGCGGGTTCGCCGGCGGGGAAGAACGCCCGTGGCGGTTCGGGCGGAGCCAAGGGAGCGAAGGGCGCCCGCGGTGCCAAGGGGGCCGCCGGCGCGAAGCGCGGCAAGCCCCGGCGGCGGCCGTAGGCGAAGCCGCGGCGTCAGGTCGCGGCAGCACGATGTCAGACCCTGCTGGCAGCATCGGTGATCATGACGCACACCGAACGCCCGATGCCGCCCCTGAACGCCGACGAGCGCACCAACCTGGCCTCCTGGCTCGACTTCTACCGGGCCACCGTGGCGGTGAAATGCGAAGGACTCGCCGACGAGCAGGTGCGTGAGGCCTCCGCGGCACCGTCGGCGCTGACCTTGATGGGACTCGTCCAGCACCTCACGGAGGTCGAGCGGAACTGGTTCCGCCGGGTGCTCACCGGCGAGGACGTCCCGCCCGTACAGGGGGGACCGGCCGGGCCCGAGGGCCACGACGGGGGGTTCGAGCTCTCCGGAGACGAGACCTTCGCGGGAGCCTGCGCTCGCTGGCAGAAGGAGATCGCCGTGTCCCGGGCCAACTGCGCCGGGCGGTCGCTGGAGGACACGGCCCCGTTCATGGGCGGCGAGGTGAGTCTGCGGTGGATCTACACGCACATGATCGGTGAGTACGCCCGCCACAGCGGCCACGCCGACCTGCTGCGGGAGCGGATCGACGGCAGTACGGGAGTGTGACGGCGCGGGCTGCGGCGTGGCGGGCGACCCCGGCCGGGTGTCGACCACATGCCCCTGGCCACTCACCCGTGAGCGGTGTTCAAACGCGCCCGCCCGTCGGGGCCGGGCGGGCAGATGTCAGGATGGTTCCATGACGAGCAAGGTTTACTTCGACATCACCATCAACGACGAGCCCGCCGGGCGGATCGTCTTCAACCTGTACGACGACGTGGTCCCCAAGACCGCGGAGAACTTCCGCCAGCTGGCCACGGGCGAGCAGGGCTACGGCTACAAGGGCTCCTCCTTCCACCGCGTCATCCCCGAGTTCATGCTGCAGGGCGGTGACTTCACCCGCGGTGACGGCACCGGCGGCAAGAGCATCTACGGCGCGAAGTTCGACGACGAGAACTTCAAGCTGGCGCACACCAAGCCCGGCCTCCTCTCGATGGCGAACAGCGGCCCGAACTCCAACGGCTCGCAGTTCTTCATCACGACCATCGTGACCTCCTGGCTGGACGGCAAGCACGTGGTCTTCGGCGAGGTCGCCGACCAGCAGAGCATGGACCTGGTCACGAAGATCGAGGGTCTCGGTTCGCAGAGCGGCCGCACCAAGGCGAAGGTCACCATCGCCGACTCCGGGACGCTCTGACCCGGTCCGCTCGCACAACAGCTCACCGCGACGCGCCGGCCGACGAACACCGTCGGCCGGCGCGTCGCGTCGTTACGGGGGCCCTTCCGGTACGTCCCTCGGGGTCCTCGTCGCACACGCGTCCATGCACCGGGCACGAGTGTCAACCGAAGGTTGACAGTCAGGCACTGTCAACCTACCGTTGACACATGACGAATCCCGTAGGCATGACGCAGCCCGTCCGTCTGGACGACCTCATCGCAGCCATCAAGAAGGTCCACCCCGACGCCCTCGACCAGCTCCAGGACGCCGTCATCGCGGCGGACCACCTGGGTGACGTCGCCGACCACCTGATCGGGCACTTCGTGGACCAGGCCCGGCGGTCCGGCGCCTCCTGGACGGAGATCGGCAAGAGCATGGGCGTGACCCGGCAGGCCGCCCAGAAGCGGTTCGTGGCCAAGGACCCCGGCGAACTGTCCGAACTCGACCCGAGTCAGGGCTTCAGCCGCTTCACGGTGCGCGCGAAGAACGTGGTGATGGCCGCACAGAACGAGGCGCACGCCGCGGGCAACGCCGAGATCGGCACCGAGCACATCGTGCTGGGGCTGCTCAGCGAACCGGAGGCACTCGCGGGGGCCTTCATCAAGGCGCAGGGCATCGCCCTGGACACGGTGCGCCAGGCCGCCGAGCAGGCGCTCCCGGCAGCCGCGGAGGGCGAGGTGCCCGAGCTCATCCCGTACAACGCCGATGCGCGCAAGGCTCTGGAGCTCACCTTCCGGGAGGCCCTGCGCATGGGGCACAACTACATCGGTACGGAGCACATCCTGCTGGCCCTGCTGGAGCACGAGGACGGCGCGGGGCTGCTGACCGGCCTCGGGATCGACAAGGCCACCGCGGAGACGGCCATCACCGAGGCGCTCACCCTCATCGTCGACGCACAGCAGCAACAGAACTGACCGGACCGGGACTGTTCGCGGCGGGACGGTTCGCGGCGGGGCTGTTCACGGTGCGGCCGCGACCGGCTCCCGCGGCGGCTACCGGCCGTGCGGCGGAACGCGCAGGGCGTGGGACGTGTCGCGGGCCGACGGGGCCGCACCGGCCTCTACCTTCGCGAAGTGGACCCCGGGGTGAGCAACGCCCTCCTCAACGGCAGGTCCCCTTCTCCGGGAGAGCGCATGGTCCCGCCCAGCGGCAGCAGCACGTCCACACCACCGGCCCGTACCGGCAGGGGGTGGCTGCTGCGGCTGGGCGAATGGTGCGCGCGCCACTTCGTCGTCGTGATCGTGCTGTGGGTGGTCGCCCTCGGCGGGCTGCACGCCCTGCAGAGCGCCTTCGGAGGGACGTACTCCGACGACTTCAACCTGCCCGGCACCCAGTCCAACACCGGCGCCGAACTCCTGAAGGCGCACGATCCGGCAGCGGGGGGCACCGGGGCACAGGTGGTCCTGCACGATGCGCAGAAGCCCCTGACCGACGTGCAGAGCCAGGTCGACCAGGTGGTGGGCAACCTCCAGAAGCTGCCGCACGTCCTCTCCGCCCAGAACCCGCTGCCCTCGTCCTCCTCCTCGACGTCCACCGCGCTGTCCAAGGACGGCATGACGGGGTACATCACCGTGCGGTTCGACGTGAACCCGACCTCGTTGGACGATGCCTATCTCGACCAGGTCGACACGGCGGTGAAGCCGCTGCGCTCCGCCGGTGTGGAGGTCGAGTACGGCGGACCGCTGGGAGAGCTCGCCCGGCCCGAGACCACGGACCTCACCAGCGAGGCCGTCGGATTCGCCGTCGCCGTGGTGGTGCTGCTCATCGGCTTCGGCAGCATCATCGCGGCCGGCGTCCCCCTGCTCACGGCGCTGATCAGCGTGATCGTCGGGCTGAGCTGTCTGTCGCTGGTGGCCGCGGCCACCACCTTCGCGAGCGTCTCGCCCACGCTCGCCACCATGATCGGACTGGGCGTCGGCATCGACTACGCGCTCTTCCTGATCACCCGGCACCGCCAGCTCGTCATGGACGGCGCCGACCCGGTCCGGGCCGCCGGCCGCGCGGTAGCCACCAGCGGACGGGCCGTCCTGGTCTCCGGCTGCACCGTCATCGTCGCGCTGGCCGGTCTGTACGTCTCCCGGGTCAGCTTCATCGGCAAGCTGGGGGCCGCGGCCGCGGTGACCGTGATCACCGCCGTCGTCGGTGCGGTCACCCTGGTTCCGGCCCTGCTCGGCCTCATCGGCCGGCGGATCGACCGCTACCGGGTACGGCCGCCGGTCGCCGAGGGCGGTGCCGGGCCCGGCACCGAGGCGGTGGGCGGCTGGCACCGCTACGCCCAGCGGGTGGAGCGGCGGCCCTGGTGGTTCCTGCTCGCCGGGCTGGTCGTGGTGGGGGTCCTCGCGATCCCGCTGTTCTCCATCCGGCTGGGCCACATCGACGACGGGGCCGATCCGACGAGCTTCACCGACCGGCGCGCGTTCGACCTGATCTCCACGGGTTTCGGGCCGGGTGCGAACGGCCCGTTCACGCTGGTCGTCGATCAGCAGTCGGTGCCGGGCTCGGACTGCTCGGCACTGGCGAGCAGTCTCCAGAAGGCGCTCACCGACGTACCCGGCGCGGCCAGCGTCACCCCGTTGCAGCCGACGGACGACGGGGCCCTCCTCATCGGTACCGCCCTGTCCAAGGAGGCCCCGCAGGACGCCGGTACGACCACCCTCTTCAAACACCTCAAGGACGACGTCCTGCCGCAGGGCGTGTCGGGCACCGCCGCCTCCGCCTACGTGACCGGCACGACCGCCGCCCAGGAGGACTTCCTGGACATCATCGCCCGCAGACTCCCCCTGATCATCGCCGTCGTCGTCGGGCTCGCCTTCATCATCATCCTGATCGTGTTCCGGGGCGTCCTCATCGCCGTCAAGGCGGCCGTTCTCAACCTCCTGTCCATCGCCGCCTCGTACGGAGTGGTGGTGGCGGTCTTCCAGTGGGGCTGGGGCGGGCCGTCCCTGGGGGTCTCCGGAACCGTGCCCATCGAGAGCTACGTCCCGACGATGATGTTCGCCATCGTCTTCGGTCTGAGCATGGACTACGAGGTGTTCCTGATCTCGCGGGTGCACGAGGCCTGGCTGCGGACCCGGGACAGCAAGGGCGCGGTGGCACACGGGCTGGAGATCACCGCGCGGGTGATCACCTGCGCCGCGCTCATCATGGTCAGCGTCTTCGCGGCCTTCGTCATCAGCGACAACATCGTGGTCAAGATGCTGGGGCTCGGGCTGGCGGTCAGCGTGCTCGTCGACGCCACGATCGTGCGGCTGCTGCTGGTCCCCGCGGTGATGACGTTGCTGGGCCGCAGCGCCTGGTGGATGCCCCGGTGGCTGGACCGGGTGCTCCCCCGCATCGACACCGAGGGCGAGTCGGTCCCGCCGCTGCCCGCCCCGTGACGCGGCCCGTCGCGGTACGGGCCGGCCGGCGCGAGGCGTACACCGGCCCGTGAGCACGGCCCGCCCCGCCACGGGCCGTCACAGCGACGCGTACACGGCCTCGACCAGTGCCGTCTTGCGCGGGTCGTTGGCGATGTGGGGGCCCATCCGGTTCATCACGTAGCCGAGCGCGACCTTGTTCTCCGGGTCGGCGAGGCCGCAGGAGCCGCCCGCGCCGTCGTGGCCGAAGGCCCGCGGGTTGGGTCCGTAGCTGGCGTCGGGTCCGCTCAGCCACAGGCCGAGCGCGATCTCCGTCTCGTGGACGAACCCGGCGCCCAGCACCAGGTCGCGGCAGCTGCCCTGGCCCTCGCGGACGCGTTCGGCAGCCTCCTCGGACAGGATCCTCAGGCCGCCGGAGCTGCCGCGCCCCGCGAGGATCCCGTACAGCGACGCGACCGCGCGGGCCGTGCCGTGGCCGTTGGCGGCGGGGATCTCCGCCTCCCGCCACTCGGGAGTGTTCGCGGCGGCCGCTCCCGTGGGCGGATTGAGCAGCGAGGCGACGGCGACCGGCTCCATCTGGGCGAAGAGCGCTGCCTGCCGGGCCCGGTCCGCCTTGGGTACGACGAGTTCGGCGACGCGCGCCGCCTCCTTCTCCGGCAGTCCGACGGTGAAGTCGATGCCGAGCGGGCCGGTCACCTCCTGCCGGAGGAACTCCCCCGGCAGCAGGCCACTGACCCGCCGGACGACCTCGCCGACCAGGAAGCCGTACGTCAGGGCGTGGTAGCCGGACCGGGTGCCTGGCTCCCACCACGGCTCGGTCGCCGCGAGCCGGGCGGTCGTCAGCTCCCAGTCGTAGAGCTCCGCCAGGGTGTGCGGTGCGCGCAGACCAGCGAGGCCGGCGCGATGGGAGAGCAGATGCCGTACGCGCACGTCCTCCTTGCCCGCTGCGGCGAATTCCGGCCAGTACGCGGCGACCGGGGCGTCGAGGTCGAGCAGGCCGCGGTCGACGAGGATGTGCGCGCAGAGTGCGACCGGCCCCTTGGTGGTGGACCAGACGTTGACCAGGGTGTCCTGTTCCCAGGGGCGGGTGCGGGCGCCGTCCGCCCAGCCTCCCCAGAGGTCGGCGACGGGCTGCCCGTCGACCAGGACGGTGACCGCCGCGCCCAGTTCGTCACGCTCGCGGAAATTCGCCTCGAACGCGCTGCGCACCGCGGCGAAACGTTCGTCGCAGTGGCCGTGGATCTGCGGCACAGTGGCCTCCCTCGCCTGGGACATGCCTGGTCGGAGTCGGATCCCCGTCAACATACCGACTGGTCGGACCGGCGGGAAGACATGGCAGGCACCGAACTCTCTCTTCCGGGGCTGCCGCGGTCAGCGGGCCCCGGTCTCCAGGCGGAAGCTCCAGCGGCGCGGCAGACCGGTGAGGGTGACGGTGGAGAGCGGGCGGACGTCGACGTTCCAGTACGTCGACGGCGGGGCCTTCAGCGCGTAGACGAGGGCGGCCCGGACGACGGCCGGTTCGGCGACGGCGACGATGGAGCCGTCGCAGGCGGGGCGGGTGTCCAGCCAGTTGCCGATCCGGGAGATGAAGGCGAGCAGGGGTTCACCGCCGTGCGGCGCCGAGCGCGGGTCCGCCAGCCAGACGTCCACGGCGGCCGGTTCCCGCGCGGTGACGTCGGAGAGGGTGCAGCCCCGCCAGCGCCCCATGTCGCAGTCGCGCAGGGCGGGCTGGACCAGCGGTGCGAAGCCGAGCGCCTCCCCCGTGGCACGGCTGCGGGAGGTCGGTGAGCAGTAGCGCAGTTCGGCCGCACCCAGGGGCACCAGGGCGGGGGCGGCGAACTGCACCTCGTGCCAGCCGGCCTCGTCGAGCGGCCGGTCGTCGTCGAAGCGCTCGCCGAGCAGGGAGGAACTGCGCGCCGCGGCGACGAGCGTGACTCGAACACTCATGGGCGCGATCGTGGAGCCGATTGTCTCGCAGGTCAAGAGCGCCGCCCCAGCCGGTTTCGGTTCAGCGGAACTGCAGGGCCATCCATCGGTCCGGGTTGTCGAGCGGCTGGAAACCGGCCTTCTCATACACGCCGTGCGCATCGGCCGTGGCGAGCATAAACCTGTACACGCCGGTCGGGGCGAGGTGGTCGCGCGCCGCCGCGACCAGCCGTCCGCCCAGGCCGTGCCCGCGGGCCGCGGGGTCGACGTACACGTCGCAGAGCCAGGCGAAGGTGGCCAGATCGGTCACCACGCGGGCGTATCCGGCCTGTTCGCCGGAGGCGAGGTCGTAGGCGCCGAAGTTGAGCGACCCGGCGATGGCCCGGTCCTGGTGCTCCCTGGTGCGCCCCTTGGCCCAATAGGAGCCGTTGGAGAGCCAGTTGTGGATCCGGGCGGCGTCCAGGCGGGCGGGGTCGGACGAGATCTCGTAACGTTCCTGAGGCGTTTCGGTCATGGCCGGAGCCTAGCGGCCCAGGTCCTTTCGTTTGGATCAGGCCGGATCAGGGAGCGGGGTCCGGTGCGTGCGGCTGCAAGGCGGAGGAGGCAGTCACTGCGGAGCGTTGACGACCGACGGCAACGCCGCAGATGCGCGTGCCGGACCCCGCGAGCCCGGCATGACCCAAACGAAAGGACCTAGGTATCGAGCAGTCCTGCCCAGGCAGTGCACAGGCGCCGCACGCCTTCGGTGATCTCGGCGATGCCCGCGACCGCCACGAAGCTCAACCGGACCTGGGGCGAGGGGGGTTCGGCGCAGAAGTAGGGCCGGCCCGGCGCGACGGCGACGCCGGCGCGCAGGGCCGCCGCGACCATGGCGGACTCGTCGGCACCGCCACCCGAATCGGGCAGTCGCGCCCAGAGGTTTCCGCCGCCGGCGGGAATGTGGGGCAGTGCGAGGCCGGGCAGTTCGCGGCGCAGCTCGGCGACCATGGCGGTGCGGCGGATACGCAGCTCCGCCGAGACGGAGCGCAGATGGCGGCCCCAGGCGGGAGAGCCGACGAGCTCCAGGGCTGCCTCCTGGAGCGGCCGGGGCACGAAGAGGCTGTCCACGACCTGGATGGCCCGCAGCCTTTCCAGGACCGGCCCCCTGGCGGCGAGGGCACCCACCCGGAAGCTGGGCGAGGTGGCCTTGGTCAGTGAGCAGACGTGGACGACGACCCCATCGGGATCGTCGGCCGCCAGGGCCGCGGGAAGCGGCCCCGCGTCGTCGTGGACGAGATGGCGGGCGAAGTCGTCCTCGACGACGAACGCCCCCGCCTCCCGGGCGATCCGGACGACCTCGCCGCGCCGGGCCTCGGCGAGGACCGTGCCCGTCGGGTTGTGGAAGAGGGGCTGGCACACCAGGACGCGGGCGCCGGTGGCCGCGAAGGCCGCGGCCAGCAGTTCGGGCCGCACACCGTCGGCGTCCATGGGTACGGGTACGGGCCGCAGACCGGCAGCCCGTGCGGCCGCCAGCATGCCGGGGTACGTGGGCGATTCGACGAGCACGGGCGCGCCGGGCTGGGCGAGCGCCCGCAGCGCGGTGGCCAGGGCGCTCTGGCCGCCCGCGGTGATCAGGACATCGGCCGCGGTGAACGTGGGCCCGATCTCCCGGGCGAACCAGGCCCGCAGTTCGGTGAGCCCGTCGGTGGGCGGGCGGCTCCATGCTCCGGGGCGGCGGCCTGCCCGGGCGAGGGCCGCCGCCATGGCCCGCTCGGGCTGGAGCGAGCTGTGCAGATAGCCGCCGTTGAACTCGACGACGCCCGTGGGCGGAGGTGTCAGGGTGACCAGCAGCCCGGAGGCGTCGACCGTGCGGGGCACCACTTCGGGGCCGCCGTCGCCGTTGAGCGACACCTCCTGCCAGGAGGTGTCGGCGGACGGCCGTCCCCCGGTCCGGGGATGCGCCCGGAACGCACCGGATCCCGGGCGGGTGACGACAAGCCCTTCGGCGGCGAGCTGTGCGACGGCCCGCGAGACGGTGACGGGGCTGGCTCTGAACCGTTCGACGAGAGCGCGACTCGACGGCAGCTTCTCACCCGATGAGTAGCGGTTGAGCTCACTCCGAAGCACTGCGGTCAAGTCGGCTACGCTGCTACGCTCTTGCATGACAGCACAGGATAGCGCTACTACCGACCCCACGATAGCGGTCGGCACGACGGGGAACGGGCCCGCGCCCCTCACGTCCGCCGGCTCCCCCAGTCCTGTCCCGGCGGGCCCGAACGGCACGCTGCTCGCCCTGCTCGGAGTGGTCTCCTTCTCACTGACCTTCCCCTCCACCGCCTGGGGCCTGGAGAGCTTCGGCCCCTGGTCGCTGGTGGCCCTGCGCACCCTGCTGGCAGCCACGATCGCGGGCGCCGTGCTGCTGGCGGCCCGGGTGCGGATACCCGAGCGGCAGCACTGGGCCGGGCTCGTGGTGGTGGCGGGCGGAGTGGTCGTGGGGTTCCCGCTGCTGACAACGCTGGCCCTGCGGACGTCGACGACATCGCACGCGGCGGTGGTGGTCGGCCTTCTGCCGCTGACCACTGCGGTGTTCTCCTCGCTCCGCACCGGATCGCGGCCTCCCCGCGCCTTCTGGGCGGCGGCCCTCGCCGGGGCGGCGGTGGTGATCGCCTTCACCGTGACGCAGAGCGGCGGCGGCCTGTCGGCCGGGGACGCCTACCTGTTCTGCGCGCTGCTGGTCTGCGCGGCGGGGTACACCGAGGGCGGCAGGCTGGCGAAGGTGATGCCGGGCTGGCAGGTGACCGGCTGGGCACTGCTCCTCACCGTGCCGCTCGCGGCGGCGGGCGCGGCCCTCGCGTTGCCGTTCGAACCGGTGCGGTGGACCGCGCACGGGGTGATCGGACTGGTCTGGGTGTCCGTGGCCTCGACCTTCTTCGGCCTGTACGTCTGGTACCGCGGCATGGCCGAGATCGGTGTCGCCCGGGCCAGCCAGCTTCAGCTCGCCCAGCCCCTGCTGACGCTCGTCTGGTCGTTCCTGCTGCTCGGTGAGGAAGTCGCTCCGGCGGCCCCGGTGGCGGCGGTCGCCGTCCTCCTCTGCATCGCCGTCACCCAGCGCGCCGGAGCCGGCCGGTCATAGACTTGTCGACATGGAACGCCACCCGTGAGGAGGTCACTCCCGATGGAGGCACACACGGGCGACCGGCTGCTGACGCACGGCAGGACCGTGGGGCAGCACGACCGGGTCGCAGAGATCGTCGAAGTGCTCGGGGACGGGGGCACTCCCCCGTACCGCGTCCGCTTCGAGGACGGACACGAACACCTGATCGCACCCGGTCCCGACAGCGTCGTCCAGCACACCACCGGCCGGGACCCGGGAACCCGATGACAGCCGCCGGTCAGCGGGGCGGGCGCGCCCGCGACCGGTAGTGGTCGGCCACCACCCGGTCCATCGCACCGATCCGGTCCGTGACCACGCTCTTCCCCGAGAAGTAGGCGTGGCCGCGGACCTGGTCGTATCCGGCGGCGAAGTCGATGTGCCGGGACAGCTCCGCCGGGTCCTGCCAGGCGGCGGGCTGGGCGGGGTCGCCGGACTTGTACAGAGCCTCGCCGATGAAGAGATCGACGCCCGTGCCCCGGACCACGTCGTCCCACCAGGGAACCAGCGCCGCGTAGTCGGCGGGCGCGAAGCCGATATGCCAGTACAGCTGCGGGCAGACATGGTCGATCCAGCCCTTCTTGACCCAGCCGCGGGTGTCCGCGTAGAGATCGTCGTACGTCTGCACACCGGCTTCGGTCCGTGAGCCGAGCGGGTCGGCGGAGGCGTTGCGCCACACGCCGAACGGGCTGATGCCGAACCGGACGCCCGGCTTGAGCGCCTTGATCCGCTCGGACATCTCCCGTACCAGCTTGTCGGTGTTGGAGCGCCGCCAGGCGGCGCGGTCGGGGAAGCCCGCTCCGTGCTTCGCGTACGCGGCACCGTCGGCGAAGGTCTGGCCCGCCACCGGGTACGGATAGAAGTAGTCGTCCCAGTGGACGGCGTCGATGTCGTAGCGGCGGACCGCGTCGAGCATCGCGTCCTGGACGAACGCACGGACCTCGGGCAGTCCCGGGTTGTAGTAGAGCTTGCCGCCGTACGGCAGGACCCACTCGGGGTGCAGCCGCGCCGGGTGGCCGGCCGAGAGCCGGGACGGGTCGGTGTGGTTGGCGACCCGGTACGGGTTGAACCAGGCGTGCAGCTCCAGGCCGCGGTCGTGCGCCTCCTGGACGGCCGTGCCCAGGGGGTCCCAGCCGGGGTCCTTGCCCTGGACGCCGGTGAGGTACTGGGCCCACGGTTCGTACGGTGAGGGCCAGAGCGCGTCGGCGCTGGGACGGACCTGGAGGATCACCGCGTTCAGGCGCCGGGCGACCGCCTCGTCGAGGTACGCGATCAGCCCGGCCCGCTGCTCGGCGGCGGGCAGACCCGGCTTCGACGGCCAGTCGATGTTCTCGACCGTGGCCACCCACATGCCCCGCAGCTCGCGCCGGACCACATCACGGGGCCCGCCGGGCCTGCCCTGAACGCCTGTGCCCCGCGGGGCACAGGCGGCGTCACCGGCCACCGCGACCGG
>NZ_JAELVH010000219.1 GCF_019399235.1 Streptomyces poriferorum | reverse complement strand
CTCTCGGCGGCGGCCCGGCCGGCGAGGAGACTCAGGGCGTCGTGGTCGCGGGTGCCGGGGGCGGCCGTGTAGGCCGTGAGGGTGAGGCCGGGCTGGGCGGGCAGGTCCATGGCGTCGAAGTCGAGGGTGATCCTGCCGACGTCGGGGTGCTGGAAGGACTTGCGGCCGCTGTGGTGCAGGCGCACGTTGTGCTTGGCCCATGCGGTGCGGAACTCGTCGCTGCGGGTGACGAGTTCACCGATCAGTCCGGTGAGGTCGCTGTCGTGGGGGGCGCGTCCGGCTTCGGTGCGCAGCAGGGAGACGGTGGTGTTCAGGGACTCGTCCCAGTCGGGGAAGAAGTCGCGGCCCCGGGGGTGCAGGAACTGGTAGCGGGCGATGTTGACGGGCCCCGGGCCGTCGTCGGCGTACAGCGGTGCGTACAGGGCCCGGCCCAGGGGGTTGGTGGCGAGGATGTCCAGGCGGCCGTTGCGGATGAAGGCCGGTGAGTCGGTCATGGATTCCAGCACGCGCAGGACGCTGTCCGGTAGAGGGCCGCGGGCGCGCCTGGTGCGGCGGGCGGGGCGTCTGGCGGCGGCGCGCGCCAGGTCGTAGAGGTGGGCGCGTTCGGCGTCGTCCAGTTGCAGGGCGGTCGCGAGGGCGCCGAGGACCTCTTCGGAGGCGCCGGCGATGTGGCCGCGTTCCAGGCGGACGTAGTAGTCGATGCTGACGCCGGCGAGCAGGGCGACTTCCTCACGGCGCAGGCCCGGCACGCGGCGGTTGCCGCCGTAGGCGGGCAGTCCGGCCTGCTGGGGCGTGATCTTGGCGCGGCGGGAGGCCAGGAATGCACGGATGTCGCTCTCGGTACTCACACATTCCAGGCTAAGCCGGACGGCGCACACGTGGGGGGTCCTGTCAGTACCTGTGACACCAGGCCCTCCCCAGCCCCTGCGATCTGCGGTTTCCTCGATGTCGGCGGCGACCACGGCCTGTGGCACCCGAAGGGGTGCCCACGCGCAAACCGCCCGGCGGGTCCGTCTCCCTCGGAGACTGGTTCGTGCACTTTCATCCCGTTCAGATCGAGGAGTGGTTCCCATGCCGAAGCAGTCCGCGCCCCAGGAGCTGGCCGCCATCGCGCCGAAGCTCGTCGAGGTCACCGATGAGGTCCTCTTCGCCGAGGTGTGGGAGCGGCCGGGGCTGTCTCCGCGCGACCGCAGCCTGGTCACCGTGAGCGTGCTCGCCGCGCTCTACCGGAGCGAGCAGCTCGGCTACCACCTCGGCGTCGCCCTGGACAACGGCCTGAGCGTGGAGGAGCTGTCCGAGGCGATCACCCACCTCGCCTTCTACGCGGGCTGGCCCAACGCCATGACCGCGGTCAACCAGCTCAAGACGATCGCCGACGCACGCAACGCCGGCTGACCCTCGTATCCCTCCATCGCCCGAACGGAGCATCCCCTCGTGAGCAAGGTATTCCTGATCACCGGCGCCGGGCGCGGTCTGGGCGCGGACATCGCCCGGCGCGCCCTCGCCGCCGGTCACCGGGTCGTAGCCACCGGCCGCGACCCCGAGCGCGTCCTGGACGCCCTCGGCGGCGAGCAGGACAATCTGCTCGCCACCCCGCTCGACATCACCGACCGAGCTGCCGCCCGGCGCGCCGCGGAGGCCGCCGTCGAGCGCTTCGGCCGCGTCGACGTCCTGATCAACAACGCCGCCGACTTCTACGCCGGATACTTCGAGGAGCTCTCGCCCGCGCAGATGCGCGCCCAGATCGAGACGAACCTGTTCGGCCCGATGAACGTCACCCGTGCCGTGCTGCCCGTCATGAGGGCCCAGCGGGACGGCCACATCATCACGATCTCGTCCCTGGCCGGCGTGGTCGGTCTGGAGTTCTGCGTCGCCTACGCGGCCGCGAAGTTCGGCGTCGAGGGATTCATGGAGTCCCTTCGCCATGATGTGGAGCCGTTCGGCATCCGTACGACGGTAGTCGAGCCGGGCTTCTTCCGCACCGAACTGCTGGTGGACACCTCCACCACCTGGGCGGAGCTGTCGGTCGAGGACTATGCCGAGCGCACCGCGGCCACCAGGAAGGTCTGGGAGTCCATGAACGGACAGCAGGCCGGTGACCCCGCGAAGCTCGCCGGCGCCCTGCTGACGCTCGCCGGCCAGGAACAGCCCCCGGCCCGCTTCGTCGCCGGCGCCGACGCCATAGAAGCGGTTGTCGCCAAGGCGAAGGACCTCCTCGCGGAGGCCGAGGCCTCGCGCGAACTGGGCGGCGACCTGGCCCACGCCACCGCCGCCTGAGCAGCCGCCCGCGCGGGCCAGGGCTTCCCACCCACCACAGACAACCAAGGAGTAGAGCCATGGAACACATCACGTCCACCCCCACCATGACGGGCCCCGCCGCGCGCTTCACCGGCGACGTCTACCTCAACATGATCGAGGGCCCGGCCGAGCCCGCCCGCCTGGCCGCCGGTCTGGTGCGCTTCACCCCTGGTGCGCGCACCAACTGGCACTCCCACGCCAACGGCCAAGTCCTTTACATCACCGACGGCGTCGGCCTGGTCGGCACCCGTGACGGCAGCGTCGCGCGCGTCAGCGCCGGCGAGATCCTCAAGTGCCCGGCCGGGGAGGAGCACTGGCACGGCGCGACCGACTCCCACCTCATGGCCCACATCGCCCTGGTGGTCGGCGACGGCAACGGCGACGGCACCACCTGGCTGGAGCCCGTCACCGACGAGCAGTACGCAACGGCTCTTGCCAACAACTGACCAACCCGGCCCCCCGCCCTCTCCCACGCCACGATCACCTGGGAAAGGGGCGGGCCGCCCCTATCCGGAGGACGAGACATGACAGTGATGATGACCGCGCTCTTCGGCGGTACGTCACCCCAGTGGCAGTCCCGCGTGGTCCCCGTGCCGGAACCCGGCCCCGGCCAGGTCCTGGTGCGTGCCCGCGCCGTGTCCCTCAACAACGCCGACGTGCAGCAGTTGGACAGTTCCGCTTCGGGCACCGGCCGCCGGCGGGAGTACCTGGCCGGCTACGAGTTCGCCGGTGACATCGCCGCGACCGGCCCCGGTGCCGACAGCGTCCACATCGGGGACCGCGTCATGGGCATCACCATGGGTGCCTTCGCCCAGTACGTCCTGGCCGGCCACCAACACGTCATGCCGATCCCCGAAAGCCTCGGGTACGACGAGGCGAGCGCCCTGCCCACCGGCCTGCTCACCGAACACGGAGCGCTCACCCGCGCCCGCTTCCGCAGCGGTCAGAGCGTCCTGATCACGGGCGCCACGTCCAGCATCGGGCTGATCGGCGTCCAGATGGCGAAGGCGACGGGAGCCGCACACGTCATCGGCACCACCCGGTCAAAGACCAAGGAAGCCCTTCTGAGACAGTCCGGAGCCGACTCGGTCGTCGTCACGGACGGCCAGGACCTGACGCAGGCGGTCCTGGATGCCACCGGTGGCGAAGGCGCCGACGTGGTCCTGGACCACGTCGGCGGGCAGACCTTCGCCGACTGCCTGCCCGCCACGCGCGTGGACGGCCACATCGTGAACATCGGCCGCCTGGACGGGCCGCAGGCCACCATCGACCTGGACGCCCTGTCCTACCGGCACCTCCACGTACGCGGTGTCTCCTTCGGTTTCAGTCGGCCCGAAGCCCTCGGACACGTCGTCGCCGCCGCGGTCGAAGAGGTGATGCCCGCCGTCGCGGACCACCGCATCCGACCGTTCGTCGACAGTGTCCACGCATTCGACCGGGCCCACGAGGCCGCGAACCGAATGCGCAGTCACCGGGCCCACGGAAAGATCGTTCTGATCGTGCCGTGAGCCCCGCCGGCACCCGGCCGGTCCTATTCGCAGGCGACGCCGTCACCGTCGCGGTCGAGGTGCGACCCGTATCCGGGGTCCCCCGCGCGAATGGGCGCGGCACCGGCGGCCCGGACGGCTGAACAGTTGGCGTAGTACGTCGCTGCGCCGCTGTCGTCGTCCGACTCGGAGCCGCCGGAGCCGCCGGAGGTGCCGGAACGGGCTGCGGCGGTCACCTTGACCGTTACCGTCTTCGTGACCGTGGGTACCGGCTCGGCCTTGGCCGTGACGGTCTCCGTGACCGCGGGCCCGGGTTCGGCCGTTGCTGTCGCTGTCGCTGTGACAGTCACCGTGGGGGCCGCGGTGGCCGTGGCGGTGACGGCCTTCTCGGACTTGGTGCCGTCGTCCGCCGCGCCGATCCCGACGCCTATGACGAACAGGACGATCGCCGCGGGGATGACGATCCGCTTCCTGGTCCAGCCGGGTCGGCCGCCCGCGGGCGCCGTCGGACCCGTGAACGGGCCGGGGCCGGCGGGCCGTGGCGGCTGACCCCATGGCGGCGGGCTGGACGGCGGGTTGTGCGACATACGTCCCCCTGAGAGTGCGTGGAGAGGTGACGCTAGCCGTGCCGCGTGCGGCGGGGGAGGGCGATGTTCCGGTGGTGACGAAGTTGTGACCAAGGTGTGGGGGTGAAGTGAAGGTTGTCTTCTGTGTGCCGTCGTTCCGGGCCGCCACCTCGCGGGGACGTGTGCTCGTTCTCGCTCCGGCTCTCTTGCTGCCGCCGGCACCGGCCTGCGATTCTGGACCGGTGCCGGGACAGGGTAGGAGGAGGCGGCGGCAGGAAGCCGAGAGGCAGCGGATCGCCGCTCGCACGGCGCCGGAGCTGGGGCGGTGGGAAGTGGTCTTCGAGACCCGGGACCAGGGGGAGCTTCGCGCTCAGTTGCGCAGCCTGCGGCAGGCGCGGGTCGACGAGGCGACGATCCGGATCGACACGCTGTGCGGGCGCCTGACGCAGCCGACCACGTACCGGCTCAGCCGGTACGTGGCGGACGGCTGAGGGAGACCGCGCGATTCGGGGCGAACGCCCGTGCGGCAGCAGCCTCCGCCCGTGCCGTGGCAGGCACGTTTGCCCCGTCGCGACGCCCGGCACGCACTCTCGCCGCACCGGTCGAAAGCCCGAGTACGTCCCGTACGAGGACTTCCGGCCGGCACGCCGGGAGCACGCACCGGACGCCGCTCCTTCACGGGCAAACGTTGCCCGCCGCGGCACTAGCAAGGCCTCCGTACGGTGAACTCGTTGCCGTCGGGGTCGAGCATCAGTACCCGGCCGTCTTCGTCTTCGCCCTCGCCGGTTTCGGCGAGCGTCGCGCCGAGTGAGACCAGGCGGCCGATCTCCGCATCCCTGTCGGCGTCGGCGGGAAGCGCCAGCTCGAAGTACAGCCTGTTCGTCCCCGTCTTCGGCGCTACCGGCGGGCCACCCCAGGTGAGCTTCGTGCCGCCGTGCGGTGACTGGATCGCGGTCTCCTGGTCCTGGTCCCAGACCAGCGGCCACCGCAGGGCCTTGCTCCAGAAGTAGCCGACCTCCTGGGTTCCGTCGCAGGCCAGCGCGCCGATGACACCGGTGCCGGCGAGGAACTTGTTGCCGGCCTCGATCACGCAGAACTCGTTGCCGTCCGGATCGGCGAGCACCACATGCCCGTCTTCCGGGAGCTGCCCCACATCGATGTGCTTGCCGCCGAGTCCCAGCGCCCGGTCCACCGTCTGCCGTTGATCCTCCGGGGAGGCACTCGTCAGGTCGAAGTGAGCCCGGTTCTGGCCGGTCTTCGGCTCCTGGCCCGGCAGGAAGCGGATGCGGAACCCGGCGGGATCAGGGTGCAGGACCGCGACCCCGTCATCCGGACCGGCGGCCAACTCCCAGCCCAGAACCCCGGACCAGAACCGTGCCAGGCCGGACGGCCGGGGCGAATTGAAGCAGATCGCGAACAGTTGGCTGGTCATTTCCCGGTTATCTCCGCTTCGCTGATGGACGCTACGGGGCCTCGGCCTTCCCGCGGGCGCATCCTAGGAGTGACCGCGCAGCGCCCGCATCCGGGTTTCCGGCGCGGCGAAGCCTGGCTCCCGCTCCGCGCGATGACAGCCGTAGCCGGCCACCCGGGTCAGACGCCTTCGGCGCGGGAGGACGCGGCGGCCAGGGCGACCATGCGGTGCATGACTGCCGCCGGGATCGCAGGGTTCCGGGCGGCGTACTGTGCGCTGTGCTCGTCCAGAATTAGGGAGACCAGGAACGCCGGCGGCAGAACTGGATTGCACCAGGCCGTCCAGCGCACGGTCTCGTCGGCATCGCAGGCCAGCCTGACGGCGGATTCGGGAGACAGCCGGTGATCAGCGGCGGCGCTGCCGCGCACCCGGGCATCGGGATCATGGCTGAATCGTTCGACGAGGACCGTGTCCGACGCGGGGTCGTCGAGCGCGAGAAGACGCATCCGCGGCTCCGGATCGTCGGCGAAGCGGAGCAGCGCGTGGCGGGGGAAGTTGGGGTGATTGCGCGGGCGCCCGGGAAAGGAGAGGCTTCCGGGCCACCAGCGCCACACCTCCAGGAGCAGGTCCGCAGGAGCGTCCTCGCAGGACTCGGTGAGGAAGAGCCGTACGATCCGGTCCTCGTCGTGAGCGAGGAGGTTCACCACGTCCGAAGGAAGACGCGGGGAGCGGGCCACACTGCGGCGGATCCACAGGTTCGGCGAAACCGCGAGTTGGCGCATCGCGTCCGCGTCGGCGTGGAGGGCCGCGATCCACCACACCGCGTACGAGCGGTCATTGGTGTCGATGTCGCGGACGGCTGCCGCCATCGCCTCGATCTCGGCCGGGCTCGAAGGCGGCCGGGACGTGCGATCCGGCGCCTGACTGACGCCGATCCGTGACCCCGACGCCCGGAACGCGATCTGTTCCGCTGCCAGCTCCGCAAGTACGTCGCGACGGGCCGAAGCCGGAGTGGCGGCGAGGAGGCGACCCCACTGGGCGGATGAGAGGCGCCCCGATTCGGCTGCCAAGGCACGGATGTTCCGGTCGGGGTGGACGATCGCCGCGTCCAGGACACCGGCAGGGAGGTCGTCGCGGTACAGGAAGTACACGAAGGGGCTCTCACCCGCGTCGAACAGGCTGACGAGTACCTCCGCCGGAGCGGCCCGGTTGAAGCCCAGACCGTGCAACCACTGCTGGGCCGTACGCTCGGACGGCTCGGAACCATCGGTAAGCGCCGCCCACGGGTCCTGGGCCGCATCGCTTTCGGTCACCGGCTGATTCAACCGGCACGGCTTCGAAGGATCAAGGTCCGGGCAGGCGTACGTGCCTCCGATCGAGTCACACCGGCCCATAGGCCGAGCACGTTGTCAGTGGTCGGTGCGATCCTGCGGGTATGGACGAGATCATGCGGCGACGGGTGTACGGCGCCGATCACGACGACCCGGATCCGGGTCCCCGGCCGGGGCGGGTCTACCGGGAACTGGTGGGCGGCCCGCTCGACGGACTGCTGCTGGACGTGACCGGCTGGACGAAGGTGGCATTGGCGGACGGCTCCGCCCTGATCACCGAGATCGGTGCCTACGGGGCGGGCGGCCGGGCCGAGTACGGGCCGCGCGCGGCGGATCCGAACAAATGGGACTGGCGGGGCGACACTCCTTAGGGCCATCGGGCGGCCCACGGGCCAATACCGGCCATCCAGCGCCGGCCGGGCGGACGTCAGCGCCCCCGGTCCGAGGACTGCTGCGGCACGACCACCAGGAACGCGTCCTGTTCCAGGTCCATAACGACCTCCGCCGCCACGCCCTCGCCGCGACGGGCCGCGGCGAACTCCTCCGCGGGCCAGCTGCCCCGCGGGCCCCCGGCGGGAAACTGCTCAAGTACGGTGCGACGCACGGTCCGCCCCCTGTCGTTCGTTCTGCTGACCGCTCCAACGACGGTCCCGTCGCCGTCGTTACGGCCGGACGGCGCCCGGCCGTAACGACGACTGCGGCCGGCCCGCACTGTTGCGTTCGAGCATCGTCATCGCCACAGTCGTGTTTTCACGGCAGGGTGTTGCGGGCAAGCCACTGGGGGCTAGGGAAGAGGGGGAACCGTGATCGTCTGGATCAACGGTGCGTTCGGCGCGGGCAAGACCAGCGCCGCGCGTGAACTGATCGATCTGATCCCGAACAGCACCTTCTACGATCCGGAACTGACCGGCACGGGGCTGGGATCCCTGCTGCCGCAGAAGAAGTTCGCCGAAGTGAGCGACTTCCAGGACCTGCCGATCTGGCGGCGTCTGGTGGTGGACACAGCGGCAGCGCTGCTCGCCGAGGTCGGTGGGGTGCTGGTGGTGCCGATGACGCTGCTGCGACAGGAGTATCGCGACGAGATATTCGGAGGGCTCGCCTCCAGACGCATCGCAGTGCGTCATGTGCTGCTCTCACCTGAGGAAACGATCCTGCGGCAACGGATCGCCCACCGGGCGGAGTTCCCCGACGACCCGGTGAATACAGACGGGACCGGTCAGTGGGCGTACGACCGCATCGAGACCTACCGTTCGGCGCTCGACTGGATCACGCGGGACGCCCACACCATCGACAACAGCGCACTGACACCCCATGAGACGGCCGAGCACATCGCCGAGGCCGTGCGCACCGGAGCGGCCCCGGCCTGCGAGATCGTCCAGACACCCGACCCCACGGCGGAGACCGTCGCGGCCGGCGTACTGCTCTTCGACGAACACGACCGGGTGCTGCTCGTCGACCCCACGTACAAGCCCGGCTGGGAGTTCCCCGGGGGCGTGGTGGAGGCGGGCGAGGCACCGGCGCAGGCCGGGATCAGAGAGGTGGCCGAGGAGATAGGGATTCACCTCGCACAGACGCCCAAGCTTCTCGTCGTCGACTGGGAGGCGCCCCGGCCGCCCGGCTACGGAGGACTGCGGCTGCTCTTCGACGGCGGCACGCTGCTGAGCGCCGAAGCCCAGCGGCTGCTGCTTCCCGGCTCCGAACTGCGTGGCTGGCGGTTCGTCACCGAGGAGGAGGCGGCCACCTTGCTGCCCCCCACCCGGTTCGAACGGCTGCGCTGGGCACTGCGCGCCCGCGAGCGCTCAGCCGTGCTCAACCTGGAGGCCGGAGTCCCGGTCGGCTGAGGTGCGCATGACCGCGACGGCGTCCTTCGTAAGGGGCTCGCCGTGACCGAAGCAGACCGTGGTCGCCTCCAGCGCGGCCAGCCGCCGGAACGAGGCCATGGCCTGCTCGCGGTCGATATTGAACACGCCCAGCATCACCTGCCCCGCCTCGGCGACACAGTCACCCGTGAACAGCACCCGGTGGCGGGGCAGATGGATGCCGATGGCCCCCGGGGTGTGACCGGGGGAGTGGACCACGCGTGCCCCACCGCCGAACGGCAGTACCGCGCCGTCGGACAGCTCGGTGTCCACCCGGGTCGGCGGACCCACGGGCACGGTCAGTCCGTTCTCGTACAGCGGGCGTTCCCAGTCGAGCAGGACCGGATCACCGACCTCCTCCTCGCCCCGGATCACCGGGGCGTCGAGCCGGTGGGCCAGGATCTCGGAGCCGTGGCGGTCGGCGAGCTCCTGGGCCGCGCCGAAGTGGTCGCGATGGCCGTGGGTGATCACGATCCGGGCGATCCGGGCGGGGTCGTGCCCGAGCCCGCGCACTGCGTCCTCGATAGCGGATGCCGCGTTCACGTCACCCGCGTCGATCAGGGTCAGTTCCGTTCCGTCGCGCCAGAGGTACGCCTGGCCGATCGGGAACCGGAACATATGCAACTGGGGAAGCACCTCGACGACGTCCATGCCCCGAACGTACGCAGGAGCGGGCGCCTGCCGCGCGGATCTACGCTCTGGGCGAGCTTCGCTCAGCGCGTAGCGGGCTCTCCTTCGCCCGTGGCGGCCTGCCGGAACGGGCCCCACCCGTTCCGGCAGGCCGCCACCGGGCGGTTCAGGCCTTCTTGGAGGCGGCGTAGTTCTGCAGGAACAGCGCCTCGGCGACCGAGAGCCGCTCCAGCTCCTCGGGGGACACGCTCTCGTTCACCGCGTGGATCTGTGCCTCGGGCTCGCTCAGCCCGATCAGCAGGATCTCCGCCTCCGGATACAGCTCCGACAGCGCGTTGCAGAGCGGGATCGAGCCGCCCATGCCCGAGGACTGCATCTCCTGGCCGGGGTACGCGATCCGCATGGCGTCGGCCATCGCGGTGTAAGCCGGGCTTGTGATGTCCGCGCGGAACGGCTGTCCCTGGCCGACCTGCTCGACCGACACCCTCGCCCCCCACGGGGCGTGGGCCCGCAGGTGTGCGGTCAGCAGCTTCGTCGCCTCACCGGCGTCCATGCCCGGCGGAACCCGCAGACTGATCTGCGCCCGCGCGCTCGCCTGCACCGAGGGCGTCGCGCCGACCACCGCGGGGCAGTCGATCCCGATGACCGTGACCGCGGGCCGCGCCCAGATCCGGTCGGCGACCGTACCCGTGCTGATCAGTTCGACCCCGTCGAGGACCTTGGCGTCCTTGCGGAACTCCTCCTCCGGGTACTGCAGACCGTCCCACTTCGCGTCCGTCGTGAGACCGTCGACGGTCGTCGTGCCGTCCTCGGCGCGCAGTGACGCCAACAGTTGGATCATCGCGGCCAGGGCGTCGGGTGCGGCGCCGCCGAACTGGCCGGAGTGCAGGTTCCCCTCAAGGGTGTCGAGCTGTATCCGCAGCATCGTCATTCCGCGCAGCGTGGAGGTGACGGTCGGCAGCCCGACGCGGAAGTTCCCGGTGTCGCCGATGACCACGGTGTCCGCGGCGAGCAACTCGGGGTGCGCCTGCGCGTACTGCTCCAGGCCCCCGGTGCCCTGCTCCTCCGAGCCCTCCGCGATCACCTTGACCGAGACCGGGACTCCGCCGTTCGCCTTCAGGGCGCGCAACGCGAGGAGGTGCATGACGAAGCCGCCCTTGCAGTCGGCCGCGCCCCGGCCGAACCAGCGCCCGTCACGTTCCGTCAGCTCGAAGGGCGGGGAGATCCAGGCGGACTCGTCGAGCGGCGGCTGCACGTCGTAGTGCGCGTAGAGCAGCACGGTGGGCGCCCCGGCCGGACCGGGCAGGAAGCCGTAGACGGACTGGGTGCCGTCCGGCGTGTCGAGCAGGGCGACGTCCTGGAATCCCTCGGCGTGCAGCGCGTCGGCGACCCAGGCGGCGGCCGCCTCGCACTCGCTCTTCGGGAACACCGCGGGATCCGCCACCGACTGGAAGGCCACCAGCTCGGTCAGCTCCGCCTTGGCGCGGGGCATCAGTGAGGCGACGGTCTCGGAAATCGGATGGGCGGTCATGGGCACGCTCCTGGTAGGTGCGACGTTATGTGTACGTATCCGGGTACCTGCGACGCCAGGAGTGCGGCATTGCGGGTACGACGGAGGCTCGGTCGATCCTCCCACAGCAGGGTCCGGCCGCAGCGCGCCGTAGGATGCCGGAAGCAGTTGGGGCCACTGGTCGGATCGGGAGCAGAAGCACATCGTGAGCAGCGAGAACGCAGACGCCGGACATGAGCACGAAGAGTCGTCCGTGTGGGACGTCGTCGTAGTCGGCGCCGGACCGGCGGGAGCCTCCGCGGCATACGCGGCGGCGGTCGCCGGCCGGCGGGTACTGCTCCTGGAGAAGGCGGAACTGCCCCGCTACAAGACGTGCGGCGGCGGCATCATCGGGTATTCACGCGATTCGCTGCCGCCCGGTTTCGAACTGCCGTTGCGGGACCGGATCCACGCGGTCACGTTCTCGCTGAACGGCAGGCTGGCACGCACCCGCCGCTCCAGGCGCATGCTCTTCGGCCTCATCAACCGCCCCGAGTTCGACGCGGGACTGGTCGAGGAGGCGCAGAAGGCCGGTGCCGAACTCCGCACGGGGGCGACGGTGTCCCGGGTCGAGCAGCACGGTGCCGCGGTGCCCGACCGGCGTACGGTCGCGGTCGTACTGTCCGGCGGCGAGACCGTCCTGGCGCGTGCGGTCGTGGGCGCGGACGGCAGCGCCGGGCGGATAGGAGCACACGTCGGGGTGAAGCTCGACCAGGTGGACCTCGGGCTCGAGGCCGAGATCCCCGTGCCGGAGACGGTCGCGGAGGACTGGGCGGGCCGGGTCCTGATCGACTGGGGCCCCATGCCGGGGAGTTACGGCTGGGTCTTCCCCAAGGGGGACACCCTGACGGTCGGTGTGATCTCGGCGCGCGGTGACGGCGGCGGCACCAAGCGGTATCTGGAGGACTTCATCGCGCGGCTCGGCCTGGCCGGGTTCGAGCCGAAGATCTCCTCCGGCCATCTGACGCGCTGCCGCAGCGACGACTCGCCGCTCTCGCGCGGCCGGGTGCTCGTGTGCGGGGATGCCGCGGGCCTGCTGGAGCCGTGGACCCGTGAGGGCATCTCGTTCGCGCTGCGTTCGGGACGCCTGGCCGGCGAATGGGCGGTGCGGGTGGCGGAGTCGCACGACGCGGTGGACGCGCGTCGCCAGGCGCTCAACTACGCGTTCGCCATCAAGGCCGGGCTCGGCGTCGAGATGAGCGTGGGAAGGCGCATGCTGAAGCTCTTCGAGCGTCGCCCGGGCCTGCTGCACGCGGTGCTGACGGGCTTCCGCCCGGCGTGGAACGCGTTCGCGGGCATCACCCGCGGGACGACCTCGCTGGCCGAACTGGTCCGTTCGCACCCGCTGGCGCAGCGCGCGCTGTCGGCGATGGACCGTTAGGGACCGCTGCCGCACCGGGGCACGGCCGGATCCGATGGATCCGGCCGTGGCACGGGCGCGCAGGTGAGTCCGGTGAATCCGGTGAGCCGCCACTGCCCGGCGCTCGTCGCCGCACAGGCCCGGATCAGCTCTCGACGGTGATCCGGAAGACGGGGTGGTCGGGGCAGGCCGCCAGCAGTTCACTGTCGGTGGACTTGGCCGTGATGCCCTTGAAGTACTGGTTGACCTCCCAACCCCAGCGCTCCAGGTAGGCGCGGATGATGATCATTTTCTGCTCGTCGTCCGCGATCTCCACCGCTGTGAAGGCGCGGGTCCTGCGACCCACCCGCAGCTCGCCGCCGCCCGCGGCCCGCATATTGCGCACCCACTGCGAATGCCCCCGTGCGGAGACGAGGTACTGCACGCCCTCGTGGGTGTGCGGGTTCACGGGGATGCGCTGCAACTGCCCGCTCTTGCGGCCCCGAACCGACAGCTCCTGCGAACCGAGCAGGCTCACCCCGTGCCGTGCCAGCCAGCCGATGAGGCTGTTCATCCGGACGGTGAACGGGCTGCCCTGAAGGTAGTACGGCTGCGACATGAGGACCCCCACAGTTTATGAGAGCAGTGCTCTCGCTTGAGATCAGTGTGCATGGAACATGTGCTCAAAAGCAAGAGCACTGCTCTCGTAATTGGGCGGTGCTCCGTTTCATGGCAGACTGGCCGTCATGAGCGCTATCCGGGGAGCCAGGGAACGGGCCCGCATCGAGGTCACCGCCGCCATCAAGGACGAGGCGAGGAAACAGCTCGCGGCCGAAGGGGCGGCGAAGCTCTCCCTGCGCGCCGTGGCACGTGAACTCGGCATGGTGTCCTCGGCGCTCTACCGCTACTTCCCCAGCCGTGACGAACTGCTGACCGCCTTGATCATCGATGCGTACGACTCCGTGGGCGAGACCGCCGAGCGTGCCCACCGGACCGCCGCGGCCGAGAACGCGGCGCCCGCCCGGCCCGGCACCCACCTCGCCCGCTGGGTCGCCGTCGCGTGCGCCGTACGGGACTGGGCTCTCGCCCACCCTCACGAGTACGCGCTGATCTACGGCTCTCCGGTGCCCGGTTACACCGCACCGCAGGCCACCATCGGCCCCGCCTCCAGGGTCGGCCTCGTCTTCATCGCCATAGCCGAGGACGCGCACCGCGAGGAGGGTATCGGGCTGCCGCCGCTCACCGCGGAGCTGCGCCCCGAGGCCGAGCGGATCGCCGCCGACCTCGCCCCCGGGCTTCCCCCGGCGGTCGCCGCACCGCTCGTCGCCGCTTGGTCACAACTCTTCGGGCTGCTGTCCTTCGAGATCTTCGGCCAGTTCAACCGCGTGGTGGAAGCCCGCGAGGCCTTCTTCCGCCAGGCTGTGACGGAGCTGGCCCGCACCGTCGGGCTCCTCGACCGGCGCGGCTAACGAGCTCGTGCAGGGTTAGCGGTGGGACGTCGAAGGCCAGGGCGGGGTCTCGGTACTTACATCTGCAGACCATGGCCTTCACGGCGTTCTGCTTGTTCTTGCCGGATATGAACTTGTCCCGGTCCTTGCGGCCGACGGCCGGGCGGCGGACCCGGATCTCGGTGCTCGTTACAGGTGCACTGCCCCGCGCCGGGTGGGGACGCGACTGGCTGGTGGACGGCCCTTCATCGCGGTGCGGCCGCGATGGTGGTCGTAGCGACATGTCGTAGGCGTCGTGTCATTCCCGCTCGGTGCCGGTGGGGCCGGGCATACGCCCATTCGTCGAGAGGGTGCGGTTGAAGCGTTCCGCTTTGCCATTGGCCTGGGGACGGTAGTGCGGGTGCGCTTGTGGGTGGTTCGTGCGGCGAGCAGCGGTTCGCGCCGTGTGCGCGAGCGGTAGCCGGAGCCGTGGTCGGTGAGGTCTCGACGGATGGTGATCCCGCCTGCGCGAGTTGGCACTGGGCGCGGATCCGGAATGCGGCTGCGGTCTCGATTCCGGCCGCGGTGACCATCCTCCGAGGCCCGACCGAGCGGCCGCGCTCGGCCGACAGCGCGGCGGCACCTCCCTTGCCGCTCCTGTCCTGCGTGGACAGAACAGCCAGTGGTATCCGCGAAGCCCCGTCCGGCCCCGTTCGCTGTACTCCCGGGGGAGTACGGGTGATCACCACGCCCGGCGGACGCCGGGGCGCAGGTGCGCGGTCTAGCGTGGCCGGCATGGAAGAGCAGCGCGCACAGACAGGCGGCGGGCCCCCCGGGCATCAGGGCGGTCCCTCGCGTCGACCGCCCTGGGCGCGCGGCGGGCCGGGTGGACGGAGGACCGGTTCCCCGGGCCCGTGGAACTTCTGGAACAACGGAGAGCCGCCGCGCTGGCTGACGGGCCCCCCGGGGCGCTCCGCCGACCGGCTGCCCTGGGCGTCCACGATCCTGCTCGGTGTCTTCGTCATGGCCGGCTCGGCGTTCGCGGCCCGCGGCCAGCTGGACGACAAGGCCCCGCTCGACCTCTTCGCCCGGCTGCTCCTCCTCGCCGCGGTGGCGGTCCTGCTGCTGCGGCACCGCCACCCCGTCGTGGCCGTCTTCGGGGCATCGGCCGCGGCTACGGTCTATCTCGGCGCCGGCTACCCGTACGGCCCGGTCTTCCTGGCCGTCGCCGTCGGCTGCTTCAGCGCCGTCGTCGCCGGCCACCGGCGGGCCGCGTGGTCGGCGGTCGCGATGGTGTGGGTGGGGCACCTCGTCGTGGCGCACTGGCTCTACCGCTGGCTGCCGCCGGACGACGACTCCGCGCCGCCCTGGGGGCAGGAACTGGGCGTCGCAGCCTGGGTGGTGGCCATCGTCGCTGCCGCCGAGTTCGTCCGCGTACGCCGTGAGCAGTGGGCGGCGCAGCGGGCCGAGCGGGAGCGCGCGGAGAAGCGGCGGGCCGACGAGGAGCGGCTTCGGATGGCCCGTGAGCTGCATGACGTCCTCGCGCACAGCATCTCCGTCATCAACGTCCAGGCAGGTGTCGGGCTCGCGCTGCTCGACACCGACCCCGAGCAGGCCCGCACCGCGCTCACCACCATCAAGGACGCCAGCAAGGAGGCGCTCGGCGAGGTGCGACAGGTCCTGGACACCCTCCGCACACCCGGCGACGCGCCCAGGGCTCCCGCACCCGGACTCGACCGGCTTCCCGAACTGGTGGAACAGGCCGCGAGTGCCGGGCTGACCGTCACCGTCGGGACGGACGGTGAGCGCGGTTCCGTACCGCCCGGCGCGGATCTCGCAGCGTTCCGGATCGTGCAGGAGGCACTGACCAACGTGGTGCGGCACTCCGGTTCGCGTACCGCGGAAGTCCGGGTCGGCTACGGGCCCGGAGGCATCACGCTCCGCATCGACGACGAGGGCCCCGCCACCGGCACGGACGCCGGTGGCAGCGGCAACGGGCTGGCCGGAATGCGGGAGCGGGCGGCCGCCCTGGGTGGCACGATCGAGGCCGGAACCCGGCCCGACGGCGGGTTCCGGGTACGGGCCGAACTTCCGCTGCCGGCCGGCGGGCCGGCGCACCAGAAGGAGACACCGTGATTCGCGTACTGCTCGCCGATGACCAGCTGCTGGTCCGGGCGGGTTTCCGGGCCCTGCTGGACGCCCAGCCGGACATCGAGGTGTCGGGCGAGGCGGCCGACGGCGAGGAGGCCGTCCGCCTGGTGCGTGAACTGCGGCCGGACGCCGTGCTGATGGACATCCGGATGCCACGCCTCGACGGCCTCGCGGCGACCCGCGCCATCACCGGGGACCCGGAGTTCGACGCTGTGAAGGTGGTCATGCTCACCACCTTCGAACTGGACGAGTACGTCTTCGAGGCGATCCGCTCCGGAGCCTCCGGTTTCCTGGTCAAGGACACCGAACCGGAAGAACTGCTGCGGGCGGTCCGGGCGGTGGTCGGCGGCGACGCGCTGCTGTCGCCGGGTGTCACGCGCCGCCTGATCGCCGAGTTCGCGGCTCGTTCCAAGGAGCCCGCCGCGGTGACCGCCCTGAACGAACTGACCGACCGGGAGCGGGAGGTGATGGCGTTGGTCGGCATCGGCCTCACCAACGACGAGATCGCCCGCCGTCTCGTCGTCAGCCCGCTCACCGCCAAGACACATGTCAGCCGGACCATGGTGAAGCTCGGCGCCCGTGACCGGGCCCAACTCGTCGTTCTCGCCTACGAGTCGGGGCTGGTGCGCCCTGGCTGGCTCGGCTGATCCGGCAGCACCGGGACACGCCCGTCGACCTCGCGCTCCGTGACGCGGCGGCCGAACCGCCACAGCACGTCGACGACACGGCCGACGAAGACCAGCCCGGCCACGACGGTCGCGGCCAGGAGCAGCCCGGGGCCCACGCCGCCACCCGAGGCCATCAGGAAAGCGGGGGCGCAGACCGCGACGAACGCGGCCCCCGCCAGCAGTGCTCCGGTCAGCACGGCGAAGCCGATCTCGACGGTCACGGCGTCGCGTTCCGCCTGGCTTCGATGTTCCATGCCCGAAGTGTCACAGGTGCGGACGCGGGCGGACAAGCCCGCCACCCCGCGTGCCCGCCCGCTCGGGATCAGATGACCGAGGAGCTGTCGCGCCACAGTCGGGCGAGGTCCTGATCACCCGTCACCGTGAGGGTGGTGAGCGGCAGCCGGTTCCAGAGCGTGAGGTAGAGCTCCTGGGCGGTGGCGCTCAACTCGCAGTCCACGGGCGGCAGTACGGACGGTTCGCCCTCCTCGCGCACGGTGGCCGGTGGCTCGGTGGAGAGTCGTACGGTCCACACGGCGCCGGTGTCCGTCGCCCGCACCCGCAGTGCGCGCGGCGCGTCGGTGCGCACTCTGCTCTTCGGGCGGGCGTGGAAACCGCGCAGCAGTTCGTCGACGCCGTCCACCGCGTGGTCCGACGCCACCGGGGAGAGGGGACCGCCGCGTGCGGACTCGGCGTCCACCCGGTGGATCGCCGTCTCGTGCGCCTGCCGCCTCGCCCAGAAGGCCAGGGGCGACGGTGCGGCGAAGAAGGCCCAGCACTCCAGGTCCTGCGGTGCGCGCTCCAGCGCGTCCACCAGGAGCCGGTGCCCCGCACGGAACCGGTCGAGCAGCTCCGGGCCGTCCAGGTCCGGCTCCCCGGCGTCGGGGACGTACGAGGTGTGGCCCTCGGTCACGAAGGCGGCCGCCCAGGTGTGCACCGTCGCGGTGTGTCTGAGCAGGTCGCGCACCTGCCAGCCCGGACAGGTCGGCACGGGTGCGCCGGTCCCCGCCTCCTGGGCCGCGTCCGCCAGCAAACGGCCCTCGACGTCCAGGGTTCGTATGTGTTCCGCGATCTTCATGGCAGGGATTGTGCCAGGGGCTCAGGCGCTCCGGGGACGGCCCTGGCGGGCCCGGCCGCGGCCGCCGCCCAGCTTCCGGGCGAACCAGCCCACGGCCAGCGACTGCACCAGCACGGACACCACCAGCGCCAGGTAGAACAGCCAGTCGGGCGCGGCCGAATCCGCGCCCAGCATCGCACCGCCGGCGAAGAAGACGAAGACGGTCGGCGCCGCCAGGAAGAAGAGCCACACACCGGCGAACGACGCGTCCTCGTGGGCGACGAACAGCGTGTCCACCGTGACGAACACCGCGGTCGCCGCCACCACGCCCAGGTAGACCAGCGACGCGGCGTTGCCGAACGTGAGGCGTGCGAGCGTGTGGACGTGCTGCTTGGTCAGGACCGGCTTGTTCATGGCGTGCTCCCCGTCGATGGCTTCCGGCCCCACCCGCGACAGTCGGCGGGAGGGGTCGTTACGTCTCCATCCTGCGGCGGGAGAACCGTTCCTGCCTGAGTACGCCTACTCACTCCCGCGTTGCCGCATTGCGTGCGCCGTACCCCAGCGCCGCCGCTGCCAGAGCCAGCAGCGCCACCGTCGTCAGGGCCACGGGCAGCGAGAACCAGTCCGCCAGGAAGCCGATCGAGGGCGGCCCGAGCAGCATGCCGCCGTAGCCGAGCGTCGAGGCCGCGGCCACTCCGCCGGGGCCGGCCAGCTCGCCGGCCCTGCCGACCGCCACCGGGAAGATGTTCGCCAGACCGAGTCCGGTGATGGCGAAGCCGAGCAGGGCGAGCCAGGCGGTCGGGGCGAGCGAGCCGACCAGCATCCCGGCCGCCGCCGTGCCGCCACCCGCGACCAGCGTGCGGGTCTGTCCGAGTCGTTCGAGCAGTGCCGTGCCGGTGAGCCGGCCCGCGGTCATGGCGAGCGCGAAGAGCGAGTACCCGGCTGCCGCGACCCCGGGGTGCGCGTGCAGGTCCTGCTCCAGGTGGAGGGCGCCCCAGTCGGCCAGGGCACCCTCGCCGTACGCGGTGCAGAGCGCGATCACGCCGAACAGGAGCACCACCCGGCGCGCCCGTCCGGTCAGACGGTGGCTGGCCTCCTGGCCGTCGGCCGCCGTGGGGGCGGGCTTCCGCGAGGGATACCGCAGCAGGACCGGGCCCCAGTACGCGGTGACGAGCAGACCGATTCCGGTCAGGCAGAGCAGGTGCGCGGAGGGTGAGAGGCCCCCGGCGACCAAGCCGCCCAGTCCGGCCCCGATCATGCCTCCGAGGCTGAACGCGGCGTGGAAGCTCGGCATCACGGGACGTCGCAAGGCGGCGACCAGATCCACCGCGGCGCTGTTCATCGCCACGTTGGCGCCGCCGTACGCGGCGCCGAACACCAGCAGGACCAGTCCCAGCGAGAGTGCCGAATGGGTCTGGGCGGGCAGGGCGATGCTGAGCGGCAGCAGGACGCCGCAGACCACGGTCACCGGATGGCTGCCGAAACGGCGGCAGAGCCGGCCGGTGAGCATCATGGTGATCACGGCACCGGCGGATACGCCGAGAAGTGCGAGGCCGAGGGTGGAGGCCGAGGCGCCGGTCTGCTGCTTGATGGCCGGAATGCGGACCACCCAGCCGGCGAAGAGGAACCCGTCGAGGGCGAAGAACACGGTCAGAGCGGTACGGAGGCGTGTCGATGAAGGTGGGGCGGTGTTTCCGCCCGGTCCCCCCGGCAAGGCCGTCCGCAGTTTGTTTAGTTGCGGCACAAACTCAGCATAGGGGCCCGCGGACGACGGGCGCAAGACGGTTGCCCGCCGGGTCCGGGCGGTGTGCCGGGCGCGGCGGGCTCCACGCCGTGGAGCGGGGCGGCGCGGTGGAGGAGACGGGCGCCGCGGCGTCCGCAGCACCTCCGGATCATGGGAGACTCGCCCCCATGAACGGCAAGGTGACCACCACCCGGACGAAGTTGGAGAGGGGCCGCAGCGCGCTCGGACCCGCGTTGGAACTGGTCCACACCGGACGCGCGCCCACCCGAGCCGTCCTCACCTCCGAGCTGGGCGTCACCCGTGCCACCGCAGGCGCGGTCGCCGCGGAGCTTGAGGCGCTCGGCCTGATCAGGGTCGACTCCAGCCCCGGCTCGGCCGCCGGTTCGCAGGGCCGCCCCTCGCACCGGCTGGCCGTGCGCGAGTCGGGGCCGGTGGCCCTCGCCGCCCAGGTGCACTCGGACGGATTCCGGGCCGCGCTGGTCGGGCTCGGCGGCCGGCTCGTCGCGACCGCGCCCGGCTGCGTCACCATCACCGCCGATCCCGCCCAGGTCATCGGCGAAGTCGTGGACGACTGCGCACGGTTGCTGCGCGACAGTGGCCTGCGATGCGTCGGGGCGGGCCTCGCGGTGCCGTCCGCTGTCGCCGAGCCCGAGGGCACCGCCCTCAACCCGCTCCACATCGCCTGGCCCGCCGGCGCCCCGGTCCGCGAGATCTTCGCCACATGTGTCCGCGAAGCGGGCATCACCGGACCGGCGTTCACCGGGAACGACGTCAACCTCGCCGCGCTCGCCGAGCACCGCCACGGAGCCGGACGCGGGGCCCAGCACCTGCTGTGCGTCGCCACCGGCCACCGCGGGGTCGGCGGTGCGCTCGTCCTGGACGGCCGCCTGCACACCGGGAGTTCGGGGCTCGCCCTGGAAGTCGGCCACCTCACCGTCAACCCCGAGGGCCGGCCCTGCCACTGCGGCGGCCGCGGCTGCCTCGACGTCGAGACCGACCCGCTCGCCTTCCTCACCGCGGCCGGCCGCGCACCCGGCCCCGAGGAGTCGCTGCTCAAGCAGTCCGGGGACCTGCTGCGCAACGAGTACGCGGACGCGGCGGTACGCAACGCCGCGGAGGAGCTGATCGACCGCCTGGGCCTCGGGCTCGCCGGACTCGTCAACATCCTCAACCCGGACCGCATCATCCTCGGCGGTCTGCACCGTGCCCTGCTGGACGCCGACCCGGAACGGCTGCGCGCGGTGGTCGCCG
>NZ_JAELVH010000218.1 GCF_019399235.1 Streptomyces poriferorum | reverse complement strand
GGCTCCGGTGCCGCGGGCGTGCGGGACAGCGGGGATTGCCATGGGGGCAGGGTTCCTCTCGTGAGTGCGGTGGTACGGGCGGCGTGGAGTACTACTTGCCGCCCACCCCCATCAGTCCGTTGACCAGTGCCTTGCGTGCCACGAGGTACACGGCGAAGATCGGCACGACGGAGAGCACGATCGCGGCCAGCACGGCAGGGATGTTCATCCCGAACTGGGACATGAAGTTGAAGAGACCGAGCGTCAGGACACGGTTCTCCTCCGACTGGGTCAGGATCAGCGGGAACAGGAAGCCGTTCCACGCCTGGAGGGCCGTGTAGATCGCCACCGTGCTGATGCCGCCCTTGGACATCGGGATCGCCAGCTGCCACAGCATCCGCAGGGGCGTCGCACCGTCGAGGGCCATCGCCTCGTACATCTCCTCGGAGACGTCACGCATGGTGCCGCTGAGGATCAGCACCGCCACCGGCATCGCGAACGCCGCGGTCGGCAGGATGATCGCCGGCAGGCTGTCGTACAGACCCAGCTTGCTGATCAGCAGGTACAGCGGCACGATCACCGCCTGCGCGGGGATCGCGACGCCGAGCAGGAAGGTCCGGAAGGCGAGCGAGGAGAGCCGGCTGCGGGTGCGTACCGCGACATAGGCGACCGGCACCGCGAGCAGCAGGACGATGGCGACGGTGGCCACGGCGACGATCGCCGTGTTGGTGAGCATCGTGGAGAAGCCGCTGTCCAGCACGGTGCGGTAGTTCTCGAGCGTGGGGTTGGTCGGGACGGCCAGCGGGTCACCGTTGAGCGCTTCGTCCTGGTGCATGAGCGACGAGGAGATCAGCGTGTACAGCGGGACGACCACGATCAGCAGCCAGACCAGTGAGCCCAGGCCGGCCAGGGGGTTGCCCCACTTCCTGCGGCGCCCGGCGGCGGCAAGCCGGCTCCGGGTCACGGGTGACGTGGGGCGTGCCACGGGGCGGGTGTCGATTGACATCGCGTCACATACCTTCCCGGGTGGACCGCATGTTCCCGAAGCCGCTGAAGCGGACCAGGATCAGCGACAGGGCGGTGGCCACCACGACCAGGGCCGTGGCGATCGCCGCGGCGTAGCCGAGGTCGTAGGTCTGGAAACCGGTCCGGTACATGAGGTACGGGAGCACGGTGGTGTCCGTGCCGGGGCCGCCCCTGGTCATGATCAGTACGGTGTCGAAGTAGGTCAGCGAGCCGACGATCATCAGGACCGAGGAGGTCGTGATGGTGTGGCGCAGCTGCGGCAGGGTGATGTGGAAGAACTGGCGGAGCATGCCCGCTCCGTCGATCTCCGCCGCCTGGTAAAGGACCTGCGGGATCTGCCGGGTGCCGCCCTGGTAGATCAGGGTGTGGAAGGGCATGAACTGCCAGCCGCCGACGAACGCCACGGTGAGCAGGGCTCCGGTCGAGGAGCCCATGATGTTCGGGTCGATGCCGAACCACGGGCCGATCGTCCTGATGACGCCGAAGTTGGGGTCGAGCAGCGCGTGGAACAGCATCGCGATGGCGGTGGTGGAGAGCAGCAGCGGAATGAAGAAGACCGCCGAGAGCACGGCCCGGCTGCGCTGCTTGCCCGCTGCCCAGACACCGAGGAGCAGGGCCACGGGGGTCTGGAACAGCCAGCTGACCGACGTGAGCAGCAGGCTGAGCCAGGCGGCCTGACGGAACTCCGGATCCTTGAACAGCCGGGTCCAGTTGCCCATGCCGATGGGGGTCGGGGCGTTCAGCCCGTCCCAGCGGCAGAAGGAGAGATAGACGGCGATCGCCAGCGGGACGATCGCGAAGAGGGCGAAGAAGACGATGCCGGGCACGGCCCAGGCGACCGAGGGGCGGCCGACGTTACCGGCGGCCGCCTTCCTTCCTCCGCGCACCTTTTTGTACGAAGAGACGTGGGACATTGTTACTTGACGGCCTTCATCGCGGCGACGAACTGCTCGGGCGTGGACTTACCGGCGAACAACTTGCTGATCTCGGTGAGCAGCGGGGTGGCGACACCGGACTCCAGCGCCTGGTCCCACGAGAGGGTGAAGCTCGGCGCCTTCTGGACCATGTCGTACTGGTCCTTCGCGAACTGCGGGTTGGGCGATCCGCTCAGCATGGAGGCGGCGTTGGACGTGGTGGGTACGTCACCGTTGTCGACCAGGGCCTGGGCATAGCTCTTGGACGCCATGGTCTTGAGGAAGGCTATGGCGGCGTCCTTGTGCTTGGTGCGGGAGTTGATCGACCAGTAGTTGGTGGGGTTGCCGACCACGTTGGCCGGGTCACCGACACCGCCGGCCACGGTCGGGAAGTTGGCCCATGCGAGGTCGTTCTTGGCGAACTCCGGTGCCTTGCCGAGCTGGGTCGAGTACTCCCATGAACCCATCAGGTGCATGGCCGCCTTGCCCTTGCTGAGCAGGGTGGGGGCTGCGCCGCTGCCGTAGTCGACGGAGTTGAAGTTCTTGCCGAAGGCTCCGCCGTCGACCAGTTCCTTCACGGTCTGGGCCGACTTGAGGACCGCGGGGTCGCCCCAGGCGGACGCGTCCCCGCTCTGGATCTTGTTGAAGACCTCGGGGCCGCCGATCCGGTCGAGCAGGTACTCCAGCCACATCAGCTCGGGCCACTTCTCCTGGCCGCCGAGCGCGAAGGGGGTGATGCCCTTGTCCTTGAACGTGGTGATGGCGTGCTGGAGCTCCTCCCAGGTCTTGGGGGCCTCCAGCTTGTTCTCGGCGAAGAGCTTCTTGTTGTAGAAGAGCATCACGGGCTGCATGCCGCGCATCGGCACCCCGTAGATCTTTCCGTCCAGGCTGCCCGCCTCGATGATGGACGGGAGGAAGCCGTCCTTCAGGGTGGCGTCGTTCTTCACGGTCGAGGTCAGGTCGACCAGCTGGCCGGCGTCGCGGTAGGGCTTGATGGAGCCGCTGCCCCAGTTGTAGAAGATGTCCGGGGCGCTGGGCGAGCCCATGGCGCTGCGGAGCTTGTTGACGTACTCCGTACCCGGGACCGGGATCAGCTTGACCTTGACCTTCGAGGTCTTGTTGAACTCCTCGACCGCCGCCTGCTGGACCTTGACCGCGTCGTCGCCGTAGACGTACGCGGTGAGGGTGCCGCCGTCACCACCGCTGCCGCCGTTCGACCCGCAGCCCGCCAGCACGCCCGCCATGACCATGGCCGCACCGGCTGCGGTCCATCTCGCCGCACGCGTACTCTGAGTGAAAATTCCCGACCCCATGACCGCACCTCTGTCGAATGTTTCGGCCCTGCTTGCGAATGTTGCCGGAACCGTACGGTCGTGTTTCGGGCCAGTCAAGAGGGCCCGTCGAGGGAATTTTCCTTGGGGGCCCACCCCTCCCTCCTGGCGGCGGGCAGTTACGATTCCCTGTATGAGCCCCGCAAACGTCCAGTCACATCAGGAGAATGCGCCTGCCGGCGAGTCGTCGGACGGCACCGCCACCCTGGCGGAAATCGCCCGAGCGGCCGGAGTCTCGGCTCCGACAGTTTCGAAGGTGCTGAACGGACGGGCCGATGTCGCCCCCGGCACACGCACCAAGGTCGAGGAGCTGTTGCTGCTGCACGGCTACCGCCGCAGACGCGGCTCCACGACGCAGTCGCAGTTGATCGACCTGGTCTTCCACGAGCTGGACAGCGCGTGGGCCATGGAGGTCGTGCGCGGCGTGGAGAACGTCGCGCGCGAGGAGGGCCTGAGTCTGGTCCTGTCGGAGAGCGCGGGCCGCCTCACCCCCGGGCAGACCTGGGTGGACGGCGTGCTGGCCCGCCGGCCGGTCGGGGTGATCCTGGTCCTGTCGGACCTCACCGCCGCCCAGCGTGCCCAGCTCACCAGCCGGAACATCCCGTACGCGGTGGTCGACCCGGCCGGCGACCCCGGCGACGACGTCCCGTCGGTCGGGACGACGAACTGGCAGGGCGGGCTCGCCGCCACCCGCCACCTCACCGGGCTCGGGCACCGCAGGATCGGAGTGATCAGCGGCCCGTCCCGGATGATGTGCAGCCGCGCCCGGGTGGACGGCTACCGCGCCGCCCTGGAGACCGCGGGCCTGCCGATCGACCCCGCTCTGGTCCGCGAGGGCGAGTTCCAGCACGAGGCCGGATACACCACGGGCATGGAACTGCTGAGCATGGCGGACCGGCCGACCGCCATCTTCGCCGGGAACGACCTCCAGGCGCTCGGTGTGTACGAGGCCGCGCGCGAGCTCGGACTGCGCATCCCCGAGGACCTCAGCGTCGTCGGCTTCGACGACCTGCCGCTCACCCGGTGGATCGGGCCGCCGCTGACCACCGTGCGCCAGCCGCTCATAGAGATGGCTGAGACCGCGGCCCGGCTGGTCCTCGACCTCGGCCGGGGCCGGCAGCCCGCGACCACCCGCGTCGACCTGGCCACCAACCTGGTCGTACGCAGCAGCACGGCGGCCCCCGGTCGTTGATCAACCCGGTTGCGGCCGCATACGGGCGTCGGTACCGTCGCGCGGCATGAAGACCCCTGTCCTGCGGACGCGGCGATTGCTGCTGGAGCCGTACGCACCCTCCGACGAGGAAGACTTCGTCGCGCTCTTCCAGGACGCCCGGGTGGGGCGCTGGATGGGCGACGGCGTGGACGAGGAGGCCGAGGACCGGGCACTCTTCGGGCGGCTCTTCACGAAGGTGTACGCACAGGACCTGTTCGGCGTGTGGGTGGTGCGGCACGACGGGCGGGCCGTCGGGCACGCGGAGATCAAGCCCTCCCCCACCCCCGGCGTGGACGGCCACGAGATCGTCTACGCCGTGACCCCCACGGCATGGGGGCAGGGCCTGGGCACCGAGATCGCCGAGACGCTGGTCGCCCACGGCTTCGCCACCCTGGGACTGTCCGAGGTACACGCGACGGTCGACGCCGCCAACGAGGCGTCGCTCGCCCTGCTGAACCGGATCGGCTTCCGTCACGTCCGTGACCTCACCGAGGACGACGGAAGCACGACCCGCCTCCTCACCCGCCCCTGCGTGCCCGGCCCGGGGCACTGAGGGGGCCGGGCGTCCGAAACCCGTCGCCGGCCGCGAACGCGGCGGTGTCCGGAGCTGTCCTGCGCGCCACTGTCAGTGGCTGGGTGCACACTGGCGCGTATCCGGCACAACGGCGTTTCGGGAGGTTCGGTCATGACCGATGTTCTGCTCACCGTCGGCACCCGCAAGGGGCTCTTCATCGGCCGCAGGAGCGGCGGGGCATGGGAGTTCGGCGATCCGCATTTCAATGCGCAGGCGATCTACTCCATCGCCATCGACAAGCGCGGTGACGTCCCCCGGCTGCTCGTGGGCGGCGACAGCGCGCACTGGGGTCCGTCCGTCTTCCACTCCGACGACCTGGGCGCGAGCTGGGTCGAGCCCGCGCAACCGGCGGTGAAGTTCCCGGAGTTCACCGGAACGTCACTGGAACGGGTCTGGCAGCTGCACCCGGCCGGCCCCGAGGCGCCCGATGTCGTGTACGCGGGCACCGAACCGGCCGCACTCTTCCGTTCGCAGGACCGGGGCGAGTCGTTCGAGCTGGTGCGCCCGCTCTGGGAGCATCCGACGCGCTCGAAGTGGGTGCCGGGCGGAGGCGGCGAGGGACTGCACACCGTACTGACGGACGAACGGGACCCGCGGTCGGTCACGGTCGCCGTCTCCACCGCCGGCGTCTTCAGGACGGCGGACGGCGGCGAGAGCTGGACCCCGGCGAACAGGGGGGTGTCGGCGGTCTTCCTGCCCGATCCCGACCCGGAGTTCGGCCAGTGCGTCCACAAGGTCAGCCGGGACGCGGTCGATCCCGACCGGCTCTATCTCCAGAACCACTGGGGTGTGTTCCGCAGCGACGACGCCGGGGGCAGCTGGACGGACATCGGCGCCGGCCTGCCCTCCGACTTCGGCTTCGCGGTGGCGGCGCACCCGCACCGCGCGGACACGGCGTACCTCTTCCCGATCAACGCCGACGCCGACCGCGTACCGGCCGGGCACCGCTGCCGCGTCTTCCGGACCACCGATGCGGGCGAGAGCTGGGAGCCGCTGTCCTCGGGGCTGCCCGACGGCGCGCACTACGGCACGGTGCTGCGCGACGCGCTCTGCACGGACGACGCCGATCCGGCCGGCGTGTACTTCGGCAACCGCAACGGAGAGGTGTACGCGAGCGCGGACGACGGGGACAGCTGGCAGCAGCTCGCCTCGCACCTGCCCGACGTCCTGTGCGTCCGGGCGGCCACGATCGGCGGGTGACCGGGGAGCATCGCGCCGCCGACGGGCCGGATCCGGTGGGACCGGGCCACTCGCCGGCGGCGGGGTGGCGGGCGGAGCGTCTCCCGCACCCGGCTACGGGAGACGCCAGTCCACCGGCTGTGCCCCCTGGCGCACCAGGAGTTCGTTGGCCTTGCTGAAGGGGCGCGACCCGAAGAAGCCGCGGTCCGCCGACATGGGGGACGGGTGGGCGGACTCGATCGCCGGGAAGTCCCCCAGCGACGGCCGGAGATTGCGTGCGTCGCGGCCCCACAGGATGGAGACCAGCGGGGTGCCCCGCGCGACCAGTGCCCGGATCGCCTGCTCGGTGACTTCTTCCCAGCCCTTGCCCCGATGGGCGGCCGGCTTGCGGGGTGCGGTCGTCAGCGCCCTGTTCAGCAGCAGCACGCCCTGCCGCGTCCACGGAGTCAGGTCGCCGTTCGACGGGCGGGGCAGCCCCAGGTCCGTGTGCAGTTCGCGGTAGATGTTCTCCAGGCTGCCGGGAAGCTGACGGACCTCGGGTGCCACCGCGAAGCTCAGCCCGATGGCCATACCCGGTGTGGGGTAGGGGTCCTGGCCGACGATCAGCACGCGTACCTCGTCGAAGGGCTGCTGGAACGCGCGCAGCACGTTCGCCCCCGACGGCAGATACGTACGGCCCGCGGCGACCTCCGCCCGCAGGAAGTCCCCCATCTCGGCGATGCGTCCCGCCACGGGGGCCAACGCCCGGGCCCATCCGGGCTCCACAACTTCGTTCAACGGTCGCGCTGTCACAGCCTCACCCTACCGGCGTAACGACCGACGTCCCGCGCCTCCCCCACCTGCGGCGACCGTTCGGCACCGGGGCGGTCCGGCGCGACACCTCCGGCTCGCCGAAGAGGGCCTGGCGATAGGCTGCCGCCGTCATTCCTCTGCTGACGGGAGCCGCTCCATGGAGTCACACGGGCATGCGGCCGGGGAGTACGTCCTCGGCGTCGACTCGGGCGGTTCCGGGCTGCGGGTGGCGCTGGGCACCGTGGCCGGGGAAGGCCCCCCGGCCATGTCGGTGTGCGACGAACCGGTGCGGACCGGCCCCGCCGGCATCGACGCCGCCCACCTCCTCGATCAGCTGCTGCCGGCCGTCCGGCACCTGCTCGCCCGGCACGGCGGAGGCGACCGGATCGCGACCGCGGCGATCGGGGCGGCCGGCATGGCCACACTGGGCGACCAGCTGCGCGCCGAACTGCCCGCGGCCCTGGCGGACGCCTTCGGTCTGCGGCAACTGGCGCTGGCCGCCGACGCGGTGACCGCGTACGCCGGAGCGGTCGGGCAACGGCCCGGCGCGGTCGTGGCAGCCGGTACCGGCCTGATCGCGCTGGGAACGGATCTCACGCAGTGGCGAAGGGCCGACGGCTGGGGGCATCTGCTGGGCGACAGCGGGGGCGGCGCCTGGATCGGGCGGGCCGGACTCGACGCGGCGATGCGCGCCCACGACGGGCGGCGCGGGGGCTCCCCGGCACTGCTGACCAGGCTGGAGGCGGTGTTCGGCCCGCCGCCGGAACTGCCCGGCCTGCTCTATCCGCGGACCGACCGGCCCGCGGTCCTGGCCTCGTTCGCTCCCGAGGTGGCCGCGTGCGCGGCCCACGACCCCGTCGCCGAAGCCATCCTCCGTGACGCCGCCGGGCACATCGCCGAGGCCGCCGCCGCGGTGTGCCCGAAGGCGGGTGCGGGGGACGCGGGGTACGAAGTGGCGCTGACCGGCGGCTTGTTCCGGATGGGCGAGCCGCTGCTCCTCCCGCTGCGCGAGGAGCTGGCGCGACAACTGCCGCAGGCACGGGCGGTCCCCGGTTCGGGTGATCCGCTGATCGGTTCGCTGCGCATCGCACGGGCGCTCGCCACCGACGGGCTCCGGCTGCCGCTCCATCCCACGCTGCTCCGGGTCACCGTGTCCCCGCAGGAATCCGGCACCTCCCGAGGGGCGACAGAGCAGGGCAGTCGACCGGTAAGCCACTGATCGGATAAATACGGACAGACAACGCTCGACCGGCCCCTCCCCGCACAGCGGGGTACCCAAAACCAGTAGCATGCGGCGCCATGAGCACCCCCACTGGGCCCGCTTCCGGCCTGCCTGTACGAATGCCGCGACCTCGCCAGTCCGGACGGCACCGCCGCCCGGAGCCCGTGGTCGCACCTGAGGGCGCTGCCGCGCTCGTTCTCGCCGTTCCCGGTACCCCCTCCCCGGCCAGCCGCAGTCTGGCCGAAGAGGTGATCAGCATTGCCCGCTCCGAGCTGCCCGGTCTGAACGCCCTGATCGGTTACCTCGACGGCGACGACGCCGAGTACCCCACCCTTGCCTCCGTTCTCGCCCACGCCGCCGCCGAGCGCATCGCGCGCTTCGAGCTGGCGAAGGCCGTCGGCCGTGAGGTCTCCGAGCCCGAGGGCCCGGCAGCCGTCGTGGTGCCGCTGCTCGCGGGACCCGACAACACGCTGGTCCAGCGGATACGCCTCGCGATCGAGGACAGCCGGGCTCCGGCCGAGCTGACCGATGTGCTCGGCCCGCACCCGCTGCTCGCCGAGGCGCTGCACGTCCGCCTCTCCGAGGCCGGTCTCGCCCGCGCGGACCGCGCGAGGCTGTTCACTGTGGCCACGGCCGCCGACGGCATCGTGCTGGCCACCGTGGGCGGCGAGGAGGCCGTGCAGGCGGCGGGGATCACCGGCATGCTGCTGGCCGCGCGGCTCGCCGTACCGGTGATGGCCGCAGCGCTCGATGTCGAGGGCTCCGTCGCCTCGATCGCCGAGCAGCTGAAGGGCTCCGGCTCGCTGCAGCTGGCCGTGGCGCCCTATCTGGTCGGCCCCGAGGTGGCCGACGGGATGCTGGACGCCGCGGTGAAGGAGGCCGGCTGCGCGAGCGCCGAGCCGCTCGGCGCGTACCCGGCGATCGGCAAGCTGGTGCTGTCGATGTACATGTCCTCGCTCGGCATCGCTCCGGCGGTGGCGCAGGGGGCTCAGGCTCACTGATCCGGGCCGGGGCCGGGTGCTGTCCGTCGCGGGAGCGGGACGGACAGCACACCCGGCCCGCCCGTGACACACGCAGGCCCCGGGACCCGTTCGTGGGTCCCGGGGCCTGCGCCGTTCCTCAGGCGAAGATCACGCAGGAGGCCGCAGGGACCTCCAGGGACCCTTCCGGAGCCGGGACACCGGTCTCCGGGTCGACAGCGAACCAGCTGACGTCGCCCGACCTCTCGTTGGCGGCGTACAGCCGCCGGCCGGTCGGGTCGAGGGCGAGGTCGCGCGGCCAGTGCCCGCCACAGCTCACGGTCGTGACCAGGGAAGCCTGCTCGCCCGTGGCATCGAGGGCGAGCACCGAGATGCTGTCGTGGCCCCGGTTGGCCACCCAGAGGAACCGGCCGTCGTGCGCGACGACGGCCTCGGACGGATAGCTCGCCCGGCCGGCGTCACCGCTCGCCCCATCGGGCAGTACGGGCGTCTCGCCGACGGCCTCCAGGACCCCGGCTGCCGGGTCCCACCGGCACACCGTGACCGTGGGCTCCAGCTCGTTCAGCACATAGGCGTGGCCGCCCGCGGGGTGGAACGCGAGATGGCGCGGCCCGGTTCCGGGCCGCAGCGCCGTCTCGCCGTGCGGCCGCAGCTGCCCGGTTTCCGGGTCGAGCACACAGATCCGTACGGAGTCGGTGCCGAGGTCGACGCTGAGCACCCAGTTCCCCGAGGGGTCAGGAAGGACCTGGTGGGCGTGCGGACCCTCCTGGCGTTCGGCGACCGGGCCGCTGCCCTCGTGTTCGAGTACGCAGGAGGCCGCGCCGAGCGAACCGTCGGCGAGCACGGGCAGGGTGGTGACGCTGCCGGAGCCGTAGTTGGCGGTGACCACATGGCCGCCCGCGAGCGCGACATGGGTGGGGCCGTCGCCGTCGACCGGCCGGAGCTCCCCGAGGGGCCTCGGAACATCGTGGCCGACGTCGAGGGCCGCCGCCGCACCCTTCTGCGTCTCGCTCACCGCGTAGAGGACCGCACCTTCGGGGCCCCGGCCGAGCGCGAGGTACGAGGGGTCGGGTACGGCATCCGTAGTGCCCAGGACGGTGAGCGCCCCGGTCTCCTCGTCCACGGCGGCGACGGTGATGCCGCGCCCGCCCGCCGAGGTGAACGACCCGATGAATGCCCGTCGGGCACCGTTACTGCTGTCCACCGCACTGCCTCTCTCCGCCGACGGATCGCGACGACGACGGCCGCCGCGATCTTCCGCGGCGACCGTAGCAGTGCTGCCATTTGGTCTGGACCAGGGGTACGGAGTCGTGGGTACGGAGTCGGGGCGGGGTCAGGCCGGGAGGAGAGGCGCGCGGGGCGTGGCGTGCAGGGGCGCCGCCAGTTCGGCGAGCGCGCGCTCCAGGCCGTGCAGGTGGGCGAGCGCGGGTTCCGTGGCCGCCGCGTGCGCAAAGACGCCCCCGGCCACCGTGGCGCGGGCGGGGCGCTCGGGCGCGGTGAGCGCCTCCACGGCGGTCTCGACGCGCCAGCAGGCCGCGGCGAGCCGGGCGTCGTGGGAGGCTTCCGGGTCCGCCGCCACGGAGGCCAGTCCGCGCACTTCCCGCGCACAGTCGTCGAGCAGGGCGAGCACATGCCGCGCCCGTCGCCTGCGGGCCCTCATCGGGTTGAGCGGGTGCACCAGCGGCGCGAGCGACAGGCGCACCCGGCCGAGGATCGCCTCCAGTTCCGCGACGCGACGCGGCGGGTCGGCGTCCTCGCTCCCGGCGAGCCGTGCGGCGGCCTCCGCCGTGCACGTGTGCACGCACCGCAGCGCGCGCTCCACCCACACCTCGGTCACCGAGTGCGTGGTGACCGAGGTGTGGGTGGAGCGCGCGCTGCGGTGCGTGGTCACGGGCAGCNCGAACAGCACCGCCAGTACGGCACCGAGTGCCCCGACCCCCGTCTCGGTCACCCGCAGCATGAGCAGATCCGCGTCGAGCACACCGAGCAGCCCGTAGAGCATGCTCGCCATCACGGTCACTGCAAGCATCATCCAGGTGTAGGAGACGGCGGCGGAGTAGAAGATCCCGAACACGCTGAGCGCCACGACCACGGCGGCCACGACCGGTTCGTGGTGCAGCGGCACGGCCACGGCGAAGCCGAGACCGATCCCGAGCACCGTCCCCAGAAATCGCCGGAACCCGCGCACGACGGTCTCACCCCGCGAGGTCGTGGCCACGAACACCCACCAGGTGGCGCCGACGGCCCAGTACCAACGCTGATCGGAGAGCACCTGCCCCGCGGCCAGCGCGAACCCTGAGCCCAGCGTCGCCTGCACCGCCTGCCGTGTCGTGATCCTCGCGAGCCCTGTTCCCCCGGCGGGCGGGGCGACCGCCACGGGTGCGGCGAGCCGCCGTTCGTAGCACCACGCCCCGAACCGCACCACCGACGACGCGACGAGCGACAGCAGCACGGCCACGTACAGCTCGGGCAGCCGGCCGGGAACGGTGTGCAGGAACTGGGCGGAGAAATAGGCCATGAAGCCGAACACGCCCAACGAGTGCCCGCGAGGCCCCCACCGCCGCGCGTACACCCCCGCCCCCACGACGGCGAGGAACGCCAGGTCGCGCGCGACCGGCACATCGTGCAGCACGGCCGCGAGCGTGAGCACCGGGA
>NZ_JAELVH010000217.1 GCF_019399235.1 Streptomyces poriferorum | reverse complement strand
CAGCAGCGCCTCTGGTTCCTCAACCGGGCCGAGGGCTCCGGTGACACCTACAACATTCCGCTCGTCCTGGAACTCGACGGCCTTCTGGACACGGACGCCCTGCGCGGCGCCCTCGCCGACGTGGTCGTGCGCCACGAGAGCCTGCGCACCGTCTTCGCCGAATACGACGGCATCGCCCGCCAGGAAGTCCTTGACGCGGACGTTGCCGCAACGCTCTTCCCTCTCGTCGTCGAGCGCGCGCCGGCCGAGGAGACCGCCGACGCCTGGGCCGACGAAACGCTTCGCCGACTGACCACCAGGCCCTTCGACCTCGCGGCCGACACGGCAGTCCGCGCCCATCTGCTCCGTCTGGGCCCCGCCCGTCACCTCCTGGTCCTCGTTCTCCACCATGTCGTCGCCGATGGCTGGTCCCTCGCCCCGCTCAGCCGTGACCTGGGCACCGCCTACCGCGCCAGGAGCGAGCGCACGGGCGCACCCGACTGGGCCCCGCTGCGTGTGCAGTACGCCGACTACGCCCTCTGGCAGCGCCGGCTGCTGGGCGACGACGGTGACCCGGACAGCCTGGCCGCGTCCCAGCTCGCATTCTGGAAGGGTGCGCTGCGGGGCGCCCCCGACCTGCTGGACCTGCCGCTCGACCGGCCCCGTCCGGCCGTGCCCAGCCATCGGGGGGCCGCCGTTCCCTTCGAGCTGCCCGCCCCCGCGCACGCCGCACTCGTCCGGCTCGCCCGTGCGGCAGGATGCACCCCGTTCATGGTGCTCCAGGCGGCTCTCGCCGTGACGCTGCAGGCGCACGGAGCGGGTTCCGACATCCCGCTGGGCACCGCGGTCGCCGGACGCACCGAGGAGGCCCTCGACGATCTGGTCGGGTTCTTCGTCAACACGGTCGTCCTGCGGGCTGACCTGTCCGGGGGCCCGACGTTCCGCGAACTGCTCGACCGGGTGAAGGAATTCGACATCGCCGCCCTCAGCCACGGCGACGTACCCTTCGAGCGGATAGTGGAGGCCCTCAACCCCGAACGGTCCGGCGACCACCACCCCCTCTTCCAGACCATGCTGGTCCTTCAGAACCAGGAGCGGGCGGCCCTCGATCTGCCGGGCATCACCGTCCGCGACAGGTCCCGGCACCGCGGGGGCAGCAAGTTCGACCTGACGTTCTCGCTCACCGAGGTCGCCGAGGTCACCGAAGCCGCCGCTGTCACCGATGTCGCCAAAGCCGCCGCTGTCGCCGAAGTCGCCGAAGGCGCAAAGAGACCGGCCGGGAGACCGGCCGAGGCTCCCGGAACGGGCAGACCCACCGACACGGCAGGCCGCGCTCCCGCGGACACCCGGCACGGCGCCGGAGGCATCGGTGGCTACCTGGAATACGCCACCGACCTCTTCGACGCCGCCACCGCCCGCGCGCTGTGCGTCCGATTCGCCCGCGTCCTCACCCTCGCCGTGACCGACCCCGACCTGGCCATCAGCGACCTGGACCCGCTGGCCCCGGAGGAGCGGGACCGCCTCCTGGCCCAGGGGCGCGGCGCGCAGCAGCCGCCGCCCTCCCGTACCGCCCCCGAAGCGGTCCGGGAGCAGGCCGTGCGTACTCCCGGTGCCGTCGCCGTACGCGACGCGCACACGTGCCTCACCTACGCCGAACTCGACGCCCGCGCCGACGCCCTCGCCCAGGCCCTGCGTGAGCGCGGCGCGGGCCGCGAGACCAGGGTGGCCATTGCCGCACCGCCGTCCGTGGACACCGTCGTCGCCATGCTGGCCGTGCTGCGGGCCGGCGCCGCCTATCTGCCGGTCGACCCGCAGTATCCGCCCGCCCGCATCAGCCACATGCTCGACGACGCCCGACCTGTCCTGCTGCTCACCACCAGGGGCGTCCACGCGGGTCTGCCCGCCTGCGACATTCCGTGGCTTGCCCTCGACGGCCGTGAGGCCCGGCCGGCACACCTCACCGGGCCCCTCCAGGACCCACCCGGTCCGGCGGATCCCGCGTACGTCATCTACACCTCGGGGTCCACCGGCCGGCCCAAGGGTGTGGTCGTCCCGCACGCCGCCCTGGCCGGTCACATGGCCTGGATGGCACGGCACCTGACGGTCACTTCGGACGACCGGGTCCTCGCACGTACGTCCTCCAGCTTCGACGCCTCCGTGTGGGAGCTGTGGCTTCCGCTGATGAACGGCGCCGAAGTCTGCGTGCTGCCCGACGGTGCGAACACGGAACCCCCCACCCTCGTCTCCTGGATGAGCCGCTTCGGTGTCACCGTCGCCCAGTTCGTGCCGTCCCACCTGACTCTCGTCCTCACCGAGGCGGCGCACGCCGCGCCGTTGCCCGCACTGCGTGCCGTGCTGTGCGGCGGCGAGGTGCTGCCGCGCACCCTCGCCGACGACATCGCCGAGCTGTGGCAGGCCGAGGTGCACAACCTCTACGGGCCGACCGAGGCGACCATCGACGCGACCGCCCACCGCGTGGCCGGCCCGCAGAACGGCGCCACGGAGAACAGCGCCCCGGAGAACGGCGCCCCGGAGAGCAGCGCCGCGGAGAACAGCGGACAGGCGGAAGGCGCACCGTACGAGACCGTGCCGATCGGCCGCCCGGTCGACGCCATGCGCGCCTACGTCCTGGACAGCCGGCTGCGCCCCGTACCACCCGGTGTCACCGGTGAGCTGTACCTGTCGGGACCTCACCTGGCCCGCGGGTACCTGGACCGCCCGGGCCTGACCGCCGCACGGTTCGTCGCCGACCCGTTCGACGGCACGGGCGCACGGATGTACCGCACGGGTGACCTCGTGCGGTGGAACCGCCGCGGTCTGCTCGACTACGTGGCACGCGCCGACGACCAGGTGAAACTCCGGGGATTCCGCATCGAGTTGGGCGAGGTCGAGGCCGCGCTCCTGGCATGCCCCGGCGTCACGGCCGCCTGCGCCGTGATCCGTGAGGACAGGGCAGGCGGGCGCCGCCTCGTCGCCTATGCCGTCACCGGCGACCCGGCCCCGCGCCCCGTCCTCCTGCGCGACGCCCTCGCCGAGACCCTGCCCCACTACGCGGTGCCCGGTGCCGTCGTCGTCCTGGACGACCTTCCGCTCCTGCCCAACGGGAAGGTGGACCGGCGGGCCCTGCCGGAGCCGTCGGCGGGATCCGACCCCGCCGACGGAGCGGGCCTGCACACCCTCCAGGAGAGCCTGCTCGCCGGCATCTTCGCCGACGTCCTGCAACGGCCCCTCGTGAACCCGCACGACAGCTTCTTCGACCTCGGCGGGCACTCGCTCCTCGCCATGCGGGTCGTGAGCCGCGTCCGGGCCGTCCTGGGCGCCGAGATCGCCGTCCGTACCCTCTTCGAGCACCCGACCGCAGCGGACCTGGCCCGCGTCCTCGACCCTCAGGACCGCACCCGCCCGCCGGTGGTGCCCGCCGCGCAGCGGCCCGATCCGCTGCCGCTCTCCTTCGCCCAGCAACGCCTGTGGTTCCTGAACCGGCTCGAAGGCCCCAACTCCGCCTACAACATCCCTCTCGTCCTCGAACTCGGCGGCGCCCTGGACACGGATGCCCTGCGCGCCGCCCTGCGCGACGTCGTGGAGCGGCACGAGGCGCTGCGCACCCTGTTCCCCGAACGCGACGGTGTACCGCATCAACTGGTTCTCCCGGCCGACGCGGTGACACCGCAGCTCCCCGTCGTGAGCACGGCGCCCGCGGACCTGGAGGCGGCCGTCCTGGCCGCTGTGCGTGAACCGTTCGACGTCGTCACGGACCCTCCGCTGAGGGCCCTCCTTCTGCGCTCCGCACCCGGTCACCACGTGCTGGTGCTCGTCCTGCACCACATCGCGGGGGACGGCTGGTCCCTCGCCCCGCTCGCCCGTCACCTCGGCGAGGCCTACGAGGCCCGCCTCACGGGCCGGGAGCCCGGACTCGCGCCCGGCACCCCGCTCCAGTACGCCGACTACACGCTCTGGCAGCAGGCGGCCCTCGGCGACGGCATCGCACCGCAGAGCGTCCTGCGCAGGCAGCTCGACCACTGGCACACCGCCCTCGCGGGCCTTCCCGGACTGATCGACCTGCCACTGGACCGGCCGCGTCCGGCCACCACCGACCCGAGGGGAGCCGTCCACACCTTCGACGTACCTCCTCCTCTGTACGCTCAACTCCTGCGCCTGGCACGTGAGTCCGGCAGCAGCCTGTTCATGGTGCTCCAGGCGGCGGTGGCCACCCTGCTGCACCGCCAGGGTGCGGGCGACGATATCCCGCTCGGCTCGCCCGTCGCCGGCCGCACGGACGAGGCGCTGGAGGACCTGGTCGGCTTCTTCGTCAACACGCTCGTCCTGCGCACGGACCTGTCCGGCAACCCGACCTTCCTCGAACTGCTTCACAGGGTCAGGGAGTTCGACCTGGCCGCATATGCGCACCAGGACGTTCCCTTCGAGCGCCTCGTGGAGAGCGTCAACCCTGTCCGGGCACGCAACCACCACCCGCTGTTCCAGACCATGCTGGTCCTCCAGAACCAGGAGACCACCCGCCCCGACCTGCCCGGCCTCACGGTCGTGGACCGGCTGGTCCACAACGGCCTGAGCAAGTTCGACCTCACCTTCGCCTTCGACGAGGAGCGGGGCGAGGCCGGCCTCACCGCCGGAATCGAGTACGCCACCGCCCTCTTCGACCGCTCCACCGTCGCCGCACTCGCGGACCGCCTGATCCGGCTCCTGGAGCTGGCGGCCGCCGAGCCCGCTCTGCCCGTCGCGAGCTACGACCTCCTGACGAGCGGCGAGCACGCCCGTGTCACCCACTGGGGAACCGGTCGCGTCCTGCCCGCCTCCGACGACGACTCCACCCTGCCCGCCCTCTTCGCGGCGCAGGCGCGGCGCACACCGGACGCGGTGGCCGTCGCGGGCGACGACACGGCCCTCACGTACGCCGACCTCGACCGGATCTCCGCCGACCTCGCCCGCGCGCTGGCCGGCCTCGGCATCACCCCGGAGTCAGGGATCGGGGTGCTGCTCACCCGGTCGCCCGCCGTGGTGTCGGTGTCGCTCGGCGCGGTCCGTGCGGCCGGCGCCTACGTCCCGTTGGATGCGCGCTGGCCCGGGGAGCGGCTCGATCAGGTCGCCGGGGTGGCGGCCGTGCGCGTCCTCGTCGTCGACGAGGACGCCTTCGCCTCCCCGTGGGTGGCCGCAATGGCCCCGCGGGTACCGGTCGTCGTCGTGGACCGGCTCGGCCGGATCCTGCGGGGCGCGCCGGAGCGGCCGGGCCGCCCTGCTGCCGTGCCGGGCCCCGCGACCCTCGCCTACGTGATGTTCACCTCCGGTTCGACCGGTCTGCCCAAGGGCGTCGGGGTCACGCACGCCGACGTGGTGGCGCTGACCGCCGACTCGGCCTGGCAGGGTGGCGCCGCCGACGCGGTACTCATGCACTCCGCGTACGTCTTCGACGCCTCCACGTTCGAGATCTGGGCCCCGCTGCTGCGCGGCGGCAGGGTCGTTGTCGCACCGGAGGGCGTCCTGGAGGCCGCCGCCCTCGGCGATGCCGTCCAGGAGCACGGCGTGACCGCGGTCTTCCTGACGACGGCCCTGTTCAACGTGATCGCCGAGACCGATCCGGGCGCCTTCGCCGGCCTCCGGCTCGTCTGCGCCGGGGGCGAACTGGCCTCCCCGGACGCGATGCAGCGAGTGGCCGGCACAGCACCGGGTGTGCGCGTCCTCCATGTGTACGGGCCCACCGAGACGACCACCTTCGCGACCCGCTACGACGTCGCGGCCGGCCTGCCGTCGGGCCCGCCACCCGTCGGCCGGCCCCTGGACGGCATGCGCGGCTATGTCCTCGACGGCTCCCTGGGCCCCGTCCCGCCCGGCGTGGTGGGGGAGCTGTACCTTGCCGGCCGCGGCGTGGCGCGCGGATACACCGGGCTTCCCGGCCTGACCGCCGCACGGTTCGTCGCCGACCCGTTCGACGCGGGAGGCGGGCGCATGTACCGCACCGGAGACCTCGTCCGGTGGACCGATGACGGGCAGATCGCCTACGTGGCCCGCGCGGACAACCAGGTGAAGCTGCGCGGCTACCGCATCGAACTCGGCGAGATCGAGGGCGTGCTGGCCTGCTGCGACGCCGTCGCCGACTCCTTCGCCGTCGTCCGCGAGGACGTCCCCGGTGACCGGCGGCTCGTGGCGTACGTGGTGCCCGCCTCAGGCGCACGTCCCGAATCCGCCGATCTCGCCCGGGCCGTCGGCCGGTCCCTGCCCGCCTACATGGTGCCCTCCGCGTTCGTCCTGATCGAGGCGCTTCCACTGACCCTCAACGGCAAGGTCGACCGGCGCGCCCTGCCGGTGCCGGAGCACCATGTTCCGGTCCGAGGGCGCGCGGCCCGGACCGCGCGCGAGGAGGTCCTCTGCGCCCTCTTCGCCGACGTGCTCGGCCTCGACGCGGCGGGCGCGGACGACGACTTCTTCGCCCTGGGCGGCCACTCCCTGCTCGCCACCCGCCTCGCCGCACGCATCCGTACCGCGCTCGCCGTGGAGGTCCAGGTCAGGGCCGTCTTCGAGCACCCCACTCCCGCCGCCCTCGCGGCCGCCCTGAACGGCGCCGAGCAAGCCCGGACCCGGCTGGAGCGGGCCCGGCGGAGACCCGATCCGCTGCCGCTCTCCTACGCCCAGCAACGCCTGTGGTTCCTCAACCGGTTCGAGGGCCCCTCCGCCACGTACAACGTGCCGATGGTGCTCCGCCTGAACGGCCCGCTCGACGAGGACGCCCTGCAGAGCGCCCTCGTGGACGTCGTCGAACGCCACGAGAGCCTGCGTACCGTCTTCCCCGAGACCGACGGCGTGGCGCGCCAACTGGTCCTCGACGCCGGCGGCGCCGACCTCGACCTGACGCCTCGGGACACCGACCCCGGCCGACTCGACGAAGTCCTGGCCGACGAGGTGGCGCACACCTTCGACGTGAGTGCCGACCTGCCCGTACGGGCCCGGCTGCTGCGGGTCGGCGCCGAATCCCACGTTCTCGTGCTGCTCGTCCACCACATCGCGGGCGACGGCTGGTCACTCGCCCCGCTCGCCCGAGACCTCGACGACGCCTACCGGGCGCGCGCCGAGGGCGAGGAGCCCTCCTGGACGGAACTCGGCGTCCAGTACGCCGACTACACCCTGTGGCAGCGCGCCCTGCTCGGAGCCGAGGAAGACCCCGCCAGCCAGGCCGCCCGCCAGCTGGACTTCTGGCGCACCGCACTCGCCGACGCCCCCGGCCTGCTCCCTCTGCCGTACGACCGGCCGCGCCCCGCCGTCACCACGTACCGCGGCGACGCGTTCGGCTTCACCGTCGACGCGGACACCCACCGTGCCCTCGCGGATCTCGCCCGAGCCCGCGGATGCAGCCTCTTCATGGTGCTCCAGGCCGGCCTGTCGGTGCTCCTGTCCCGGCACGGCGCCGGTGAGGACATCCCGCTCGGCACGGCCGTCGCCGGACGCACCGACGAAGCCCTCGACGACCTGGTCGGCTTCTTCGTCAACACCCTCGTCCTGCGCACCGACCTGACCGGAGACCCCACCTTCGCCGAAGTCATCGACCGGGTACGAGAATTCGACCTCGCGGCCTACGCCCACCAGGACGTGCCGTTCGAGGGGCTGGTGGATGCCCTCAGCCCGGAACGGGCGCAGAACCACCACCCGCTGTTCCAGACCATGCTCGTCCTCCAGAACCAGGCCGACACCACCGTCGGCCTCCGCGGACTCACGGTGACGCAGCAGCCGGTGCACACAGGGATCAGCAAGTTCGACCTGACCTTCACCTTCACCGAGACCCGCGACGACGCCGGCCGGCCGGCCGGCCTCGGCGGTGTCCTGGAGTTCTCCACCGAACTCTTCGCCCACACCACCGCCCACGCCCTGGCCGCGCGCCTGTCCCGCCTGCTCGCCTCGCTCGCCGCCGACCCCGGCCGGCGTGTCCACTCGGCCGTCGTTCTGGACGCGGCCGAGCAGGCAGGCCTGGAGCAGGCCTCGCACGGCCCGGTCCGGCCCGTGGCGACGCGCACGGCGCCCGAGGCCTTCCGCGCACAGTCCGCCAGAACCCCCGGCGCGATCGCCGTACGGGATGGCGCGCACCGGCTCACCTTCGACGAACTGGACGCACTGTCGGACGACTTGGCGCACCATCTGTACGACCGGGGTATCGGACGCGGTGATCTCGTCGCCCTCGCGCTGGAAGGCACCGCCGACCAGGTCGTCGCGATGCTGGCGGTGGTCAAGGCGGGGGCCGCCTACCTGCCGGTCGACCTCGCCTACCCCGAGGACCGGATCACCTACATGCTCGACGATGCCCGCCCGGCGCTGCTCCTCACCCACGGCACCGCCCGCGCCGCCCGGTACGTCCCGTCCGTGCCCTGCCTCGACCTCGGCGACCGGGCTTCCTGGACCACCGGGCGCGCGGCACCGTCCGCCACCGCGCCGGACCCGCTCGACGCCGCGTACGTCATCTACACCTCGGGTTCCACCGGCCGTCCCAAGGGGGTCGTCGTCACCCACGCGTCCCTGGTCAACCACATGGCGTGGATGGCCGGCCACCTCGGCCTCACCGGCCGGGACCGGGTCCTGGCACGTACCTCGCCGAGCTTCGACGCCTCGGTCTGGGAGACCTGGCTGCCGCTGCTGCACGGCGGCTCCACCTGCCCCGTGCCGCCCGCGCTCAACCACGACCCGGCCGGACTGCTGGCCCGCATGCGCGAAGCGGGCGCGACCATCGTGCAGTTCGTGCCCTCGCACCTCTCGCTCGTCCTCACCGAGACCGGTCCCGACGAGGCGCCGACGACCCTGCGGGCCGTCCTGTGCGGCGGCGAACCCCTGCCCCGGTCCCTCGCGGCGCGCGCGGGGCAGGCGTGGCGGGTCGAGGTGCACAACCTGTACGGACCCACCGAGACGACGATCGACGCCACCGCCCACCATCACCGCGACGGGGAGGCGGACGCCGTCGCTGTGGACGGCGGAGTGCCACTCGGCCGCCCCGTCGACAACACCCGCGCCTACGTCCTGGACGCCGGGCTGCGCCCGGTGCCGCCGGGTGTCACCGGCGAGCTCCACATCGCGGGCGACGGCCTCGCCCGCGGCTACCTGGGGCGCCCCGGTCTGACCGCCGCTCGGTTCGTCGCCGATCCGTTCGGCCCCGCCGGGAGCCGCATGTACCGCACGGGCGACCTCGTCCGACGGGGCGCGGACGGCCTCCTCAGCTACGTCTCCCGCGCCGACGACCAGGTCAAGCTGCACGGCTTCCGTATCGAACTCGGTGAGATCGAAGCCGCGCTCACCGCGCTGGACGGCATCACCGCCGCCTGCGCCCTCGTCCGCGAGGACCGGCCGGGCGAGCGGCGCCTGGTTGCCTACACCGTTGCCGACAGGCGCGGCGGCGCCGAAGGGCCGGCCGTCGCGGATGGTCCGGCCGGCGGCGAACTGCGCACCCGGCTGGCATCGGCCCTGCCGCCGTACATGGTGCCGGCCGCCTTCGTCGCCCTCGACGCGCTGCCGCTCCTGCCCAACGGCAAGACCGACCGCCGGGCCCTGCCCGCTCCGGAGCGCCCTGCCGCCACCAGGCCCGGCGGGCAGCCGCGCACCCCGCAGGAACGCGTCCTGTGTGACGTGTTCACCTCCGTCCTGCGCAGCCCGGCCGTCCGCACGGACGACGACTTCTTCGCGCTCGGCGGCGACAGCATCCTCTCCATCCAACTCGTCAGCCGCGTCCGCGAGGCCGGGCTCGGGGTGACCCCGCGCGACGTCTTCGTCCACCGCACCCCCGAGGCCATCGCGGCCGTCGCCACCCCGCTCGGCCAGGACGCCGCCGCACCGGCCGAACAGGGCACCGGCGAGATGCCGCCGACGCCCATCGCCGCCTGGCTCCTGGAGCGGCCCGGCAGCACGGACGGCTACAACCAGTCCGGGGTGCTGCGCACGCCCGCGGGCGCCGACGGAGACACGCTCGTCGCAGCCCTCCAACTGCTCATCGACCACCACGACATGCTCCGTCTGCGCGTCAGCCGCCCGGCCGCGGGCGAACCCGTCGTCGAAGCCCTGCCGCCCGGCGCCGTGCAGGCCCGCCACCGCCTCACCCGGATCGACATAGCCGGCCTCGACGCGGAAGCCGCCCGCGCCGCCGTCACGGCGGCGGGCGAGCAGGCGCGCACCCGTCTGCGGCCCGCGGACGGGCACGTGATCGAGGCAGTCTGGGGCGATGCCGGACCGAACTGCCGCGGGCGTCTGCTGCTCGTCGTCCACCACCTGGCCGTCGACGCGGTCTCCTGGCGCATCCTCGCAGCCGACCTGGCCCGCACATGGCAGGCGGCCACGGAATCCGCATCCGCGCACCGGGGCGGGCCCCCGGCCACGGCGCTGCCCGCCGTCACCACGCCGTACAGGGCCTGGGCACACCTTCTCGCATCCCAGGCGTGCGGAGCCGCACGCGAAGCCGAACTCCCGCTGTGGCAGGGCGTGCTGAGCACGCCCGATCCACAGCTGGGATACCGGCCGCTCGACCCCCACCTGGACACCGCCGACGGAACACGCACGCTGGTCACACACCTGCCCGCCACCTGGGCGAAGTCCCTCCTCACCACCGCCCCCGGCGCTTTCCACGCAGGAGTGGACGACGTCCTGCTCACCGGCCTGGCCCTGGCCGTCTGCTCCTGGCGGGCGGAACGCGCCGCCGGCCCCGGTGGGCCCCGGCCGGACGGCACCGCGGTCCTCCTCGACCTGGAGGGCCACGGCCGCGAGCAGATCGACGACCACCTCGACCTGTCCCGGACGGTCGGCTGGTTCACCAGCCTCTACCCGGTCAGGCTCGATCCCGGGCCCCTCGACGCCCGTTACCCCGGCCGCTTCGACGCCGCACTCGTCGAACGCGCCGTCAAACGCGTCAAGGAACAACTGCGAACCGTGCCCGACCACGGCGTCGGCTACGGAATGCTGCGCCACCTCAACCCGGCGACGCGCTCCCGGCTCGCCACCGCGGCCGAACCGCAGATCGGCTTCAACTACCTCGGACGGTACGCCGCTTCACCGGAACCGGCGGACAACACCGAAGGCGCCGACTGGGACGTCCTGCTCGACGGCGGCGGGCCGAGAAGCCAGGACCCGGACATGCCCGTGCACCACGTCATCGACATCAACGCGCACACCGAGGACCTGCCCGACGGCCCCCGCCTGGTGACCCGCTGGACATGGCCCAGCGACCTCCTCAAGGAGGAGGACGTGGGCGCCCTGTCCGAGGCGTTCGTCCGGGCGCTGCGTGCCATCGCGGAACACGCACAACGACCCGACGCGGGCGGCTACACGCCGTCCGACCTTCCCCTGGTCTCGCTCGACCAGGCACAGATCGACCGACTGCAGAACAAGTGGGGTGGCCGCAAGTGACCGGGTTCCAACTAGAGGACGTACTGCCGCTGACGCCGCTCCAGGCCGGCATGCACTTCCACGCCCTGTACGACTCGAACGCCGTCGACGTCTACACCGCGCAGTTCGTCTTCGACCTCGAAGGCCCTGTCGGCGTTCCCGCGCTGCGCGCCGCCATCGGCACCCTGCTGCGCAGGCACGCCAACCTGCGGGTCGGCTTCCTCCACGAGGACCTGGACCAGGCGGTACAGGCCGTCGCCGCCGAGGTCCCCGTGCCGTTGGAGGAACGGGACCTGGCCGCTGGCGAGGGCACCGGCACGACGGAGGAACGGCTCACCGCCTTCCTCGCCGCCGACCGCACCCGCCGCTTCGACCTGACGACTCCGCCGCTGATGCGGTTCACGCTGCTGCGCACCGCGCCCCGTCGCCACCGCCTCGTCATGACGAGCCATCACATCCTCTTCGACGGCTGGTCGATGCCCCTCCTCGTGCGGGAGCTGTTCGAGCTGTACGCATCCAAGGGCGACGACAGCGCCCTGCCGCGGGTGACCCCGTATCGCACCTACCTCCACTGGCTGGCGCAGCAGGACCGCACAGCCGCACTGGAGGCCTGGTCCACCGCCCTGGCCGGAATCGAGGCCCCGACGCTGCTTGCCGGGCCCCGCGGCGAGGGCGCCCCCGAATCCGCCGAACTGCCCCGAACGCTCGTCCTCGACCTGGACGCCGCCACGACGCACCGGCTCCGCGAGACGGCCCGCGCCCACCGGCTCACCCTCAACACCCTGGTCCAGGGCGCCTGGGGTCTTGTGCTCGGGCACCTCACCGGACGCCCCGACGTCGTGTTCGGCGCCACCGTGTCCGGCCGTCCGCCGGAGATTCCCGGCATCGAGTCGATGGTCGGCCTGTTCATCAACACCGTGCCGGTACGGCTGCGCACCGCACCCGGCGAAACCCTGGCCGCACTCCTGACCCGCCTTCAGGAGGAACAGGGCCGCCTCCTCGGCAGCCAGCACCTGGGACTGACCGAGATACGGGGCGTCACCGGCCTGGACGAGCTCTTCGACACCCTGACCGTGTTCGAGAACTACCCGATGGACGACGAGGCCCTGCGCACCGCGCAACAGGGACTGCCCGGCCTGGCCGTCACCGGATTCAGCGGCACCGACGCGGCCCACTACCCCCTCACCCTCACCATCGCGCCGGGTGACGCCCTGAGGATCACCTTCGGATACCGGGCTGCCGTCCTGGACCGCGACGCGGTGGCACGCACGGTCGCCCGTATGCGACGCCTGCTGACCGTGATGGCTCAAGGGCTCGACCACCGCGCCGACGCCGTATCCCTGCTCCTGGACGGAGAGCGCGAGACCCTGCTCTCCCAGGGAACCGGCGCCGAACTGCGCCGCGCGACAGGGGAGCAGAGCGTCCCGGACGCCGTGGCCGAGCGTGCGGCCCGCCACCCGGACACGGTGGCCGTCTCCGGGGCGGGCGAGCAACTGACCTACCAGCAGCTCCGCGACCTCTCCGACGATCTGGCCGGCGCCCTGACGGGGCTCGGGGCCGGATCCGAGGACAGCGTCGGCATTCTCGTGGCCCGCTCGGCCGCCACGGTCACCTCCTCCCTGGGCGTCCTGCGCGCAGGTGCCACCTACGTGCCTCTCGACCCACGCTGGCCCACCGAACGGCTCAACCGAGTCGCCGAGGTGGCCGCCCTGCGCGTCCTGATCGTCGACGAGCGCGCCCGCACACACCCCTGGGTGCGTCAACTCGACCCGGACATCACCGTGCTGACCGTCGACGCCGCAGGCCGGCTCCGCCACGGAGGCCCGGACGCCCCGGGAACCCTCCCGGCTGTCACGGGCGGCACCCGGCTCGCGTACATGATGTTCACCTCCGGCTCCACCGGACTGCCCAAGGGGGTGGGCGTCACCCACGCCGACGTGTCAGCCCTCGCGGCGGACCGGAACTGGGACGACGGTGCCGCCGACGCCGTCCTGATGCACTCGGCGTACGTCTTCGACGCCTCCACCTTCGAGATCTGGGCCCCGCTCCTCAACGGCGGCCGCGTCGTCGTGGCGCCCGAGGGCACCCTTCAGCCCGCCGTGCTCCGGGACCTCGTCGCAAGGCACGGCGTGACAGCGGCGTTCCTGACGACCGCCCTGTTCAACGTGCTGGCCGAAACCGACGCGGACGCCCTCGGCCTGCTGCGCCTGGTCGCCAGCGGCGGCGAGGCCGCCGCGCCCGGCGTCCTGCAACGCCTCGCCGCCGCCCACCCGGACGCTGTCGTCCTCCACGTCTACGGCCCCACCGAGACCACCACCTTCGCCACCACCCACCGGGTGCGCCCCGAGGACGCCCCCGGCCGCGCGGCCCCGATCGGCCGGCCGCTCGACGGCATGCGCACCTACGTCCTGGACGCGGCGATGCGGCCCGTCCCGGTGGGTGCCGAGGGGGAGCTGTACGTCGCGGGCGCCGGTGTGGCCCGTGGATACCTGGGGCGTCCCGGCCTCACCGCCACTCGCTTCGTCGCCGACCCGTTCGCCGGCACCGGGGCACGCATGTACCGCACCGGCGACCTGGTGCGCCGGGGCACGGACGGCACCCTGCACTACCTGGCCCGGGCGGACCAGCAGATCAAACTGCGCGGCCACCGCATCGAACCCGCCGAGATCGAGACGGTGCTCCGCGCCGACCCGTCCGTGGGCACCGCCTGCGTGCTGGTCCGTGAGGACCTGCCCGGCGACCGGACCCTCACCGCCTACGTCGTCCCCGCACCCGGACACACCCCGGAACCGGGGCCGCTCGCCGCGCACCTCGCGCTCCACCTGCCCGCCTACATGGTGCCGGCCGTCATCCAGCCGGTCGACGCGCTGCCACTGACCCCGAACGGCAAGCTCGACCGGGCCGCCCTGCCGGCCCCCGCCACCCTGTCCGGCACGACAGGCCGGAAGGCGCGCAGCGCCCTTGAGGAGATCCTCGCCGGACTCTTCGCCGACGTGCTCGGCGTGCCACGCGTCGGCGTCGACGACAGCTTCTTCGCCCTGGGCGGCCATTCCCTGCTCGCCACCCGGCTCGTGGGCCGCGTGCGCACCGCCCTGGACACCGAGACCGAGATCCGCACCCTCTTCGAGAACCCCACCGTCGCCGCGCTCGCCGCCGCCCTGGAGGACGAGAAGCGCCCTGCCCGCCCCGCCCTCGTCCCGCAGGAGCGCCCTGCCACGCTGCCGTTGTCGTACGCCCAGCAGCGCCTGTGGTTCCTCCACCGGCTCGAAGGCCCCTCCGCCACGTACAACATTCCCCTCGCCGTCCGCATCGAAGGGCCGCTCGACCCGGACGCCCTGCACCGGGCCCTGGGCGATGTCGTCGGCCGTCACGCAGCCCTGCGTACCGTCTTCCCCGAACACGAACACGGGCCGCACCAGCTCATCACCGCCCCCGACGATGTCCGTCTCCCGTTCGCGCGGGAAGCCGTCGACGAGGACAAGGCCGCCGACCGGATCAGGGCCGCCATGGCCGAACCGATCGACATCGAGCACCGGCTCCCGATCAGGGCGACCCTGCTGCGCCTGGCCGACGACGCCCACGTCCTGGTGCTCGTGATCCATCACATCGCTGCCGACGGTTCGTCCCTGGCGCCTCTGGCGCATGACCTGCGCGCCGCCTACCGAGCCCGGGTCCGGGCGGAGGACCCCGCGCTGACCGCACTGCCCGTCGACTACGCCGACCACACCCTCTGGCAGCGCCGCCTGCTCGGTGACGAGCACGACCCCGAAAGCGTCGTCTCACGTCAACTTGGCTACTGGAAAGACGCGTTGATCGGGCTTCCGGAAATCGTCGAGCTGCCGTGGGACCGGCCCCGCCCGGCCGTTCCCCGGCACACGGGAGCGACCTACGACTTCGCACTCGACCGCACCACCTCGCGACAGCTCGCGGACCTCGCGCGCACCAGCGGATGCAGCCTCTTCATGGTCCTCCAGGCCGCCCTGTCGACCGTGCTGTCGCGGCACGGCGCCGGCGACGACATTCCGCTCGGCACGGCCGTCGCCGGACGCACCGACGAGGCGGCCTCGGACCTGGTGGGCTTCTTCGTGAACACGCTCGTGCTGCGCACGGACCTGACGGGCGACCCGACGTTCCGCGAACTGCTTCACCGAGTGCGGGAGTTCGACCTGTCCGCGTACGCGCATCAGGACGTTCCCTTCGAGCGCCTGGTGGAACTGCTCAACCCCGCGCGCTCGCAGAGCCACCATCCGCTGTTCCAGACCATGCTCGTCCTCCAGAACCACACCGCTGCCGCGGACATCGACCTGCCCGGCCTCACTGTCAGCGGCGTGCCGGTCGATGCCGGGGTCAGCAAGTTCGACCTGTCGTTCACCTTCACCGAGGCGAACGACGAGAACGGCGCCCCGAACGGCATGCGGGCCTCCGTCGACTACGCCACGGAACTCTTCGACGCGACAACGGTCCACGCCCTCGCCGACCGGCTGGTCCTGCTGCTCGGCGCCGTCGGCGCGGACCCGGACCGCCCGCTGCACACGTACGACGTGCTCACACCCGCCGAGCGCGACCGCCTGGCCGCCTGGGGGACGGGGCCCGCCGAGGAACTGCCCGGGGCGACGCTTCCCGTGCTCTTCGACCAGTGGGTACGGCGAACCCCCCAGGCCCCGGCGGTCCGCGACGCGGACACCACCCTCACGTACGGCGAACTCGACACCCTCGCAGGTGCTCTCGCCGACCACCTCACCGCACAGGGCATCGGCCCCGAAGACCGGGTGGCCGTCGCCCTGCCCCGCACGCACCGGCTCGTCGTGGCCCTGCTGGCCGTCCTCAGGACGGGGGCGGCCTATGTGCCCCTCGACCCCGACTACCCGGCCCAACGCCTTTCCTACATGCTGGAAGACGCCCGGCCGCGGCTCCTGCTCACCACCCCCGCCATCCACCGCCGCCTCCCGGCGTCCTCCGTGCCGCACCTGTACGACGACGAGCCCGGGCACAGCCGCACGACGGGCGCGCACTCCGCTCCCGCCCCGTCCCCGGACCCGGCACACCCGGCGTACGTCATCTACACATCGGGTTCCACCGGCCGGCCGAAGGGCGTCGTGGTCACCCACCGAGGCGTCGGCGCCATGGCCAGGACCCAGAGCGAGCGGCTACGCGTCACCCCGGACAGCCGCGTGCTGCACATGGCGTCCGTCAGTTTCGACGCCGCGTTCTGGGAACTGTGCATGGGCCTGCTCGCCGGGGCCTGCCTGGAGATCGACGAACGCGACGCCCTGCTCCCCGGCCCGACCCTCGCCGCCCTGGTCCGTGAGCGCGGCGTCACCCACCTCACCCTGCCGCCCGCCGCACTCGCGGTGATGCCGCCCGGCTCACTGCCCGCCGGCACCACCATGGTCCTCGCCGGCGAGGCGTGCCCGCCGGCCCTGGTCCACGCCTGGGCGCGGGACCGGTTCCTCGTCAACGCGTACGGCCCGACGGAGACCACCGTCTGCGCCACCATGAGCGGTTTCCAGCACGCGGACGGTCCGCTCGCCCCCGACCGCACGGTGTCCATCGGCGCCCCCGTCAACGGCACCCGGGTCCACGTCCTGGACGACCGGCTGGAGCCCGTGCCGCCCGGCGTGGCCGGTGAACTGTACGTCTCCGGTGACGGGGTCGCCCGCGGCTACCACGGCCGGCCCACTCTGACCGCCTCCCGTTTCGTGGCCGACCCGTTCGACCGCGCGGGTGGCCGCATGTACCGCACCGGCGACCTGGTGCGCTGGACGGCCGACGGGGAACTCGTCTACGTCTCCCGGGTCGACGATCAGGTCAAACTCCGTGGGTTCCGCATCGAACTCGGTGAGATCGAAGCGGCGCTCACCGCCCTGCCCGGCGTGGCCGCGGCCTGCGCCACCGTCCGGGAGGACCGCCCCGGCGACCGCCGCCTCGTCGCGTACACCGTGCCCGCGGACGGTGAGCCGGGGCTGGACGAGGCCGAGGTGCGCGCGTACCTGGCCGCGACCCTGCCCGAGCACATGATCCCCGCCGCCCACGTCAGTCTCGGGTTCCTGCCCGTCACCCCCAACGGCAAGACCGACCGCCGCGCCCTGCCCGCGCCCCGTCACGCGGCACCGACAGGAAGCCGTAAGCCCGCGTCCGCGCGCGAACGCGCCCTGTGCGAGGTGTTCGCGGAGACGCTCGGCGTGCCCGAGGTAGGCGTCACGGATGACTTCTTCGCCCTGGGCGGCCACTCGCTGCTGGCCGTGACCCTGGCCCGGCGGATCGAGGAACGGTGCGGCCGACGGCCCTCCCTGCGGGCCCTGTTCGCGGCGCCCACCGTCGAGGGCGTCGACCGGTTGCTGGGGTGCGAGGCGGGGGAGGAACACCGGAAGGAGGCGGCCACCACGGACCTCGCCGCCGAGGTCCGGCTGGCATCGGACATCCGCTGGACGGGACGGGACACCACGACCCCGGCAAGCAGGCCCCTGCGCCCTTCCGCCCGCCCGCTTCTGACCGGCGCCTCCGGCTTCCTCGGCGCCTTCCTCCTGCGCGACCTCATCGAGACGACCGGCGGACCCGTCGACTGCCTCGTACGGGCCGAGGACGACCACCGAGCGGCATACCGGCTGCGCACCAACCTGGAGCGCTACGGCCTGTGGCGCCCCCGGTACGCGGATCTCATCAACCCCGTCCCGGGTGACCTCGCCGCCCCGGGCCTGGGGCTCTCACCCGCGGACCGCACCGCCCTGGTCCGCCGCCTCGGCC
>NZ_JAELVH010000216.1 GCF_019399235.1 Streptomyces poriferorum | reverse complement strand
GGTCCGGGAAGGACCCGCTGGGGGGACTTCGCCGCCCCCCGGACCCCCGCTCAGGTCGGCATCACCCGGCGCGATGCGGAATCGTCGTGGCCGGCACCGGTCGCGCCGGGCGACACCGCCCCCGCCGTCCCGTGCCCGAGCAGTCGCCGCGCCTGCTGAACCGGAGCAGGCAGACGCTCAACCGCATCAGCCGCCAACCGCTCAGCAGGCAGCAGCCGCGAGGCCACTGGAGACGACGTGCTGCCGGGGCTCATCGCCGGACCGGTGCCCAAGGGGCGTCGCGTGCTGGTCATGATCGAAGTGTGACGGACCCAGCGCTCCATAGCCGTCACAGTGACGGGTCTCTCTGGTCCGGATAGCTGTCACTGTGACGGCTATCCGGCGCGCGGCACGCCTCCGGACCTGGGCGACACGGCCACCGACACACGTGGCCCGGCCGCCCACCAGAGCCGTCACAGTGACGGCTACGGTCGACGGATGAGCGATGAACTGCCGACACAGAGGGTCGCCGGGGTCGAGTACCTGTCCTGCGAGTGGTGCGGGGAGGCGGTGAGCCAGCTTGGCTCCTGGTCCCCGCGCCGGTACTGCAAGCGCAGCCACCGGCAGCGTGCTTTCGAGGCCCGCCGCCTGGGCCTGCCGATGCAGAAGGACCGGGGCAAGGAGCCCGCCGCCGTCCAAGCCGCGGTCGCCGCCGATGACGTCGTGCCCGATCCGCCGGCCACGCCGTCGAACCCACCGCTGTGGGAGGACGACGACATAGCGCTCCGGCTCGCCCGGTACGGGATCGACACCGACGGCCAGGGGCTCCCGGCACGGGATGCCTGAACGACACGCACCCGCGCTCGGACGCGCCTGCACCGAAGGCTTCGCCGTCTTCCGCCGGGCATCAGCCGTTTCGCGGCAGCAGCTGCTCCCCGCCCGCCCATCTCCGGTGCCGCAGGGCCGCGTACGCGCCCGTCATCCGTGACGGCGGCGGTACGGCGACCGGCCCCGTGATCGCCCCGCAGACGGCCGCGAGACGCCCCGCGACCCCACCCCTCTCGCCGCCAGCCGTCTTTCACCGCCCCACGCTCGTCGCAGTCGCCCGGGGGTAGGCCACGGAGGATTACGGGCATTGGGCGCCCCAGGAACGACGAAGGCCCGCCCCTGATTTGGGACGGGCCGCGCGCAGAGATCGAGGGTGTGTTCGTTCAGCTGACGTCGTAGTCGTAGATGGACTCGCGGCCGTTGCCGTTGACGCTGACGCCGTACTCGACAGCAACGCTGTTCGCGTCGCGCAGGATGGTGCGGGCGATCTTGACTGCTGCGGGCAGCGTCAGCCCGAGCAGGTCCGCCTCCTCCTGGGTGGCCAGGCGTGCGGAGAGACGATCCTGCCCGTAGGTGGCTGTGAGTCCGGTCTGCTCTTCGAGGTAGGCCCAGGAGCCTTCCTTGATCCGTTCCGTTTCGAGGAGGCGGGGGGCAGTTGCGGCGAGTGCGCCGTCGTACCAGCTCGTCGATGCGCTGATGGCTTGGTCATCGGAGTTGTACGTGACTCGTACCCGCCGAATAGCCGGAGCGCCTTCGCTGATGCCCAGGACCTCGGCTACGTCCTGGGGCGCCGGCGCGAGCTCGGCGGTCACGATCCGGGCGTACTCCCCCGCCGTGTAGATCCTGCCCGTTCGACGGACGGAGTTCGCGCGGTCGCGCCCACTGCGATGCAGCAGATCGGCGGATGCACGGACCCGTGTACCCGAGCCCTGAACGGCTTCGACAAGGCCGTGTGCCTTGAGGGCTGTGACGACCTTCTGCGCGGTCGCCCGGCTGATCCCCCACTCCTCGGCCATCGCCCGGTCTGACGGGATCAGATCTCCCGGGCGGAGCGCGCCCGAGTCGATTTGGTCGCGGATATGGGCGATGACCTGCATGTACGGCGGCAAGGGCCGTTCGATCTTCGGCATCGGATTCCTCCTGTGTTCCTGCGGTGACGACACCAGGCTAGCCCACAGGCTTGACAGTGGACTAGCGGCTAGGCCACTTTAGTCCCACAGCAGTTCACAGGCTGTGGCGGCGCGACCTCATGGGGTGCAACCCATGAGGCCGCTGTCGGACCAATCCAGGGTGTGGAGAAGGGAACCGACGTGTCGATTGTGGCTGAGAGGGTGGCCCGCGTATTGCGGGTGGGGCTGGACGAGGAGGTGGAGCGGCAGACGCGGGAGGACGACGCGCGTGGTCCGGAGGCTGAGGAGTGCGGGATCGTGACGCGGCTGGTGCTGCCGGGCGGGTACGAGTGGGAGGCGCGTGAGTCCAACGGCGCTGCTCTTCCCGGCGGGGACGAACTGCGGGTCCGCGCACTGCTGAACCGGCTGGGGGTGCGGCTGTGACCGCCGCGATTCCTGGCACCAGCGCCAGCACCCCGATCACCCCGACCCGGGTGATCCCCGCTCCTCCGGCGGCCCCGCCGACGGGTGCCCCGGTTCCTCCGGCCGCACCGCCGGCGCCGAGGATGTCTGCCCCGGTCGCGCCGAAGGCTCCGCCTGCTCCTCCCGCTCCTCCGGTCGTGCCTCCGGGGCTCCCGCCGCAGTGGGGGAGCGGGTTGCCGTGGGGCGGCCAGCCGCAGCCGCAGGGGCCGATCGAGCTGCGGGTGCTGGTCGAGATGCTCCCCGTGGTCGAGCCTGAACTGACGTGGCGTGACCGGCTGCGGGCGATGGTCGCCCGGCTGCTCCGGCCGCTGATGACGTGGCGCGGTGCCGTCGCGCTCTTCCTCGCGGTCGCGCCGATCCCCGGTGTGGGGGAGAGCGCCGCGACGATCTGGCACTACACCGTGTCGGAGGCGCGGGGGATGAGCATCGGCAGCGGCTACGCGGTCGGGTTCGTGCCGCTCGCCGTGTCGGGGTTGCTGCTGACCCGTGTCGGCCCGACGGCGCCCCGTCTGTGGGCTCTTGCCGTGACGACGGTCGGCGCGTTCGGTGCGATGTCCTGGTACGACGTCGTGCAGCTCTTCACGGGGGTGACCCGATGAACGCGGTCCTCACGATGAGCGGTGCGGCCGTGTCGGTCGGCATCCTGGCGGTCAACGTCCGTGCCTGGTGGAAGAGCAACCGGGAGATCAAGAGCCTGGTCCCCTTCGCGGGCGGCCTGATCCAGGGATCGAGCTGGACGCTCTGCGTCGGCGGCCTGCTCGGCTGGGTCGCCGTTCGTACGGCGAGCGCGGGCAGTTCGGCCGGTGACTGGGGCGTCTCCCGGGTCACCGGCACCGGTGGCGGCGCCATCGCGTCCGGGAGCATGGGCAGCCTGACCCCCGCCGGGGCGTGCGTCGTCGTCATCGCCCTGATCCTCGGCGTCGTCTCGTTCAAGGCGGCGGGCAAGGAGGGCAAAAAGAAGATCGTCGGCGGCCTGTTCGTCGGCCTGACCCTGACTGCCACTGCTGGGTTCGCGCAGCTGATGCAGTGGGTGCCCGACGCCTACAACACGGTCGGTGGCGGGCTCCAGGACGCGCTGAACGGAGCGCTGCCGCTGTGAGCATGAACGTGATCAGCCTGTTCAAGAAGCCGCAGCAGGTCGAGGAGACCGAGCTGGCCGACGAGCTCGACGTCGTCGAGGAAGACCAGGAGGCGGGCGAGCCCGCCACCGAGGAGGAGACGGAGCGGCAGGCAGCCGTCCGCGAGATGCGGGAGGCGTTCAGCGAGGCCATCGCCCGGCTGTGGCAGGGGAGTCGGTGGATGTGCCACGGCTGTGCCCAGGGTCTTGCGGCCTGGTGCCGTAACGGCCGGCGCGACGACCTCGATGGAGCCGCAGCCGAGTACGGAGTCTGGGGCCGGGGGATCGCCCTGCTCGTGGGTGGCGGCGTCGTCTGGAAGTTGGTCGACGCGGCCCCGGTCCTGCTCGTCCCGGCGGCCGGGATCTGGGTGCTCGCCGCGCTGTACGCGAAGGAGCCCCCGGAGCCCGTCGAGAAGAGCGAGGAGGAGGGCGAGCAGGAGGGCGAGGGGGAGGCCCCCGTCGAGCCCCCCGTGATCGCTCTGGTGAGGGCCGAGATCGGGGCGGAGAAGGGGGTCCACCTCGGGGTCCTTTACCCCGCGATGAGGGGTGGTCTTCCGGGGGCTGAGGAGGCCCCCGACGAGGCCCTCCGGCAGCTGCTCCGTGAGCACCAGATTCCCACCCGCAGGAGTGTGCGTGCGGGGGGTATCTCGGGGCGGTCCGGGGTGCACCGCGATGACCTCCCTCCCCTCCCCTCCAAGGAACTCTCCAAAAGTGGAGCTACACCGCTCTCCACGGGTGGAGACGCAGGTCAGAGCACACGCGCGGAGAGCGGTGTAGAGGGGCGGAGAGGGGCTGGAGAGGGGTCGGAGAGGGGTGGAGAGGCCACTGCCCGGCTGATCCAGGACCCCGAGAACCCCGCCCGCTGGACTGTCGTCCAGGCGTCCTGACGGCTGCCCGATCCGCCCGGCACGACCGGGCGGTGAGGGGAGCCGGACAGACCCACGGCTCTACCAAATAACCGCGCGAGACGACCGGCTTTCTTGGCAGTAGGACGGTCGCCCCGCGCTCCATCTCCGCAGAGACAGGAGCCCATCGTGGCATTCCGCAAGACGATCTCCCAAGCCGAGCTGCGCGACAAGCTGCCCGAGAGGGACCAGGACTCCGGGCCGACGTACCAGTCGAGCCGCGGCGGTTGGTTCTCGGCCCCCGAGAAGCCGGTCCCCGGCGCCCCGAAGGGCGGCAAGTGACATGAGCGAGATTGCCGATCAGCAGGCCGCCGACGCACTTGCCCAGCAGCGCATTGCGGAGGCTCAGCGAGCGGCCGAGGCCGCAGCCGCCGCCCAGCGGGCGGCCGAGGCCGCCCGGGGCCGCTGACCCCCTCCCCGTCCAGGTGGCCGGTCCGGCTCAGCCGGACCGGCCACCTCTACCCCAGGAGCACAACATGTCTGCCGTCCAGCCGCCGGTAATGGCTCGACACACCACCGACACGGCCCTGACCTCGCGTGACACGGGCGCCGACACGGCCGATCTGCTCGTACGGGAGATGGTCGCGCAGCAGATGCGCACCACTACCACCGCGATCTACCGCTACATCACCTACGTCAGCCTCTGGGTCCTCCTGCTCTGCAGCGGCACGTTCGCCGCCGTCCAGGTGTGGGCCCTGCGCGGCTACCTCCCCACCGAACTGCCGGCCCCGGCAGCCTGGTCGTTGCCCGTCGCCCTCCAGGTCCTGGTGCTCGCGGCCGAACTCATCCTGCTCAGCAGCGCGGTCACCCGGTCCAACGGCGTCCAGGCCACGGCCGGTGCGGTAATGGCCATCGGCTACGGAGCAGAGATCACCGCCCACCTTCACGAAGGCGGCCGGGACCTGCTCACCGTGACGTTCGTCGTCATGTCCGCACTGCTCGCGCTGTGCTGGACTCTGCTCGCCCTCGCACTCCGAGCCGGAATCACCGACGCCGACGCCATCGCGCTCCAGCAGCGCACGCGCACCGCCCCGTCGGCCCCGGCGCCCCAGCCCGAGTTCGAGCCTGAGCTCACCGCGCCGCTTTCCCCCGAGCCCGAGTTCGACGAGCCCGAGCCCGAGTTCGTCCAGGAGGCCGTCCCCGAGAACTGGTACACGCCCGCACATCCGCTGCCCGACACGGCCGACACGGCCGTCGACACGGCCGACACGGCCGACGCCCCCGCACCCGGTGTCCAGCTCTCCGACGTCGAGATGGATGCCGTCGTACACATGATCGTGACCGAGACCGATCCCCCGCGCTCCTACCGCGAGATGGAGACCCGATACCGCGAGCTCGGCTACGTCGGAGGGGCGGGCCGACTGCGCGAGTCCTGGCACCGCGTCACCCAGCCCACCGCGGTCTGAGCGAAGGAGGTCACCCGATGGAGTGCGAGTTCTGCCACCAGGCCAAGCCCGATGTGATGGTCCGCCGTGACCCGTTCGCTTGGGAGGTCAACAACGAGGACTGGCAGGTGCCGATCTGCGACACCTGCGAAGGCAACCGAGCCGACGAGAGCTGACGGTTGCCTGTCCGTTCCGGCACCGGTCGGGACGGGCGGAGAGCCGGAACAGCCGCTCCTCGACTGCCGACACAACCCGACACAGCGGCCGACATCAACTGAAAGGATCTGCCAATGGACACGACCGACCGTTGCACTGCCTCCCACCCTGAGGACCCCACGCCGTGCGTCGGCCCGCACGACGCCGTGACCGTGCACGATGCCCACGGCAACGCGGCGCCCGGCTGCGAATGGCACGGCGCCCGACTCCTGGCCTCCCTCGTCGGCGCCCGGGTCGAGCCCGGCACCGTGGCCGGCGCGGCCATCCGCGTCTTCGCCGAGGCCGACATCACCCGCCCCTTCGCCTGGCTGACCGACGCCCCGCGCACCCAGCCGTCCCAGCGCAGCAACGCGGAGAACCGCAACAACGCCTGACGACACGCGAGAAGCCCCGCCGGATCACCGGCGGGGCTTCCTGCGAACCGTCAAACCACAGGCGTCACACAGGACGTCTGGTGAGTCGGGGGAACACCCCGCCCCAATAGATGCCAGGATCAACCCCAGACATGGCACGACCCCGGGTCTCTGACCTCCCGGGGTCGCCGCCTCCACTCGGTAGTCGACACCGAACGGACACGTTGCTTTGACAAGCGTACGAGAAACCGCGCAGGTGGCGCTACCGCGCCCCGCCGGACCCCGGTGCCACTGCGGTACCCCGATCACCCGCACGCCCGGCAAGCGGCCCCGCGTGTACTGCTCCGAAGCCTGCAAAAAACGGGCAAAGCGGGCACTTGCGCGGAGTGAGGCCCTTCCCACCCTCGACCAGTCGGGCGGCACTTCCGGAACCAAAAAGGGACGCGGCCTTGGTACTACCGCGAGAACTACGGACATGCAGGTCAGCGGCTTGCCCGAGGCGGGCAAAAGGGACGCTGGCTTTAGCGGGGGCGTCCCCGGCGCGAAGCCTGAGACCGGCACGGACACGGCCGCCCGCGACGCGGCCTTCCTCCTCCGGGAGGCGCTCCGCCCGCTGTCCGGCCTCCAGCGCCTCGCGGACTGCGGGCTCTCCGTCCTCGCGGGCGGCGTCACCCCCGTGATCCGCAACGGGCGGGCCGGGTTCGCCGGTGTCGTCACCTGCGGCTCGGTCCACGTCTGCCCCTGCTGCTCCACCTCGATCCGCCGCGTACGGCAGGACGAGCTGGAGCAGGTCGGGGAGTTCTGGGAGTGCCAGAGCTGCGGCCTGGTGATGATGACGCTCACCATGCGCCACTACCGCCGTGACCCGCTCGCGGACCTGGTGGAAAAGCAGCGCGAGGCATGGAAGCGCGGCTTCGGCCAGAACGCGGGCCGGGCCTGGCGCGACGCGAAGAAGACGTACGGCGTCCGCGGCTTCGTCCGGGCCTGGGAGGTCACCCACGGCGAGAACGGATGGCACGCGCACTACCACGTGCTCCTGTTCCTGGCCCGGCCCCTGGCAACCGGTCAGGTTCAGGAGCTCCAGCACCTCGCCTTCGAGGTCTGGGCCGCCGCGCTCGTCAAGGCCGGGGCCCGGATGCCGATCGAGATCAGCGAGAAGGACGGCAAGCCCGTCGCCGTGAAGATCGACGCCCCCGACCGGGGCGAGTCCGGCAAGCTGGCCCGCTACCTGATGAAGGGCCAGGACGGGAAAACGAAGTGGGGCATCGCCCACGAGCTGACCCGGCAGGACGTCAAGCAGGGGCAGGGCGGGCACCGCACCCCCTTCGAGATCGCCCGCGCGGCCACCGTTCAGGACGCCGACCCGATCGACGTACGGCTCTGGCAGGAGTTCGTCCAGGCCGCCGTCGGCATCCGCGCCCTGTACTGGTCCAACGGACTGCGCGCGCTGCTCAAGGAGATGGGCTTCGAGCTGGACGACCGCGCCGACGGCACGGTCGCCGCCGACGAGGCATCCGCTGGAACCCCGCTCGCCCGCATCCCCGCCTCGACCTGGTACCGCTACATCGCCCGGCACCCGGGCCGACCCCTGGCCCTGCTGCACGCCGCCGAGAAGGGCGGGGCCGCCGCCGTACGCGCCCTGATCGAGACCTGGGGACTCACCTGGGGACTCGACGTCCAGGAGCCCGACGTGTTCGAGGCGGGGACCGTGCCCACCGCCGACGAGGTACTCCAGAGCCTGGAGCGGGAGACGCTCGCCGCCCGCATGAAGGTCTGGCGCGACGAGTTCGACCGCCAGGACCGGGAGCGCCGCGCCCACCGGATCGTCCGCCAGGCACCCGGAGCCTGGGAGGCCCGCAAGGACGCTCAGGCCGCCGCCGACGAGGCCCGGAAGTCGGACGGGCCCGAGACCTTCCTCAGCCTCCTGCACCGCCGCCGCCGCGAAGCTCTGGCGACCGCGACGAGCTGAGCCGAGTGGTCCGGCGGGGCAGCCGACGCAAGCGCCGGCACCGGAGCCCGGGGGCTCCGGGCGGTGGTCGGTGAGGGCCGGTGACCGGGCGCGGGAGCGTCCAGGCCGAGAAGGCGCGGTCCGGTCACCTGACCCTCCGGCCCGCGCCAAAATCTCGGCAGCGAGGTATGCCGGTGCGCTTCGCTTACCGGCCCTCGCCCCACGGCTGCGCTGCGCTTGCCGGGGGACACCGCCCCGTTGGGGCGGTCACCGAGACGGCCTTGAGGGCCGCTCGGCGCGGGGGTGGTGGTCGTCGTCAGCGCCCCGACAGCACCGTCACCCGGCACCGCCAGAGCACCGCCAAGGCACCGCCACCTGACCGTCACCCGCCACCCCGGGTGGCGGTCAGGTGGCGGTGCCGGGTGACGGTCCCCGGGCGCAATTTCACGAGTGCACGTGCGGGGACACAGCCCGCGACACGGCACGGGACACAGGGACACAGGCCGCGACACGGACCGCGACACAGTCCGGATGGGGGGCGGCCGAGGCTGGGTGGTACGACTTGGAGACTGTCCCAACTCGGGACACTTCCGAGGACGCCAGGGGGCGGGATGGTACGTGGCACGCCGGGGTCGAGGCGCGGGCACACCGTGTCGGTGAGGCTGAACGACGCCGAGCGGGAGAGGTGGGACGAGGCACGCGTCACGTCTGGCCGGCGCGAACTCGGAGCGTGGGTCCGGGCGGTCGTCGAGGACGTCCTCGACGACCAGGTCGACGGGGCCGCCCCGGGTGCCGAGCGCGGCCCGGTGCCGCTGGACCCGGTGAGCCAGGCCGCGTACGACGAGCTGGTCCGGATCGGTGCGAACCTCAACCAGCTCGTCCGCTACACCCACCAGGACGGAGCCCTGCACCCGGCAGTCGAGCAGGCGCTGTTCGAGGTGGGCAACGCCGCGCTGTCCCTGCGTGGCATCGAGCCGATGCGGCCCACGGACCCCGAGTGATCGCCAACATCACCAAGGGGAAACGCGCGGTCGGCGCGCTGGTCTACGACTTCGGACCCGGCCGCCGCGACGAGCACATCAACCCGCGGATCGTCGCGGGCAACGTCACCGGCACCCCGCTCCAGGTCGCCCGCGCGATCGACCACACCGCCCGCCGGCGGCCGGGCATCACCGCGCCGATCTGGCGTACGTCGCTGTCCCTGCCCGACGAGGACGGCATCCTGCCCGATGCCCAGTGGTCCGCCATCGCAACGGCGTTCATCGCGGACATGGGGTTCGACGGGGCGCCGTGGGTCGCCGTCCGCCACGGTGACGACCACATCCACCTCACCGTGTCCCGCGTCGACTGGGGCGGGCAGCTGCTCACCGACCGCTGGGACTACCGGCGTGCCCGCGAGGCAGCAGACCGCATCGAGGAGGAGCACGGCCTGGTCCGCGCCGCCGACCGCTTCCGCGCCGAGGGCCCGCAGGTCCGCAACAACGAACTGGAGGCGTCGAACCGGCGCCGGGGCCCGGACGCTGCCGTGCCGCCCGAGCGTGAGGAGCTGCGCCGCCTGGTCCGCGAAGTCCGCGACGCGAGCCGCGGACTCGGCCGCGACGCCTTCGAGTCCGGCCTGGCCGACGTCGGCGTCCGCTTCCGGGCGAACGAGGCGAGCACCGGGAAGATGAACGGCTACTCGTTCACGGTCGACGACCTGGTCGACGGCGAGGGGGAGCGGATCTGGTTCCCCGCGTCCAAGGTTGCCCGTGAGCTCCGGTGGGCCCAGCTCAAGACCGTGATCGGAGACGGCCCGCCCGCCGGGCCGGACGCGGCGGCCACCGCCGAATTCGTGGACCGTGCCACCGAGATGATGCGGCAGGGCCGCATCGAGCGCGGGACCGCGCTGTCCGGCGACCACCCGGCGCTCAGCAGCGACCCGGCCGCCCGCATCCTCGCTCAGTGGCAGGCGAAGACCGCCGGGCAGGAAGTGCCGGCGGAAGCACTGTCCGTGCCGAAGCCCGAGTCGGTCCCGGCCTGGACCGACCGGCGGCGGCGCCCGCACGGAGCGCTCGCCACCGACGCGATCCCTGGCGAGATCAAGAAGGCCCGGCGCCAGATCGCCACGTGGCAGAGCGAGATGGAGACCGCCCACGCCAACGCCCGCGACTGGGACGGCATGGCGACCGGGGCGGTCACCGGCGCCCGGGTGCGCAACCTCCATCAGCTGCAGGCCGCCGTCGCCGCCGCCGAGCCGCACATCGAGGCCGCCGACACGGCCCGGCACGACCGTGTCGCCGCCGACACGGCCGCCGACGCGGCCCGCACGACCTGGCGGGAGGCCAGCCACCGCAAGGAACTCGGGCGGCTGGAGCTGCGGCGGATGGGCACCAGCCGCAAGGCCGAGGAGAAGCGCGCGACCGCCTCCGGCGAGGCGATCCACGCGTACGTCGAACAGGGCCGCCAGGCGATGACCCGGGCCGTCGAAGCCAGCCGTGCCGCCCAGGAGGCGTCCGGACTCCCGGACGCCGAGGCCGAGGCGACACGGCTGCGCGAGAAGTGGCCGCAGCTCCTGGCCGACGCTCAGCGCGGCGACCAGGACGAGGGCCGCGCCCGCCGTGACGCCGAGCAGTCCCGCGCTCAGGGCCTCGCTCGCCGCGTCGACGCGGTCGCGGCCCGTGCCGACCGGCTCGCCCAGGAGGCGGAGTTCCGCCGTACGATGCCCGCCGACCAGGCCAAGGCCGAGGGCCGGGCCCGCCGCGACGCCGCCCGTACGGCGCCGTCGACCGCCCGCCGCCGCAAAGCGGCCCCGCGGCCGCCGGGCGAGCAGCCCGCCCACCTGCGCCGTCAGCCCCCAGCCGCCGGTGGTCCGGGAAGGACCC
>NZ_JAELVH010000215.1 GCF_019399235.1 Streptomyces poriferorum | reverse complement strand
CTCCTCGGCCGGGCTCCCCCGGACCGGCTGGGACGCGGTGCTCCGGGCCCGGTCCGCGTCCCGGCCGCACGCCGAGGCGTATCTGGACGCTTATTTCACCGTGCGGCTCCCGCTGAGCGGCGACCGCTGCGGGGGCACGGATCCGGGGCTGCTGTGCGGGTTCGGGCTGCACGACGGGGAGCCCGTCGCGTATGTGGCGCAGTGCGGAACCGCGACCCGCCCGGCCGGTTACCGCACCGCGGCCCGGGTGATCCGGCTGGCCGACCGGCTCGGGGTCCCGGTCCTCACCCTGGTCGACACCCCGGGCGCGGCCAACGACGCGGCGGCGGAGCGCGCCGGTGCGGGCGCGGCCATCGCCGACGCCTTCGCGGCGATAGCGGCGGCACGGGTCCCCGTCACGACGCTGGTGATCGGCGAGGGCGGCTCGGGCGGGGCGCTGGCCCTGGCATCGCCGGACAACACCCACGTCACCGCGGACAGCTACTTCTCCGTCATCGCCCCGGAGCTCGCCGCGGCGATCCTCAAGCGCTCCCCGGACCAGGTGCACGCCACGGCCGGCCAGCTGCGGCTGCGCCCGCAGGACCTGGTGGACCTCGGCATCGCCCGCTCGGTCGTACGACGGGATCCGCCGGGACAGTGACTCGTGCCCGTCCGGCGCGCAGGAGGGGCGAGGGGTGGCTAGCGTGGCAGAGGGGCCCGTTCCCACGTGAGGAGATGACCGGTCATGGCCGCAGAGCCGAAGGGCACACCCTGCTGGGCCGACGCGACGTTCGGCGACCTGGAGGGCGCGAAGCGCTTCTACGGTGAGGTGCTGGGCTGGACGTACGGCGAGTCGCTGCCCGAGTACGGCAACTACACGCAGGCCTACGTGGACGGCAAGGCGGTCGCCGCCCTGTCCCCGCCCATGCCCGGCCAGGACGCGCCGCCCGCCTGGTGTCTGTACCTCGCCTCGCCGGACGCGGCGGCCACCGCGGCCAAGGTCCGCGAGAACGGCGGTACGGTCCTGGTGGAGCCGATGCGGGTCGGTGAGTTCGGGACGATGGTGCTGGCGAGCGACCCGGGCGGCGCGGCGTTCGGGGTGTGGCAGGCGGGCGCCCACGAGGGCTTCGAGGCGCGGACGGTGCCCGGCGCGTACGCCTGGGCCGAGATCTTCACCCGGGAGCCGGCTAAGGCGGACGCGTTCTTCCCGGCGGTCTTCGGGTACGGGGTCAAGCGCATGGTCGACGACGCGGTCGACTTCACGCTGTACGACCTGGGCTCGGACCCCGTGCTCGGCCGGATGAAGATGACGGAGGAGTTCCCGCCCGAGGTGCCGTCGTATCTGAACGTGTACTTCACCGTGGCGGACTGCGACGCTGCGGTGGAGAAGGCGAAGTCACTCGGGGCGGAACTCCGGTTCGGCCCGATGACCATGCCGTTCGGCCGCTTCGCCGCGCTGACCGACCCGCAGGGCGCCGCGTTCTCGCTGATCGACGGGACGACGACCGGGGGCGACATGCCCGAGATCGAGGACGTCTCCTGATCGTTCGCCCCGCTCCGCCGGATCAGGCCTCCGGTTCGCGCGCGTCGTAGCGCGCGAACCCGGGCCACCGCAGCGCCAGCAGTACCACCGCGGCCACACACGCGATCCCGCCGCCGGTCACAGCGAGGCCCGGGGACGCCAGGTCGGCGACGGATCCGGCCAGGAAGTCCCCGAGCCGCGGGCCACCCGCCACCACGACGATGAAGACGCCCTGGAGCCGGCCCCGCATCTCGTCGGGCACGGCGGCCTGGAGCATCGTGTTGCGGAAGACCATGGACGTGGTGTCGGCGGCGCCCGCGAGGGCCAGGAAGACCAGCCCGAGCCACAGCTGGCGGGTCAGGCCGAACACGGCGATGGCGGTGCCCCAGCCCGCGACGGCGAACAGCACCGTGAGCCCCTGCCGCCGGATCCGCCCGAGCCAGCCGGAGAACACTCCGCCCAGCAGCGCCCCGAGCGCCGGGGCGGCGACCAGCAGCCCGGTGGTCTTCGCGTCACCCCCGTACCAGAGCCCGGCGACGACGGGGAACAGCGCGCGCGGCTGGGCGAGCACCATGGCGCACAGGTCGGTGAAGAACGTCATCCGCAGGTTGGGCCGGGACCCGAGGAATCGCAGCCCGTCCTTGACGGAGGCACGTTTCCTGTCCCCGGCCTTCTCCTCGCCCCGTTCCGGCAGCATCGAGGGCAGCCGCCACATCGCGTACAGCGAGGCCGTGAAGGTGATCGCGTCGACTCCGTACGCGGCCCGGTACCCCCACCAGCCGACGATGAGCCCGCCGAGCATCGGTCCGACGAGCATGCCCGTGGTGCTGGTCATCGAGGTCAGCGCGTTCGCCGCGGGCAGCTGCTCGGCCGGCAGCAGCCGGGCGATCATCGAGCTGCGGGCGGGCGAGTTGAGCGCGAAGCAGACGGCCTGGAGGGCGACGACCCCGTACAGCAGCCCGACCTGCTCGACCCCGGCCACGGTGGACGCCACGAGCCCCGCCGAGAGCAGGAACGACCCGAAGGCGCTGGCCAGCCCCAGCTTGCGCCGGTCGACGGTGTCGGCGACGGCTCCGCCGTACAGCCCGAAGACGACCAGCGGCACGAGCGAGCAGAACCCGATGAGTCCGACGGAGAAGGCGGAGCCGGTGAGGTCGTACACCTGGAGCGAGACGGCGAGCGACGTCATGCCCTGCCCGACCCAGGAGACCGTGTTCCCGAACCAGAGCCGCCGGTAGTCGGGGGAGGTTCGCAGCGGGGTCAGGTCGGCGAATATTCGGGTGCGGGGTACATCGGGTTCGGTCGTTTCGGTCACGGCGCATCGTAGCGACCGGGCTGCGGCACGGTCCTGGGACCACGGCCACGGGCCCGGCCGAGGCGGTCTGCCGACGGCCGGAAGAGGTGGCGCCGGTCAGTCCGGCGCTCTGCACCGCGGGTGGCGCCCTTGGTCCTCGCTCAGGAGGGTGCCCCGGAGCAGGTCGATCAGGTCGCCGGGATCGGCGGCGGCCAGCTCGTCGAAGGCTCCGGAGTGACGGCCCAGCAGGACCCCGGTCATCGCGGCCGCCACCAGCTCGGCGCGCAGCCGCGGCCGGTCCGTCCCCTCACGGACGAAGCGCTCGTGGAGGGGCTCGACGAGGCGGGTGTGCAACGCGGCCCGTGTGGCCTCCTGAGCCGCCGGGTCGTCCAGGGGCCGCACCGCGACCTGGAGCAGGGGGACGGGGCCGCGGCGGTCGGCCCGGTCGAAGACCTCGCGCAGCCGCTCGTCCTCGTACAGGTCGGCGAAGGCCGCCTCGCCCGCTTCCGCCTGGAGCGCGGCGATGTACAGGAGGGTCTTGCTGCCGAAGTAGCGGGCGATCAGCGTCGGGTCCACGCCCGCCCGCCGGCCGATGTCCCGGATGGTGGTGCGGTCGAAACCCCGCTCCCCGAACAGTTCGCTCGCCGCTGTCAGCAGGCGTTCACGGCTGCGCGCCGCGTCCCGCCGGCGCCCCGGCGCCTCGCCGCTCATCGCGGTGTCCCGACTCCGGGAACGAGGCCCTCGCTCTCCGCGCCCACGTCGGCCGCCGCGGGGCGCGTGTCCCGTACCCGCGTCCCGCTCCGCAGCCCGGTGCGGATCAGCACGTAGCCGGTCACAGCCGTGGCGGCCCAGACCGCGCAGCCCGTCAGCCCGGCCGTGCGGTATCCGCTCTCGGGGGGAAACCCCTGTCCGGGAGAGGTGGCGGCCTGGAGGATCACGGCGCTCAGCGCGCTGCCGGCCGAGTAGCCGATGTATTTCACCACCTGATTGAAACTCATGGCGCTGCCCGTCTCGTGCGCGGGGACGCTCGCCACGACGAGTCCCGGCGTCACCGCGAAGTTCACGCCGACACCGAGCCCGGCCAGGGCCATCGTGACGAAGATCTGCCACAGATGGCCATGGGCGAACACGAAGGTCAGCAGAGCCGCGAGGGACAGCAGGCAGCTCACCGGCAGCAGTCGCACGGGCGTCTGGGTGCGGACCAGGATCCGCACCACGCGGCCGGCCGCCAGACTGCCCACCGAGAACGGCACCAGGATCAGACCGGTGACCACGACCGAGGCCCCCAGCCCGTAGCCGGCGCTCGACGGGGTCTGCACGTACCGGGTCACGAGGGAGATCAACAGGTACATGCCTATGCCGCCCATCATCGTGGTCAGGTGCGCGGCGAAGACCGTACGGTCCCGGATCAGGCGGAGATCCACCAGCGGATGAGCGGTACGCAGCCCGTGCAGCGCCCAGCCGAGCAGCACGAGCAGGGAAACGGTCCCGAGCACCAGGAGCCGGGGCGACCCCCACCCCCAGTTCTCTCCCTCGGTGAGGGCGAACAGAAGTCCGCCCATGCCGAAGGCCAGGAGCAGCGCCCCCGGCACGTCCATGGGGTGCGCCGGACGCTGCGGGGTCTTCGGCAGGACGAGCGCGGCGGCGGCGAAGGCCAGGACGGTGGCGATCACGGCGAACCAGAAGCCCGCGTACATCCCGAGGGTCTGGGCGAGCAGTCCGGTGACCGGGTAACCGATTCCGACACCGGCCGCCGTGGTCAGCGACAGCGTCGACAGCGCCGACCGGGCTCGCTGCGGCGGCACGGAGTCGCGTGCGGTGGCGATAGCCAGCGGCACCAGTCCCATGCCCACACCCTGCAGCGCCCGCCCCACGATGAGGCAGGCGAACCCCAGCGGAAGGGCGGCCAGCAGGCTCCCGGCGCTCACCACGCCCAGACCCGTCAGGATCACCTTCTTGCGATGAGGGCCGTCCCCCAGGCGCCCCATGGTCGGAGTCGCGACGGCCCCGACGAGCATCGTGACCGTGAGCGACCACTGCGCGTCGGACACGGATACGTGGTCCACGGCGGCGATCGTCGGGATCAGCGGCGCCCCGAGGCTGCTGATGATCGCGACCAGCATGCAGAGGGAGACCAGCACGGGGACGAGTGCGCGTTGTCGCCAGGGAGAGGAAGCGGGGGAAGCTGTCGGATGCACGAGGCGGATCTCCTGTCACCGGACGATGTCATCAACCGATGACTTCACCTGATGATATAGGTGCCCTATTCACGTATCTATCCGCCTGCCGCCCCTGTCGCTCACCGAAACGACCGCCGCTGCCGCACCCGCCCCACCCGCATGGGACGTCAAGGAGCACGCGGGTGTCAGAGCACGCCTTTGGCCGGTCCGGCAGCCATGGCGATGCCACGGGTGAACACCGGTGAGGGCTCGGGGAGTCGGTACCGGGAAACGACACCCGGCACGCAGCTCGCGGGCGCGGGATCCGCGCGGGCGCCGGCTCGGCGCACTCGGCGCCGCCATCGGCTTCAGGACCGCGGCGGACTTTTCGCACGCGGGGCTCCAGGCGTCCACCCCGTGCAGAACGCCACCGAGGAACGCTTCCCCCAGGTCAAAACGATTCTGCCCGGGGGCGCTCGGTGGGGCGGGTGGGACTCGAACCCACGGCCGACGGATTATGAGTCCGCTGCTCTAACCGGCTGAGCTACCGCCCCTTTTCGGCGTGGCGCGTACATGTGTGCGCGCCGTCTGCCGCAGCATAGCCGGTCATACGATCTCTCGCTCCGGTTGCCCGGCTACTCATGACCATGAAGACCGCGCTGCTCGACGCCCGGTTCCGGCTGACGCGAAGTTGACGCGAAAGAGTCACTCGAGCCCCACCGGCATCACTGCGGCGGACTCCTCGCGGACCCGGACCGGGCACACGAAAAAGGACCCCGCAGGGCCCTCTTCCGTTCCGCTCCCCCGACTGGACTCGAACCAGTAACCCTCCGGTTAACAGCCGAATGCTCTGCCAATTGAGCTACAGGGGATCGCGCTCCCCCGACTGGACTCGAACCAGTAACCTGCCGGTTAACAGCCGGCTGCTCTGCCAATTGAGCTACAGGGGATTGCTGCGTTTTGCCTCGAACGCACCTCCCTGGCTACTGCCGGGCGGCGCGCGTTCGCTGCGACACATACATTAGCGCAAGCAGGGGGGTGCTTTGCCAATCGGTATCGCCCGGGGTGATCTCGGGCGCCTGCGGGTAGGCGAGCAGCACACGTCGCACGGAGCGAAGGAAGGGTGGCAGCCATGCGGTACCGGCTCACGTTCATCGCCGGAGTGGCCCTCGGTTACGTGCTCGGCACGCGTGCCGGGCGCGAGCGTTACGAGCAGCTGAAGAAGTCCGCACGTCAGTTCGCCCAGAACCCGGCCGTGCGCAATACCTGCGAGACGGCGGCCCAGAGCGGCCGCCAGTTCGCGGGGAAGGCGTACCACGCGGTCGAGGAGAAGGTCGGCGACAAGATGCCGGCGTCGGTGTCGGACCGGGTGCGGTCGATGCGCGGGCGCGGGGCGAACGGTGAGGACGACTGGGGAACGACGAACACCTGAGCCCCCGTCGTCACATCGACATCTGCCGCACCACCGGTCGGGAAACCTCCGGGGGTGCGGCAGAATCCATGTATGGGCATAGTCGCCGGCTTGGACAGTTCATCCGCCTTCACGCACATCGTGGTCTGCGATACGGACACGGGTGCCGTACTGCGTCAGGGATACGCCGCACATCCCGTCGACGCGAAGGCCACCGAGGTCGACCCTCAGGCGTGGCTGCTCTCACTCGGTGAGGCCGCCGCCGGCGGCCTGCTCGAAGGAGTGCAGGCCATCGGGGTGTCGGCCCAGCAGCACGGGCTCGTGCCGCTGGACCACCAGGGCAATCTCGTACGCCCCGCGCTGCTCGGCAACGACCGGCGGGCGCAGGTCGCCGCGGCCGATCTGATCGACGGGCTGGGCGGGCGGCAGGCGTGGGCCGAGGCGGTCGGGGCGGTGCCGCAGGCGGCGCAGCCCGTGGCGAAGCTGCGGTGGCTGGCGCGGACCGAGCCGGATCTGGCGCAGCGGGTCGCCGCGGTGCTCCAGCCGCACGACTGGCTGGTGTGGCAGCTGCTGGGCCGGCCGGCCCGGCGGACCACCGACCGGGGCGCCGCGTCGGGTACGGGTTACTGGTCGGCGGGCAGCGGGTCGTACCGGCCGGATCTGGTCGAGCTCGCGCTCGGGCGCCAGGCCGCGCTGCCGGAGGTGCTCGGACCGTCCGACGCGGCGGGGACGACGCCCGAGGGGCTGCTGATCTCGGCGGGTACGGGCGAGACGATGGCTGCGGCGTTCGGGCTCGGGGTCGCGGTCGGTGACGCGGTGGTGTCGCTGGGGGCGTCGGGTTCGGTGATGGCGGTGCACCACGAAGCACTGGCGGACCCGACCGGGATGATCACCTCCTTCGCCGATGCCACCGGGATGCATCTGCCGGTGGTCCACACGTCGAACGCGGTACGCGCACTGCGCGGCACCGCCGAGATGCTGGGGCTCGACGGGCTGGAGGAGCTGTCGGCGCTGGCGCTGAAGTCGACGCCTGGCGCCTCGGGGCTCGTGCTCCTGCCGTATCTGGAGGGCGAGCGCACCCCGGATCTGCCGCACACCGCCGGGACGCTGAGCGGGCTGCGGCGCGAGTCGATGAAGCCGGAGCATCTGGCGCGGGCGGCGTTCGAGGGAATGCTGTGCTCACTGGCCGACGCGCTGGACGTGCTGCGCGGCCGCGGGGTGGAGGTGCGGCGGGTGTTCCTGCTGGGCGCCGCCGCGGAGCTGCCGGCCGTACAGGGTCTGGCGCCCATGCTGCTGGGTACCCAGGTGGTCGTGCCGCAGCCGGCCCAGTACGCGGCGCTGGGTGCGGCCCGGCAGGCGACCTGGGCCCTGGGTGTCTCGCAGGGAACGCTGGACGGGCGCACTCCCCCGGCGTGGCAGGGTGCCGCGGCGCAGGTGCTGGAGCCCGGCGAGGAGCTGCCGGTCGGACAGGCGGTGCGCCAGCAGTACGTGGCGACGCGGGACCAGATCCATCCGGGGGCGTTCGACGCCGTGCGTTGAGGCGAGTGCTCTCGGTGACGCGTCCGGGCCGGCGGCGTGGTCCGGACCAAAGAATTATGGACCCGGTCTGTTTTTTGACCTGGACTTGAATAAAAACGTTCGCTGTCCCGGTGGGCGGTACCCGAAAATGGGTCGACTCCCGACCTCGCCGACTCCGAGAGACACGCGTGCTCATAAAACTCCTGCGGGCCTATCTCCGCCCGTACAAGAAACCGATCGCACTGCTGGTCGTCTTCCAGCTGCTGCAGACCTGCGCCACTCTCTATCTGCCCACCCTCAACGCGGACATCATTGACAACGGTGTCGTGCAGGGGGACACGGGCTACATCGTCCAGTACGGCGGCGTCATGATCGTCGTCAGCATCGCCCAGGTGGTCTGCAACATCGGGGCCGTCTACATCGGAGCCCGCACCGCGTCCGCGCTCGGGCGCGACGTACGGGCCTCGGTCTTCGACCGGGTGCAGTCGTTCTCCGCGCGCGAGCTCGGCCGGTTCGGCGCTCCCTCGCTGATCACCCGTACGACCAACGACGTGCAGCAGGTCCAGATGCTGGCCCTGATGACGTTCACGCTGATGGTGTCGGCGCCGATCATGTGTGTCGGCGGCATCATCATGGCGCTCGGCCAGGACGTCCCGCTGTCCGCGGTGCTGCTCGCGGTGGTGCCGGTCCTCGGCGTCGCGGTGAGCCTGATCGTGCGGAAGATGCGTCCGCTGTTCCGCACGATGCAGGAGCGCCTCGACACGGTGAACCGGGTGCTGCGCGAGCAGATCACCGGCAACCGTGTCATCCGCGCGTTCGTGCGGGACGGCTACGAGGAGGAGCGCTTCCGGGGCGCCAACACCGAGCTGACGGACGTGGCGCTGTCCACGGGCCGGCTGATGGCACTGATGTTCCCGACCGTGATGACGGTCGTGAACGTGTCGTCGATCGCCGTCGTCTGGTTCGGTGCGCACCGGATCGACAGCGGCGGGATGGAGATCGGCGCGCTGACCGCGTTCCTCTCCTATCTGATGCAGATCGTCATGTCGGTGATGATGGCCACCTTCATGTTCATGATGGTGCCGCGCGCCGAGGTGTGCGCCGAGCGCATCCAGGAGGTCCTGGAGACCGAGTCCTCCGTGGTGCCGCCGGTGAACCCGGTGCGGGAGCTCACGGTCCAAGGGCATCTGGAGGTACGCGGTGCGGACTTCCGCTACCCCGGTGCCGAGGAGCCGGTGCTGCGCTCCGTGGACCTGGTGGCGCGGGCCGGCGAGACGACCGCGATCATCGGGTCGACGGGCAGCGGGAAGTCGACGCTGCTCGGACTCGTACCGCGGCTGTTCGACGTGACGGACGGCCAGGTGCTGGTCGACGGGACGGACGTGCGGACGCTGGATCCGGTTCTGCTGGCGAAGACCGTGAGCCTGGTCCCGCAGAAGCCGTACCTGTTCTCCGGGACGGTCGCGACGAATCTGCGGTACGGGAACCCGGACGCGACCGACGAGGAGCTGTGGCACGCGCTGGAGACCGCGCAGGCCAAGGAGTTCGTCGAGGCGCTGGAGCACGGGCTCGACGCACCGATCGCGCAGGGCGGCACCAATGTCTCCGGCGGGCAGCGGCAGCGGCTCTCGATCGCCCGGACGCTGGTGCAGCGGCCGGAGATCTACCTCTTCGACGACTCCTTCTCGGCGCTGGACTACGCCACGGACGCGGCGCTGCGTGCGGCGCTGCTGCGGGAGACGCGGGGGGCGACGGTGGTGATCGTCGCGCAGCGGGTGTCGACCATCCGTGACGCCGACCGGATCCTGGTGCTGGACGAGGGCCGCGTCGTCGGTTCCGGCAGCCACCACGAACTGATGGACGGCAATGAGACATACCGGGAGATCGTTCTCTCCCAGCTGACGGAAGCGGAGGCCGCGTAATGGCCGGGCCTGGCGGACGCATGATGGCGGGCGGGGCTCCGACCGACCGGTCCATGGACTTCAAGGGCTCGTCGAAGCGGCTGCTGAAGCGCTTCGCGGCGGAGAAGGCCACCCTGTACGTGATGCTGGTGGCCGTCGCGCTGAGCGTGGCGCTGTCGGTGGTCGGCCCGAAGATCCTCGGCAAGGCCACCGACCTGGTGTTCGCCGGAGTCGTCGGCCGGGGGATGGACGCGGGGACGACGAAGGAGCAGGCCGTCGAGGGCCTGCGCAAGGGCAACAGCGGTCTGGCCGACATGCTCTCCAAGGTGGACTTCACCCCGGGGCAGGGCATGGACTTCGACGCGATCGGCCGGGTGCTGCTCGTGGCACTGGCCGTGTACGTCGGTGCGGGGCTGCTGATGCTGGTGTCGACGCGGCTGTCGATCCGGGTGATCAACCGGGTCGTGTTCCAGCTGCGTGAGGACATCCAGACGAAGCTGTCGCGGCTGCCGCTGTCGTACTTCGACCGGGCCAAGCGCGGCGAGGTGCTGAGCCGGGCGACGAACGACATCGACAACATCTCCCAGACGATGCAGCAGACGATGGGGCAGCTGATCAACTCGCTGCTGACCATCGTCGGCGTGCTCGTGATGATGTTCTGGATCTCGCCGCTGCTGGCGCTGGTCGCGCTGGTGACGGTGCCGCTGTCGGTGGTCGTGGCGGCGAAGGTCGGCAAGCGTTCGCAGCCGCAGTTCGTCCAGCAGTGGAAGGTGACGGGCAAGCTCAACGCCCACATCGAGGAGATGTACACCGGGCACACCCTGGTGAAGGTCTTCGGGCGGCAGGACGAGTCGGCGCGGGACTTCGCCGAGCAGAACGAGGCGCTGTACGAGGCTGGGTTCAAGGCGCAGTTCAACAGCGGGATCATGCAGCCGCTGATGATGTTCGTGTCGAACCTGAACTATGTGCTGATCGCCGTCGTCGGCGGGCTGCGGGTCGCCTCGGGCGCGCTGTCGATCGGTGATGTGCAGGCCTTCATCCAGTACTCGCGGCAGTTCTCCATGCCGCTGACCCAGGTCGCCTCGATGGCGAACCTGGTGCAGTCCGGGATCGCCTCGGCGGAACGGATCTTCGAGCTGCTGGACGCCGAGGAGCAGGACGCCGACCCGTCGAAGGGCGAGGGCGAGTTCCCCGGGGAGCTGCGCGGCAGCGTGTCCCTGGAGAACGTGTCGTTCCGCTACGACCCGGAGAAGCCGCTCATCGAGGACCTCTCGCTGAGCGTCGAGCCGGGCCACACGGTCGCGATCGTCGGCCCGACCGGCGCCGGCAAGACGACGCTGGTCAACCTCCTGATGCGGTTCTACGAGGTGACCGGGGGCCGGATCGCCCTCGACGGGGTCGACATCGCGAAGATGTCGCGCGACGACCTGCGCTCGGGCATCGGCATGGTCCTCCAGGACACCTGGCTGTTCGGCGGGACCATCGCGGAGAACATCGCCTACGGCGCGTCCGGCGACGTCACCCGGGAGCAGGTCGAGGAGGCGGCGCGGGCGGCCCACGCCGACCGCTTCATCCGCACCCTGCCCGACGGTTACGACACGGTGATCGACGACGAGGGCTCCGGTGTCAGCGCCGGCGAGAAGCAGCTGATCACCATCGCGCGGGCGTTCCTGTCCGACCCGGTGATACTGGTGCTCGACGAGGCGACCAGCTCCGTCGACACCCGTACCGAGGTGCTGATCCAGAAGGCGATGGCCGGTCTCGCGCACGGCCGTACGAGCTTCGTGATCGCGCACCGGCTCTCCACCATCCGGGACGCCGACGTCATCCTGGTGATGGAGAACGGGTCGATCGTCGAGCAGGGCACGCACGACGAGCTGCTGGAGGCGCACGGCGCGTATGCCCGGCTGTACGCGGCGCAGTTCGCGCAGGCGGTCGCCGAGGTCGACTAGTGCCGCGGCGGGGCGAACTTTGCCTGCCACGGCACTAGCCGGCCGGCCGGCGGTACTTTCCGCGGCTGCCTGGGCCGATGCGCGTGCGCGTCAGTCCAGGTAGCCGCGGAGCTGGTCGGCGAAGGCGTGGTCCCGCAGTTTGTTGAGGGTCTTGGACTCGATCTGCCGGATGCGTTCGCGGGTCACGCCGAAGATCCGCCCTATCTCCTCCAGGGTGCGCGGGCGCCCGTCGGCCAGCCCGTAGCGCAGCTGGACCACCTTGCGTTCGCGCTCGTTGAGGGTGGAGAGCACCGCCTCCAGGTGTTCGCGCAGCAGCAGGAAGGCCGCGGACTCCACCGGGGACGCGGCGTCCCCGTCCTCGATGAGGTCGCCGAGCGAGACGTCGTCCTCCTCGCCCACGGGGGCGTGC
>NZ_JAELVH010000214.1 GCF_019399235.1 Streptomyces poriferorum | reverse complement strand
GCAATCCACACCGAACCCGGAAGGCCCTCACTCGTTCAAGATCCCCAGACGGTGATCACTGTCACCGCACCCAACCTCCGTGGACAGAACATCTAGGGCTCACGGCGAGCCAGTACGGCCTCATGTCGAGCGCGTTCTTCTGGCTCTTCGCCGCCGGGGCTGTGATCCTCGCGGTGTTCTTCCGGCGGATCGGCTGGCGCTGGTCAGCAGCCGGGCTGATGCTCGCCTGGGTCGCGAGCATGACGCCGCTGACCGTGCCCACCACGGTGACCGTGGTGATCGCCTCCCGGATGGTGCTCGGCTTCTTCGAGGGGCCCGCGCACGCGCTGTGCCAGTCGGTCGTCGCCGACCGCTTCCCGGCCGAGCGGCGTGCCTTCGCGGGAGCTGTGGTCAATTCCGGGTCCTCGGTGGGTCCGCTCGTGGCCACACCCGTCCTCACCTGGGTCCTGGTGACGTGGACCTGGCACGCGGCGTTCGCCGTGCTGACCGTCGCGGGTCTGGTGTGGACGATGGTCTGGCTGCTGGTGACGCGCCGCGAGCCCGGCGTGGCCGCGCAAGACCGGGCCGCGGACGTACCCGACCCCAACGCCGACATCGAGGTCCCCCTCACCGCGCTTCTGCGCACCGGCAGTTTCTGGGGCCTTGCCCTCCTCTCCTTCGCCGGGTACCTGATCTCCTCGCTCAAGGTTTCCTGGCTGCCGTCCTTCCTCCATGACGGCATGGGCTACTCCCGTGAGACCGTCGGCCTGCTCGCCACGCTTCCGTACGGCCTTGCGATCGTGGTGCTGCTGGGGGCGGGCCTGGTGTCGGGGCGGATGCTGCGCGCCGGCCGTTCGGCGCGGGCCGCGCGGGGGCTGCTGACCATGGGCTGCCTCTGCTTCGCGGGCCTTGCCATGATCGCCTTTACTCAAATATCCCCGGGTGGTCTGCAGTTGGCTCTGGTCGTCGCTGCGTTCTCCATCAACAGCGTGGCCTTCTCCGTCGCATTCGCGGGCGCCGCCGACTTCCTGCCCCGCAGGCACCGGCCCGGGTTCTTCGGCTGCATCATCGCCGTCTACAGCGTCGCCGGGATCGTCGCTCCCTGGCTGCTCGGCGTGATCGTGGACGCCGCCGACACCGCCTCCCAGGGGTACGCGCACGGGTTCCTGGTCGTCGGCATCACCATCTGCGTCTTCGCCGTCGCCGGCGGGCTGCTGCTCGACCCGGCACGCTCACGTGCGGTGCTGCTCGACGAGACCGCGCGCCGCCGCTCCGCCCCCGCGGAGGCCACCCGGTGAACGAGCCCCTGAACGGTCTGCGCGTCATCGACTTCGGGCAGTACATCGCCGCTCCCGGCGCCGGACAGAACCTGGCCGACCTCGGCGCCGACGTCATCAAGGTGGAACCGCCCACCGGTGACCAGGCGCGCGGCATCGGTCACTTCGGGACCGCCATGGTCCGCGCCAACAACCGCGGCAAGCGCAGCATCGCAGTCGACCTGCGCACCCCCGCGGGGCAGGCGATCGTGCGGGATCTTCTCGCTTCCGCCGACGTGCTCCTGCACAACTTCCGCCACGGCGTCAGCGAACGTCTCGGGCTCGGCCCCGAGTCGCTGCTCGGCCGGCATCCCCGGCTCGTCTACGGCTTCGTCACCGGGTTCGGCACACGCGGCCCGTCCGCGTACCGCGTCGGCCTGGACATCGCGGCGCAGGCCGAGTTCGCCGTCATGGACCTGACGGGCGCGGCCGACGGCGATCCGCAGCGGGTGGGATTCCCCGTCGCCGACGTGCTCGCCGCCCAGGCGCTCACCTCCGGAGTGCTCGCCGCGCTCGTGCGCCGTGCGGCCACCGGGCGGGGCGGGATCGTGGAGACCTCGCTCATGGAGGCCGTGGTGCACGCGCAGGCGGCGACCTGGGCCGAGTACGAACTCAGTGGCGACGTGCCCCGGCGGCGCGGCAATGGACAGGCCCTCGCCGCACCCGCCGCTGATCTGGTCCGCACCCGGGACGGCGGGGCGCTCGTCGTCTCCGCGTACACACCGTCGAAGTTCGCCGCGCTGTGCCGGGCCATCGACCGCCCCGAACTCGCCGACGACCCTCGTTTCGCGTCCAATCAGGCCCGCGTCGCCCACCGTCAGGAGCTGCTCGACATGCTGCACGCGACGCTCGGCCGTCTCGACCGCGACGAGGCGCTCGCCCTGCTGCGCACGGCGGGCATCGTGTGCGGGTCCGTACGCCGCTTCGACGAGGTCGTCGACGACCCCGACGTACGGGCCTCCGGCCTGATCGCCCGGTGCGGGGACGGCGGCACCGCACCCACCACCCCGTTCTCCCTGGACGGCCGCCGGTCCGCGATCACCCCGCCCGCACCCGAGGTGGGTGAGCACACCCACGCCGTCCTGGCCGAACTCGGCCGCACCGAAGCGCAGATCACCGCCCTGGCCGCGAACGGCACCGTCGTCGGCCCCTTCACCCCTCACAAGGAGACAGCAGCATCATGATCGACCCTGAGGTCCACGGCCTCGACTTCGACGCGTACCTGAAGCGGGTGGCCGCTCTCACCGACGACGTCCTCATCCCCGCCGAACACGAGATGGTGGAGGCGGGCACGGTGCCCGGCCATGTGCTCGACGCCCTCGCCCGCGACGGCCTGTTCGCGATCTCCATCCCCCGCCGACTGGGCGGCCTGGAATGGTCGATGACCCAACAGGTGCTGCTCACGCTGGAGTTCACCCGAGCGTCCTGCGTCTACCGGTCCCGGTTCTCCACCGTGATCGGCTTGTGCTCCCAGGCGATCCTCGACCACGGCACCGACGCGCAGCGCGAGTCCCGGTTGCCGAGGATGGCGGCCGGCGAGCACGTCACCGCGTTCGCGCTGACCGAGCCGGGCGCCGGATCCGACGCTGCCTCGCTGGCCACCACCGCCCGCCGCAGCGGTGACGGCTGGGTCATCGACGGGCACAAGCGGTACATCACCAACGCCCACTGGGCGGACGAGCTGATCGTGTTCGCCCGGACCGGCGAGGTGTCGGAAGGTGCCGCCGGGGTCTCCGCGTTCCTCGTCCCGCACGCCACCGACGGTGTGACGACACGGCTGCCGTCCCGGATGAACGGGCACGCCGAGGCGCCCGTCGCCGAGATCGACCTGACCGAGGTGCGGGTCGGCGACGACGCGCTGCTCGGCGGGGCGACGGGCACCGGGTTCGCGGCCGCGCTGCGCGGCATCAACCACGCCCGCCTGCACGTCGCCGCGACCTGTGTCGGCCAGGCCACCCGCATGCTGGAGGAGACCGCGCGTCATCTCGGCGCCCGTGAACAGTTCGGGGCCCCGCTCGCCGAAATCGGCGCCGTTCAGGGCGATCTCGGCCGCTGCTACGCCGACCTGGAGGCGGCCCGCTCCCTCACCATGGACGCGGCCCGCGCCTTCGACACCGGGTCGGTGCCCCGCCACCGCATCGCCGCGGCCAAGCTCTTCGCCTCGGAGGCTGCGGGCCGCATCGCCGACCGGTGCGTTCAGCTCCTGGGTGGCGAGGGCATCGTCGGCGACCATCCCGTCCCGCGCATGTGGCGCGACGTACGGGCGCTGCGGATCTACGAAGGGTCGTCCCCGGTGCACGAGCGCAACCTCGGCCGGGCCGTGAACCGGCAGGTGGGACGGGACGGCACCCTGCCCGACACGTACCGTGTCACCCGTGGGCCGGCCCCTGGCGCATAGCCCGCCGGGGCCGGCCGTCGAGCGGGAGCTACCGGGAGGCAGGATGGAACTGAGGCAGCTGGAACACTTCTTGGCCGTGGTCGACCACGGCGGCCTCGGCCGCGCGGCCGAGCGCCTGTATCTGTCACAGCCCACTGTCTCCGCCTCGATCAAGGCGCTGGAGCGGACGCTGAAGGTCGAGCTGTTCCACCGCACCGCGCGGCGGCTGGCCCCCACGTCGGCGGGGCGGCAGCTGGTTCCGCTGGCCCGGCGGGTCCTGGACGACGTGGTCGCCGTGCAGGACGCGATGCGCGGCGCCCGCGAGGCCGACGGCGGCGTCCTCACGGTGATGTGCACGCCCGACATGTCGGCGGAAGCGGTCGCCTCCTGGGCGGGTGGCTTCACCCGGCGCTATCCGGCGGTCAGCCTCGACATCAGCGAGGTCGGCTCGCGCCACGAACTGGTCGCGGCGGTCGCCGACGGCCACGCCGAGCTCGGCTTCACCCTCGCCCTCGATGAGCTCCGCGCCGACCTGGCCTTCGTCGAACTCGGGGTCCAGCGACTCCTATTGGTCCGCCCGCCGGGCCACCCGGCACGGGTCGACCGCCTTCCCCTGACCGACCTCGGTGACCTGCCGCTCGCCCGCCGTCAGGTCACCCGCAACGAGGAGGACGCGGTCCACGCGGCGCTGACCGCGCACGGGGTGACGGCCACGACCGGCGCCACGGTGCCCAGCCGCGGCGCCCAGCTGGCCTTCGTGCTGCGCTCCGGCTTCCAGGCCTTCCTGCCGCTGCGCATGTGCGCCGCCGCACGCGACGCCGGCGCCCATGTCGTCGAGACGGAGCCGCTGATCGAATCACCGTTCGGCGTGGTGCACCGCGCGGGCCCGCTCGCCCCGGCCGCCCAGCACTTCGTGTCCGACGTGAACCACGCCCTGCGCGGCTGGTACGACGCGATCTCGGCGCACGCGGCGGCCGGCCTCGGCCTGGTCGACGCCGTGGTGGCGGCGCGGGACAGGGCACAGGGGCCGACCGGACCGGGTTCGTCCCGACGAAGCCCGGCAGGACCGCGTTGACGCGGAGTTGCGGGCCTTGAGCTCGGCCGCCGCGGTCTTCGTCAGGTTGACCACGGCCGCCACCCTCTTCTCCTGACCTTCGATCAAGATCAAGTTGGCCGGTAGACCACGAGGTGGGTCAGTTCTGATCCGCCGCCAGAGGGTCACGATTCACCCGTCGCCGACACCCGGGACTCTTCTGGGACTTCCAGCCCCGTCAACCGGCACGGGCGTGAAGGAGCCGATAGGTCATTCGCGCAGGTCAGCGGCTACCACATGCCCATCACGGCAGGTCACGGCGCTCGCTGGCCCCTTCCGGCACATCTGAGGGCCTGCGGAAGCGGCACCGTCGCACCCCTCCTGCCTCCTGGCGCATGCAGGTGAGGCGGGTGGGGTGCGGCGGCGCGCTCCGGCGCGGTGTCACTCCCGCAAGGTGTAGCCGCCGTCCACGCGTACGGCGGTGATGCCGCTGATGTGCCGCGCGCCGCAGCGGTCCTGCGGGAGCACGAGTTGCGGCCCCGCGCGGTCCAGCGGGGTGTCGTCGATGGTGACCGCGAGCAGCACCCGGGCCCGTCCGAAGTCGGGATCGATCTCCGCCCAGGACAGCAGTGCGTGGTGGCCGTCCGCGCCGGACACCGCGATCAGGAAGCGCAGGCGGTCCTTGCGGCGGGCCGGGTCGAAGCGGGGCCCGGCGCCCAGGAGCACGTCGTGCAGCAGCGGACCGGTGAAGCGGTGGTGCCGGACGCCGCTGGTGGCGCACTCGAAGCTGACGTCGGCCTCGTGCTGCCGCCAGGCGAGCAGGTCGGGCACCGTCAGCCGTGCCGGGTGGCCCAGATCGCCGGTGAGGGCGAGTTCCGGCACCGGTCCCGTGGTCGTACCGGCAGTTGCGAGGGACTGACTCACGGACTACCACCTCCCGGTTGACCGGTACCCAGGCCCAGGTACCGTACAAACGCACATACCAGCCACGGCAAGCGTTGTACGGACTCATGCGAAGCGACAGGAGACTTTTCCCTCGCATCTGCGGCATTATCATCAGCGCACGCACACCTACCGGATCGGGCCCGTCTCGCAGGGTGTTCCGGCGGTTGCCGTGATCAAGTCGGCCGACGTGGTCGTCGGGAGACCGTGGACGGTCCGCCAGGACCACAGGTGATGTGTCCGTCAGGACAAGAGGGAGCAGACCCGTGATGACCCGTACCGCACGCCGGACCCGCCGGACGCTTCAGGTGGCCGGTGCAGGTGTTGCCGCGCTGCTGGCCCTGAGCGCCTGTTCCTCGTCCGACGATTCCTCGTCGACGGCGTCGGACTCCTCCGCATCCGGCTCCTCGGACCGGCTGTCCGGCACGGTGACCGTGTTCGCCGCCGCCTCCCTCAAGGAGTCCTTCACGGCCCTGGGCGAGGAGTTCGAGGAGCAGCACCCCGGTACGAAGGTGACGTTCAGCTTCGGGGGCAGCGACTCCCTCGCCGCGAGCATCACCGGCGGCGCCCCGGCCGACGTCTTCGCCTCGGCCAGCCCCAAGACGATGAAGATCGTCACCGATGCCGGGGACGCCTCCGGCACGCCCGCCACCTTCGTCCGCAACCAGCTGGAGATCGCCACGCTCCCGGGCAACCCCGAAGGGATCTCCTCCCTGAAGGACCTCACCCGGTCCGGCCTCAAGGTGGTCCTGTGCGACAAGGAGGTGCCCTGTGGCGCCGCCGCCCAGAAGGCCATCGACGCCGCCGGTCTCGAGCTCACGCCCGTCTCGTACGAGCAGGACGTCAAGTCCGCCCTGACCAAGGTCGAGCTGAAGGAGGCCGACGCGGCCGTCGTGTACAGGACCGATGTGCACGCGGCGGGTGACAAGGTGGAGGGCGTGGACTTCCCCGAGTCGGCGAACGCCATCAACGACTACCCGATCGTCCAGCTCAAGGACACGCAGAACACCGAGGCCGCCAAGGCGTTCATCGCCTTGGTGCAGTCCTCCGCGGGCCAGAAGGTCCTGACCGGGGCCGGGTTCCTGAAGCCGTGACGGATCTCGGCAAGTCCGGCGCCGCGACCGGCCCCCGCCGGGGCGGGCCGCGGCGTCGGCGTGTCCGAACGGGCGTCGGCCGGGGTGTTCCGCTGCCCCTTCTGGTCCCCGCGCTGATCGGCCTGGCGTTCCTGATCGTGCCGCTGGTCGCGCTGCTGGTACGGGCCCCGTGGACCAGCATGCCCGAGCTGCTGACCAGTGCCGAGGTATGGCAGGCGCTCCGGCTTTCCCTGGTCTGCGCCACGGCCGCCACCGCGGTGAGTCTGGTCATCGGTGTGCCGCTGGCCTGGCTGCTGGCCCGTGTCGAGTTCCCCGGGCGCGGCCTCGTACGGGCGCTTGTCACCCTGCCGCTCGTCCTGCCACCCGTGGTCGGCGGTGTGGCTCTGCTGATGGCACTCGGGCGCAACGGCATCGTCGGGAAGACGCTGGACGACTGGTTCGGGATCACCCTGCCGTTCACCACGGCGGGGGTCGTGATCGCGGAGGCGTTCGTCGCGATGCCGTTCCTCGTCATCAGCGTCGAGGGCACTCTGCGCGCCGCCGATCCGCGCTTCGAGGAGGCTGCCGCCACACTCGGCGCCTCCCGCTTCACCGCGTTCCGCCGGGTCACGCTGCCGCTGATCGCGCCGGGCATCGCTGCCGGCGCCGTCCTGGCCTGGGCCCGCGCCCTGGGCGAGTTCGGCGCGACGATCACCTTCGCCGGCAACTTCCCGGGCCGTACCCAGACCATGCCGCTGGCCGTGTACCTGGCGCTGCAGAGCGACCCGGAGGCGGCCATCGCCCTCAGCCTGGTCCTGCTCGCCGTGTCCATCGCGGTGCTGGCCGGCCTGCGCGACCGTTGGATGACAACAGGATGACCACCGCCGAGCCCCCCGCCCGAACCCCACGCGCCGATACGCCCCAGGAGGGCCTCGACGCCCGTCTCGTCGTCGAGCGCGGCACCTTCCGCCTCGATGTGGCGCTGGCCGTCGCGCCCGGCGAGGTCGTCGCCCTGCTCGGCCCCAACGGCGCCGGCAAGACCACGGCCCTGCGCGCCCTCGCCGGCCTGACGCCACTCACCGACGGCCATCTGCGTCTGGACGGAGCGGCGTTGGAACGTACGCCGCCGGAGTCCCGCCCCGTCGGCGTCGTCTTCCAGGACTACCTGCTGTTCCCCCACCTCACCGCCCTGGACAACGTGGCCTTCGGACCACGCTGCCACGGGGCGGCCAAGGCCGCGGCCCGTGGCGAGGCCAAGGAGTGGCTCGGCCGCCTCGGTCTCGCGGACCGCGTCGACGTCAAGCCACGCAACCTGTCCGGCGGGCAGGCCCAGCGTGTCGCCCTGGCCCGCGCACTGGCGACCCGGCCGCGCCTGTTGCTCCTGGACGAGCCGCTGGCGGCGCTGGATGCCCGCACCCGCCTGGAGGTCCGGTCGCAACTCCGGCGGCATCTGGCCGAGTTCGAAGCCGTCGCCGTCCTGGTCACGCACGATCCGCTGGACGCGATGGTCCTGGCGGACCGTCTGGTCGTGGTCGAGGACGGCCGGGTCGTCCAGGAGGGCGCGCCGTCCCACATCGCCCGTCATCCCCGTACGGACTACATCGCCCGTCTGGTCGGCCTGAACCTCTACCGGGGCTCGGCCGACGGCCACACCGTCCGCCTCGACGACGGCCCTGCCGCCACCACCACGGAGGCCCTGTCCGGTCCGGTCTTCGTGGCCTTCCCGCCGAGCGCCGTCACCCTCCACCGCGACCGCCCCGCGGGCTCCAGCGCCCGCAACCTCTGGCAGTGCGAGATCGCGGGTCTGGAGACCCACGGCGACCAGATCCGCGCCGACCTCACCGGAGAGCTGCGTCTCACCGCGGACCTGACCACGGCCTCCGCCGCCGAACTCGACCTGCACCCGGGCGCGGGCGTCTGGGCGACGGTGAAGGCGGCGCAGACCCACGCCTACCCGGTCTGAGGCCGACGCGCACCCGCGGGGAGCAGGGCGGGAACGGGGCCTGGGGCGCGTGGAGTCGGCGAGCGGCCAGGCTCTATGCTCCAGCGGGCGGGACAGGCACGGCACATATGTCGAACCCGTCCGTCACAGCCGGGTGACTCCGCTCCGTGACAGGCACCCGACGAACGACCTGGAGGTTGACCGGTGATCACTCTGACCGCAGTTGGAGGAGTGGCACTGATCGAACTGGGCATGGCGCTGACTCCGGGACCGAACATGATCCACCTCGCCTCCCGGGCGATCACCCAGGGCCGCAGGGCGGGCCTGATCAGCCTCGGCGGCACCGCTGTGGGGTTCGTGTGCTATCTGCTGGCCGCGGCCGCGGGCCTGTCCGCGTTGTTCGCCGCCGTGCCGGTGGCGTACACGGTGATCAAGCTCGCCGGGGCCGCCTACCTGGCCTACCTCGCCTGGAGCATGCTCAAGCCGGGCGGCCGCTCGCCCTTCGACCCGGCCGGGGATCTGCCTCCGGTCTCCGACGCCCGCCTGTTCTCGATGGGGCTGCTGACCAACCTGCTCAACCCCAAGATCGCCCTTCTGTACGCCGCCCTGCTGCCCCAGTTCCTGGACCCGCGGGGAGGTCCGGCGTGGGGACAACTGCTCCAGCTCGGTGGGGTGCAGATCATCGTGGGCATCTCCGTGAACGGTCTGATCATGCTGGGCGCCGCGCGGATTTCGGGGTTCCTGGCCACCCGGCCCCGCGCCATGAAGGCCCAACGGCTCACGTCGGGCGGCCTGCTCGGCGTCTTCGCGTTGCGCACCGCGCTGTCCCGCACCGCAGCTTCCGCCTGAGCCGGGTCGGCATGCACGGTCCGCCGGCTCCCGTTCCGCAATGTGAGCCGCGGTCCCCAGGGGTACGGCCCACCCTCTAGTGCCGCGGCGGGGCAGACGTTGCCTGCCGGGGCACTAGTCTGGCCCGTGCAGCTGGTTCGCCCTGTCCGCCAGGCAGACGCGTCGTAAGAGGGAACCCGGTGGAAATCCGGGACTGCCCCGCAGCGGTGAGTGGGAACGACCGCCGTCATACGCACTGGATCCGACCGGGTCCGGGAAGCGACGGCCAGTAGGTGTCCGCCTTCGGCGGACCTGCCCGCGAGTCCGAAGACCTGCCCGTTGCCCGCACGCGCCCCCCTTGCGTGCGGATATCCCGGTGACCTCGTGGGCGGGTCGGCGTACATACCGCACGGAAGCGCGCGCCGACGGCGCACGGGATCCGTCCGGTTCGTCACACCTTCGCGTCCATGTCCCGGCCCGGGATGTTCAGGAGTCGACTCGCGAAGGAGAGTTACATGACCACCGAACCCGCAGCCGCGGCAGCACGAGCCACCGTGTACGGCTATCCCCGCCAGGGCCCCGACCGGGAGCTGAAGAAGGCGGTCGAGGGGTACTGGAAGGGCCGGGTCACCGCCGACGCCCTCCGGGCGACCGCGGCCGGTCTGCGCCGGTCCAGCTGGAAGCGGCTGGCGGATGCCGGCGTCCACGAGGTTCCGACCGGCGACTTCTCGTACTACGACCATGTCCTGGACACCAGCGTCATGGTGGGCGCCGTTCCGCAGCGGCACCGGGCGGCCGCCGGGTCCGACCCGCTCGACGGGTATTTCGCGATGGCCCGCGGCACGCAGGACGTCGCTCCGCTCGAGATGACCAAGTGGTTCGACACCAACTACCACTACCTCGTCCCCGAACTCGGACCCGACACCGTCTTCACCACCGACTCCACCAAGCAGGTCACCGAGCTGACGGAAGCCCTCGCGCTCGGGCACACGGCCCGGCCGGTCCTCGTCGGTCCCGTCACGTATCTGCTGCTGGCCAAGCCCGCCCCCGGGGTGGCGGCCGGCTTCGAGCCGCTCACGCTCCTGGACCGGCTGCTGCCCGTCTACGCCGAGGTGCTCGCCGACCTGCGCGCCGCCGGAGCCGAGTGGGTCCAGCTGGACGAACCGGCCCTGGTCCAGGACAGGACGCCGGGTGAGCTGGACGCCACCGCCCGCGCCTACCGTGAGCTCGGCGGCCTGACCGACCGGCCCCGGCTCCTCGTCGCTTCCTACTTCGACCGGCTCGGCGAAGCGCTCCCCGTCCTGGCGAACGCCCCGGTCGAGGGCCTGGCCATGGACTTCACCGGCGCCGCGGCCGCCAATCTCCACGCGCTGGCCTCGGTGGGCGGAATCCCCGGCAAGCGGCTCGTCGCCGGGGTGGTCAACGGCCGCAACATCTGGATCAACGACTACGAGAAGTCCCTGGCCACCCTGGGCACGCTCCTCGGCCTCGCCGACCGCGTCGACGTGTCCGCCTCCTGCTCCCTCCTGCATGTACCGGTCGACGCCGCGGCGGAGCGGGACATCGACCCCCAGATCCTTCGATGGCTCGCCTTCGCCACCCAGAAGACCGCCGAGATCGTCACGCTGGCCAGGGCGCTGACCCGGGGCACCGCCGCCATCACCGCGGAGCTCGCCGTCAACCGGGCCGACCTGGCCTCCCGTGCGAACTCCCCGATCACCCGCGACCCTGCCGTACGGGCCAGGACCGCGGCCGTCACCGGCTCCGACGGCCGCCGCTCCCTGCCGTACGAGGAGCGTGCTGCCGCTCAGCGGGCCCGTCTGGGGCTGCCGTTGCTGCCGACGACCACCATCGGTTCGTTCCCGCAGACCACCGAGCTGCGCACGGCCCGCGCCGACCTGCGCAGGGGGCGGATCGGCACGGCCGGCTACGAGGAGCGGATCAGGGCCGAGATCGGCGAGGTCATCGCCTTCCAGGAGAGGACCGGCATCGACGTCCTGGTGCACGGTGAGCCCGAACGCAACGACATGGTCCAGTACTTCGCCGAGCAGCTGACCGGATATCTCGCCACCCGGCATGGCTGGGTCCAGTCCTACGGCACCCGCTACGTCCGGCCGCCGGTCCTCGCGGGCGACATCTCCAGGACCGGACCGATGACGGTGCGCTGGACCTCGTACGCCCAGTCGCTCACCGACCGGCCGGTCAAGGGCATGCTGACGGGGCCCGTCACCATGCTGGCCTGGTCGTTCGTCCGGGACGACCAGCCGCTCGGCGTCACCGCACGGCAGGTCGCCCTGGCGTTGCGGGACGAGGTCGACGACCTGGAGGCAGGCGGCACTTCGGTCATCCAGGTGGACGAACCCGCTCTGCGCGAGACGCTGCCCCTGCGCGCCGAGGACCGCTCCGCCTACCTGGAATGGGCCACCGAGTCGTTCCGTCTCACGACCTGCGGTGTGCGGGCGGAGACCCAGATCCACACCCACATGTGCTACGCGGAGTTCGGCGACATCGTCCAGGCCATCATCGACCTGGACGCCGATGTCATCAGCCTGGAGGCCGCCCGCTCCCACATGCAGGTCGCCCGGGAGCTCGCCTCGCACGGCTACCCGCGCGAGGCCGGGCCCGGCGTGTACGACATCCACTCCCCCCGTGTGCCCGACGCGGACGAGGTCGCCGCGCTGCTCCGCCTGGGACTGGAGGCGATTCCCGCCGCCCGTCTGTGGGTCAATCCCGACTGCGGTCTGAAGACCCGTGGCTGGCCCGAGACCAGGACGTCGCTGGAGAACCTGGTCGCGGCCGCCCGCACGGTCCGCGGTGAGTTGACCACCTCCTGACCGAGGAACACCTGAGGGCCGGGGCGGCCGACAGCGCCCCGGCCCCGGCGTGGCCGGCGGCGGATCGCCGACTGCTCCGTGGGGTGGCTCAGGGGTTCACAGTCCGATGTCGCGGCCGTTGATGTCGGCGAGGGACTCGCGGCGTATCAGCAGGCGGGCGCGGCCCTCGTGGACGGCGGCCACGGGCGGACGGCCGACCGCGTTGTAACTGGACGCCATCGAGAGGTGGTAGGCGCCCGCGACCGGGATGGCCACCAGGTCGCCCGGGTGGATGTCGCCCGGCAGCGGAGCGTCGGCGGCGAGCACGTCGCCCGCCTCGCAGTGCCGGCCCACGACGGTCGCCTTGCGGGTTTCGGCCGTCGAGCGGCGGCCGATGAGGCGGGGCGCGTAGCGGGCGCCGTACAGCGCGGGCCGCGGATTGTCGCTCATTCCGCCGTCCACGGCCACGAAGACGTGGTCGCCGGTCCGCTTGACGGCGAGCACCCGGTAGAGCGCCACGCCCGCGGGCCCCACGAGCGCGCGGCCGGGCTCGACGGTGAGCCGGGGTGCGGGGATTTTGGCGGCGGCGCAGCTCGTGGCCAGTTCGCGGCGGATGCGGTCGCCGAGGGACGGGATGTCGAGGGGTTCCTCGCCCGGCCGGTAGGCGACCGCGTGCCCGCCACCCATGTCCAGCTCGGGCAGCACGACTCCGTGCTGCCGGTGGACCTGGGCCAGCAGTCCGACCATGCGTCGCAGCGCGGTCAGATAGGGCTTGACCGTGGTGATCTGTGAGCCGATGTGGCAGTGGAGTCCGACCAGTTCCAGGCGGGGTTGGCCGAGGATCCGGTCGATGGCGTGCTGGGCGCTGCCGTCGGTGAGGGAGAGCCCGAACTTCTGGTCGTCCGTGCCGGTACGGATCGCGGCGTGGCCGCCCGCGCTGATGCCCGGGACCACCCGCACCAGCACTTTCTGGCGGGTCCCGTCGGGGACGAGCGCGGACAGCCGGGCGATCTCCCAGGCGCTGTCGATGACGATCCTTCCGACGCCCAGACGCAGAGCGGCGCTCAGGTCGGCAGGGCTCTTGGCGTTGCCGTGCAGCACGATGCGGGCGGGCGGAAAGCCGTTGGAGACGGCGAACTCCAGCTCACCGGCCGAGCAGACGTCCAGGCCGAGCCCCTCCTCGCGTACCCAGCGCAGCAGGGCGCGGCAGAGGAAGGCCTTCGCCGCGTAGACGACGTCGGTGTCAGGGAAGGCCCGCAGATACGTGCGGCAGCGTTCCCGCACCTCGCCCTCGTCGAGGAGGTAGACCGGGGTCCCGAACCGCTCGGCGGCCTCGGCGAGCGAGACGCCTCCCACCGCGACATCGCCGCGGGAGGAGAGGCGTGCGGAAGCCGGCCAGACGGAGAGGGCCGCGGTGTTGCCCGGCGGCACCGGGACCGCGTGCGGCATCGCCGGTACCGATGTCGGAACGGACAGGGCGGGCAGTGCGGTGTTCATGGTGTTCCCCCTTCCGGTCATGAGAGCGATGCGGACAGCGACGGTGTGCCGGTCGCCCGTGGCGCGTCGACCGGGCGCGGGTCCCGCGCGGGACGGTGGTTGCGCTGCGGCGGGCCCGCCGTACGGTCGCCGGCTCCGGGGGCGGTCATCAGTGGGTCGACGGTGAGGTCGACGACGCCCAGGGGCGCGACGAGCGCGCGGACCGCCGGTTCGGAAAGCCTGATCCAGGCCTGCTGCCGCCCGAGGGTGCGGGTCAGTCGTGGCTCGTCGGTGAAGGCGACTGCGGTACGGACACCGAGAGGCGTACGGAAGAGGCGCGCGCAGTAGCCCACTGGCCCCGGCCGGACCGGAACGAACAGCGCTCCGGCCCGGTGCGCATGAAGGGGGTCGGGGTCCTCGGCGCACTGACGGTCGTTCATGACGCTCCTCGTGAGACTGGGGGACGGGGGGACGGGTGGGACGCCCGGGCTCC
>NZ_JAELVH010000213.1 GCF_019399235.1 Streptomyces poriferorum | reverse complement strand
CACCTCATCGAACGCCTCCGCGAACACCGGATACGCCTCATACAGCTCCCGGCCCATACCGAGCCGCTGCGCACCCTGCCCCGTGAACAGGAACGCGACCTTCCCCTCGCTGACGGCGTCCCGCACCGGCCCAGCACCGGAGGCCAACGCCTCCAGAGCGGCGGCGAGTTCCGTGCGATCAGCCCCGAGCGCGACGGCGCGGTGGTCCAGAGCCGCGCGGGTCGTCGCGAGGGCGTGGCCCGTCGCGGCGAGGGCGTCGTCGGGGACCGTCGCGAGGTGGCCGAGCAGGCGTGCCGCCTGGGCGCTCAGCGCGTCCGGGGTCCTCGCCGAGATCGGCCAGACGACCTGGCCGGACGTGGAACCGGCGGTCTCGGGCTCGCCCTGCGGCGTGGTGGCCGGCTGCGTGGTGGCCGGCTGCGTGGTGGCCGGCTGCGTGGTGGCGGGCGGCTCCTCGATGATCACGTGGGCGTTGGTGCCGCTGATGCCGAACGACGACACCCCGGCTCGACGCGGGCGGCCGTGCGCGGGCCAGGCGGTGGGGCCGGTCAGCAGTGCGACGGCGCCGGATTCCCAGTCCACCTGGGATGACGGCTCGTCGGCGTGCAGGGTGGCGGGCAGGGTGCCGTGACGCATCGCCTGCACCATTTTGATGATGCCCGCCACACCGGCTGCCGCCTGGGTGTGGCCCATGTTGGACTTGATGGAGCCGAGCAGCAGCGGACTGTCGTCCGACGGGCGCTCCTGGCCGTAGGTCTCCAGCAGCGCCTGGGCCTCGATCGGGTCACCGAGGACGGTGCCGGTGCCATGGCCCTCGACGGCGTCGACGTCGGCCGGAGTGAGGCCGGCGACGCTCAACGCCCTTCGGATGACGCGCTGTTGAGCGGGCCCGTTGGGTGCTGTCAGACCGTTGGACGCACCGTCGGAGTTGACGGCGGAGCCCCGGACGAGGCCGAGGACCCGGTGACCGTTGCGTTCGGCGTCGGAGAGCCGCTCCAGCAGGAGCATGCCGACACCCTCGCCCCAGCCGGTGCCGTCCGCACCGCTGCCGAACGACTTGCACCGCCCGTCGGTGGCCAGGCCTCGCTGCCGGCTCATGTCGACGAACGTGTCAGGGGTGGACATGACGGTGACGCCGCCCGCGAGGGCGAGGCTGCAGTCGCCGCGGCGCAGCGCCTGGGCGGCCCAGTGCAGGGCGACGAGTGAGGACGAGCAGGCGGTGTCGACGGTGACGGCAGGGCCTTCGATACCCAGGGTGTAGGCGACCCGTCCGGAGACCACGCTGGCGAGGCTGCCGTTGCCGTGGTAGCCGGCCACGTGCTCGGGCAGCGGGCCGAGCCGCAGCCCCCAGTCGTGGTACATCACACCGGCGAACACACCGGTGTCGCTGCCGCGCAGGGCGTGCGGGTCGATGCCCGCGCGTTCGACGGTCTCCCAGGCGATCTCCAGCAGCAGTCGCTGCTGGGGGTCCATGGCCTGTGCCTCGCGAGGGCTGATGCCGAAGAACTCGGCGTCGAAGTCCGCCGCCCCGTAGAGGAATCCGCCCTGGTCGGTGAGGCTCTTGCCCGGTGTGCCGGGCACGGTGTCGTGAATGTCGGTGGCCCAGCCGCGGTCGGTGGGGAACGCCGAGACGACATCGCGCCCCTCCTCGACGAGCTGCCACAGCTCCTCGGGCGAGGTGACGCCGCCGGGGTAGCGGCAGGCCATGGAGACGATGGCGATGGGGTCGTCGTCGGAGGCGGTGACGGCGACCGGGGCGGGCAGGCCGGCCCGGCGTTCCGTGTCTTCGCCGAGCCTGGACGCCAGATGGTCGGCGAGGGCCCCGGGCGAGGGGTAGTCGAAGACGAGGGTGGCCGTCAGGGGCAGGCCGGTGGCGGAGCCGAGCCGGTTGCGGAGTTCGACGGCCGCGAGGGAGTCGAAGCCCATCTCGTTGAACGCCCGTGTGGTGACGACGCGTTCGGGTCCGTCGTGGCCGAGGACGGCGGCCACCTGGGTACGGACCAGGTCGAGGAGGGCCTCGCCACGCTCCGAGCGGGTCAGGCCGGACAGGCTGCGCGCGAGGGACTGCTCGACCCTGATCCCGCCACCGCCCACGGCGCGGCGCGGCGGACGGACCAGAGCGCGCAGGAGGGCCGGTACGTCACCGGCGCGGGCGTTGAGCGTGCGCAGGTTCAGCCGTACGGGCATGACGGCCGGGTGGTCCGCGGTGGTGATCGCACGGTCCAGGAGCGCGAGGTTCTCCGTGACGGACAGGGGTTGGAGACCGAGGCGTTCGATGCGCCGCAGCGCGGCCTCGTCGAGGGTGCCGCCCATGCCGCCGGTGCCGGTCCACAGCCCCCAGGCGAGCGAGGTCGCGGGGAGTCCGAGGGCGGCGCGGTGGGTGGCCAGGGCGTCGAGGAAGACGTTGGCGGCGGCGTAGTTCCCCTGTCCGGCACCGTCCAGCACGGTGGCGGTGGAGGAGAACAGGACGAACGCCGACAGGTCCATGTCGCGCGTGAGTTCGTGCAGGTGCCAGGCGCCGTCTGCCTTGGGCCGCAGGACGGTGTCCAGGCGGGCGGCGTCGAGGGAGTCGACGAGTGCGTCGTCGAGCACTCCCGCCGCGTGCACCACGGCGCGCAGCGGCAGCCCCGCCGGTACGGCGGACAGCGCATCGGCCATGGCATCGCGGTCGGCTGCGTCGCAGGCGGCGATCACGACCTCCGCGCCGAGCGCGGTCAGCTCGGCCCGCAGCTCCTCGGCTCCGGGGGCGTCCGCGCCCCGGCGGCCGGTGAGCAGCAGTCCGCGTACGCCGTGTGCGGTGACCAGGTGCCGGGCGACCGTGGCGCCGACGCCGCCGGTGCCGCCGGTGATCAGGACGGTGCCGTCGGTGGGCCAGGGGGTGGAGGCGGCGGTGTCCGGTGCCTGCGTGGTGCGGGCCAGTCGGGGGACGTACAACTGGCCTTCGCGCAGCGCGATCTCGGGTTCGTCCATGCCTGCGGCCAGGCGCAGCAGTTCGTCCGTGCCGAGGGAGCCGTCGGTGTCGAGCAGGAGGAAGCGGCCGGGGTGTTCGGCCTGGGCCGAGCGCACCAGACCCCAGGCGGGCGCCTGGGCGAGCGAGGCCGGCTCCCCCGCGGCGGCGGCCACCGCGCCCCGGGTGAGCACGGTCAGCCGGGCGGTGGCGGACCGCTCGTCGGCGAGCCAGTCCCTCACGGCCGTCAGCGTGGCCCCGAGGACCGTACGGACGTCGGCGGCGACATCGGGCCCTGCCGGTGCGGGGCAGATGTGGACGGCGGCGTCGGGGTCCGGCCGGGTGGCGGCGGGGGCCGGGAGCGGGGTCCACCGGACGTGGTGCAGCGCGTCGGGGTGGGCGGTGGCGGCCAGTCCGTCCGCGGCGAGGGGCCGGACGAGGAAGGAGTCGATGGAGGCCACCGGGGCTCCGGTGGCATCGGCCAGTTCGAGGGCGACCTCGTCGGGGCCGGTGGCGGTGACGTGTACCCGCAGCGTGGTCGCGCCCGCCGCGTGCAGGGTGACTCCGGTCCAGGCGAAGGGCAGCAGGATGCGGTCGTCCGGGGTGTCCGTGGCGGCCGTTGTGGCGAAGTCGGTGGCGTGCAGGACCGCGTCGAGGAGCGCGGGGTGGAGTCCGTAGGCGGAGGGCGCGTCGCCGGCCGTGCCGGGCAGCCGCACCTCGGCGAACACCTCGCGCTCCCCGCCCCTCCAGACGGCTCTCAGGCCCTGGAAGGCGGGCCCGTAGCCGTAGCCCTGCGTGGCGAGGTCACCGTAGAGGCCGGTGATGTCGAGGGGCTCGGCGCCGGGGGGCGGCCAGGTGCCCGCCGCGAAGTCCGCGGTCTGCGGCCCGGAGGGGGCCCGGGGAGCGAGGCGGCCGGTCGCGTGACGGGTCCACGGGGCGTCGGCGGGGGCGTCCTCGTCGCGCGAGTAGAAGGCGAGGGCGCGCCTGCCGTCGGTGCCGGGGGCGTCGACGACGATCTGGAGCGCGACGCCGCCCGTGGTGGGCAGGGTCAGCGGGGCTGCCATGACGAGTTCGTCGAGGCGTTCGCAGCCGGTCTGTTCACCGGCCCGGACCGCGAGGTCGACGAACGCGGTTCCGGGCAGCAGGACATGGCCGTCGATCACGTGTTCGGCGAGCCAGGGGTGCGAGCGCAGCGAGACCCGTCCGGTGAGGACGGCGCCCCCGGTGTCCGCGAGACCCACCACCGCACCCAGCAGGGGGTGGCCGGCGGCCATCTGGCCGAGTGCCGTCGCGTCCTGGGCGGCGTCCGGGGCGCTGAGCCAGAACCGCTCGCGCTGGAAGGCGTAGGTGGGCAGTTCGACGCGACGGGCGCCGGAACCGGCGAAGAAGGCGTTCCAGTCGACGCGGGTGCCGCGTGTGTGGGCGACGGCCACGGCGGCGAGCAGCTGGTGCGCGTCGTCGTGCCCGCGTCGCAGGAGCGGGGTGAACGCCGCGGTCGGAGCGGCGCTCGCGCGGCCCATGGCGCAGAGCACCGGGTCGGGTCCGAGTTCGAGGAAGGTGGCGACGCCCCGGTCCGTGAGGGAGGCGACGGCGTCGTGGAAGCGTACGGGCGCGCAGATGTGCCGCACCCAGTACTCGGGGTCCGTGAGTTCCTCCGCGGTGGCGAGCCCACCGGTGAGGGCGGAGACGACGGGGAGCTTCGGCGCGGTGTAGGTGAGGATCCGGGCGATCTGCCGGAACTCGTCGAGCATGGGTGTCATCAGCGGCGAGTGGAACGCGTGGCTGACCCGGAGCCGCTTGGTGCGGTGCCCGTCGGCCTCCAGCCGGGCGGCGAGGGCGGTGACCGTGTCCTCGTCACCGGACAGGACGAGGGACCGGGGGCCGTTGACCGCGGCGATGCTCACCGTGTCGCGGCAGGGCGCGAGGAGCGGGTCCACCGTCTCCTCGTCCGCCTCCACGGCGATCATGGCGCCGCCCTCGGGCAGTGCCTGCATCAGCCTGCCGCGCGCGGCGACGAGGGTGGCGGCGTCGTCGAGCGAGAGCACGCCGGCGACGTGGGCGGCGGTCAGCTCGCCGATGGAGTGCCCGGCCACGTAGTCGGGCTGGACTCCCCAGGACTCCAGGAGCCTGAACAGGGCGACCTCGACGGCGAACAGGGCCGCCTGCGCGTACATGGTGCGGTCCAGCAGAGCCGCTTCGGGGCTGCCCTCGTCGGCGAACAGGACGTCCCACAGGGAGCGGTCGAGCTGGAGGTCGAGATAGCCGATGGTGTTGTCGAGGGCCTTGGCGTAGACGGGGTAGGCGTCGTACAGCCTGCGTCCCATGGCGAGGCGCTGGCTGCCCTGGCCGGTGAAGAGGAACGCGGTGCCGCCGCTCGTGGAGACCGAGGTGAACACCTCTGGGACGTCGCGGCCGTCGGCCACGGCGCGCAGCCCGTCGAGGAGGCCCGCGCGGTCGCCGGCGAGCACCACGGCACGGTGGGGCAGCGCGGAGCGGGTCGTCGCGAGGGAGCGGGCGAGGTCGAGCGGCCGGGCGCCGGGGGCGTTCTCGATGTGCGTCAGCAGGCGTCGCGCCTGGTCGCGCAGGGCGGCCCCGCTCTTCGCGGAGAGGGCCGCCGGCAGCGGCCGGGCCTCGTCGGCCGGGGCGCCGTCGCCCTCGGCGTCGCTCTGCGCGCTCTCGGCCGGCGGTTCCTCGACGACGATGTGGGCGTTGGTGCCGCTGACGCCGAAGGAGGAGACGGCGGCCCTGCGGGGGCGCTCGCCGGGCGCCCACGGCACGGGTTCGGTCAGCAGACGGACCTCCCCCGCCGACCAGTCGACGTTGGGCGAGGGCGAGTCCACGTGCAGCGTCGCGGGCAGCAGCCCATGACGCATCGCCATGATCATCTTGATCAGTCCGGCCGAGCCCGCCGCCGCCTGGGTGTGCCCGATGTTGGACTTCACCGAACCGAGCCAGGCCGGTCCCTCCGTGCGCCCCTGCCCGTAGGTGGCGAGCAGCGCCTGGGCCTCGATGGGGTCGCCGAGCGTGGTGCCGGTGCCGTGCGCCTCAATGGCGTCGACCTCGCCGGCGGTGAGTCCGGCGTCCGCGAGTGCCTGGCGGATGACCTGTCGCTGGGCGCGGCCGCTCGGCGCGGTCAGGCCGTTGGACGCCCCGTCCTGGTTGATGGCGGTGCCGCGTACGACGGCGAGGACCGGGTGGTTGTTGGCCCGGGCGTCGGAGAGGCGTTCCAGGACGAACACACCGGCGCCCTCGGCGAACGCCGTGCCGTCCGCGGCGGCGGCGAACGCCTTGACCGTGCCGTCGGCCGCGAGACCGCGCTGACGGCTGAACGCGGTGAACACGCCGGGGCTGCCCATGACGGCAACCCCGCCGGCCAGCGCGAGGCCGCACTCGCCGCGCCGCAGGGACTGGACGGCGAGGTGGAGGCCGACCAGCGATCCCGAGCAGGCGGTGTCGACGGTCAGCGCGGGGCCTTCCAGGCCGAGCGTGTACGAGACCCGGCCGGAGACCACGCTGGGGGCGTTGCCGCTGAGCAGATATCCGTCCAGACCGTCCGGTGCCTCGTGCAGGCGCATCGCGTACTCCTGCGGCTCCGCGGCGACGAAGACGCCGGTCCGGCTGGAGCGCAGGGTCTGCGCGTCGATCCCGGCCCGTTCCACGGCCTCCCACACGGTCTCCAGCACAAGGCGCTGCTGCGGGTCCATGGCGAGGGCTTCACGGGGGCTGATCGAGAAGAAGTCGGCGTCGAACTCGGCCGCGCCGGACAGGAATCCGCCGTGGCGGGCATAGGTGGTGCCGGGGGTCGTGGGGTCGTCGTCGAAGAGGCGGTCCAGGTTCCAGCCGCGGTCGGTGGGGAAGTCGTCGCGGATGTGGGTTCCGTCGGCGACCAGCCGCCACAGGTCCTCGGGCGAGGACACGTCACCGGGGTAGCGGCAGCCGATGCCGACGACGGCGATCGGGTCGTCGGTGGCGATGCCCGGCGCGACGACCGGATCGGGCAGGTCCGGCAGGCCCAGGGCCTCGGTGCGCAGATGTGCGGCGAGGGCCGCCGGTGACGGGTGGTCGAAGGCGACGGTAGGGGGCAGTGGGAGGCCGGTGGCCGCGACGAGCCGGGCGTGCAGGGCCACCAGCGCCACGGAGTCGAGCCCCAGCTCGCGGAAGGCGCGCGCCGGGTCCACGGTCTGTGTGGTGTCCGGCCGGGTCTGCCGCATGACGGCCGAGGTGTTCTCGCGCACCAACTCCAGCAGCACCCGGGTCTGCTCCGAGGTGGGGAGGGATTCCAGCTCACGCACGAGTGCGGCCTGCCGCTCCGTGCCCCCGTCCGGCACACCGTCGGTGCCAGAGACGAAGTTTTCCGACTCAGTCATCTGCACTCCACACAATTGTCGCCCGTCACCGGACGGAATTCACCAAGGAACCGCACCACTGCGGGTCACGCTATGAAGGCGAAGGGCCGCGCACAGCCCCTAGAGCCCCCCTAAGAGGAACCGGACTCCGGCGGCGCGATATCCGCGCGGCCACGGTCCCGGAAAGCACCGGATTCCATCGCCGGCCTGTCGAACGCCCTTTGTACGTAGGAGAGGTCGGCGATCAGTCCCGACGCGGTGGCCTCCCGGGTACGGGCCGGTCCGACGAGCCCGGCCAGCGGCAGCCTGCCGATGCCGGCCCACCGCAGCCGGCCGTCGCCGTCGATGTAGCTGCGGGCCCGGCCGTGGTTGTCCGGGTGCAGGCAGTAGGGGATGTCCAGGGCCCCCTGCCTGAAGGCGAGCTCGAATGCGTGCCCGATGTCGGGGGACAGTTCGAGTACGCCCTCGACCAGCGCTCTGGCCTCCAGGTACGTCTGCGAGTCGGACTCTGCGGGGGCCGGACCGCCGGGCCGCGCCGCCCGTGCGGTCAGGGCGGCCGCCTCGAGTGCGGCGACGTTCTCCGCGACGGTCGGGATCCGGCGGGACTCCGCCACGGTCTTCACGATGAGCCGCTCCGAACCGGAGGTGACAGCGAGCCGCGTCGCCTCGTCGAGCAGCCGGTACGCGCCCTCGTCCGTGGTCGGGTACACGCCCATGTAGGCGTAGATGACCACGTGCCAGTTGGGTGTCGGAAGCAATTCGCCGCAGAGCCGCCGCAGAGCCGCAACCGCTTCCCGGTCCTGGCCCGGGTGGGTCTGCTGGGCATAACTGAGCGACACACTGCGTATTCCGTGCTGGCAGAAGAAGAGCGCTTCGAGCACACTGATCGCCACCAGCTGGCTCGGTGGGCACAATTGCCCCAGCATGCAGCCGCCGAACGTCTCCAGATGGGGTTCCACTCCCGATTCCCGCAGCTGCGCGAAATCCTCGGTGCAGCGGACCCAGTTCCGTACGGACTCGTCCAGCGGAGTACGTCCGTAGGGGAGGCAGTAGGAGACGGGGCCGCCCTCCGTGGCGTTGATCAGCGTCCTGCGCAGCGCGGCGAAGATGTCCCCGGGAACGGCGGATCCGTGCCGGACCTGGACGGGGAACGTCTCGTCCCTGATGCCTGCGAGGACCTGCCCGGTCACGGCCCGGTCGTAGGTGACGATGGGATATCCGTTGAGCTTCGCGCCCGTACTCAACGCCTCGTCGACGGAGGCGAGTTCACCGACCCTCGTATAGCTGTCGAGGGTGATGGTGCCGACCGTCGTGGCGTCGGCGGCGCTGGTGGCGGCCAGTCCCGCGCGCATCGTGCCGGGGTCGCTGAATCCCATGCGGGGCTGGACCACCAGGTCGCCGGCGCGGCTTCTCGCTCGGACGAAGGCTCCGAAGTCCACCGGGCGCGCGCCCTCGGCCGTCCGCCGGAGCGGGTGCGCGCCCGGTCTCACGCGACGACCTCGGTACGTTCCAGGGGGCGGGCGGCCGGGGACAGCGTGCCGACGAACCGGCTGAACTCCCTTGTGGTGGAGGAGGAGTCGTCGAAGACGGCATCGAATCCGGCGGACATCAGTTCACCGATCGCCGCGTCGCTCTGGTGCCCGGCGACGCCGAGCTTGCCGCCGATGACCACCGGGGTCGAGGCCAGCTCCCCGCAGGCGCGCAGCGCGTCGATGACGCGCAGGCCGTCCTGGTGGCCGTGCCCGTTGACGCTGCTGATCACCACCAGGTCGGGGGCCGTCTCCCGGCAGGCGTCGATGAGGACCTGGTCCGGGACGCACGGGCCGAGGTTGATCACCTCGTAGCCCAGCTCCTCGATGAGCAGCTGGAGGAAGACGAGGTTCCAGGTGTGCGAGTCGGAGGCCACGGTCGTGACGACCACGGTGCCGCGCCGGGCGCCCGCCGGGCTCACGGTGTTCGTGGCGCCGTGCATCAGGCCGGCGCTCACCGCGCCTCTCCCTCAGCGGTGTGCGCGGACGTTCCGTCCACGGCCGCGTAGGAGCGGCTGTGCTCGATCCGGGAGACGGACAGCACCGCGTCGCCCCGCACCACCACCTCGGTGGGGGCCGGGCGGCCCAGGAACATCAGCAGGCTGGCGGTCGGCCCGTAGGCACCGGCGTTGGGGATCGTCACCAGGTCGCCCGGGGCGAGTGCCGGCAGGTCTATCTCACGGCCGAGGATGTCACCGGGGGTGCACAACGGGCCCACCAGACTGGCGGATTCGACGCACTCCCCCGAATCGGTCCCGACGGCGACGGGCAGCAGCCGGCCGAGGCCCGACATGCCGCCGAAGGTGTTGATGCCCGCGTCGAGGATGACGAACTTGCGGCCGCGGCTGACCTTGACGTTGCTGACCGAGGCGACCAGCGTGCCGCTCGCGCCGACGAGGTAGCGGCCCGACTCGCAGGCGAGCTCGGGGCCCTCGGTCCGCCACTGCGGGAAGTGGGTGTCCAGCGCGGCCGCGAGTTCGCCGCGCAGCTTGGGATACGTGCCCCGGCCACCGGGAACGGCGTACGGCACGGTGAAGCCGCCGCCGATGTCGAGGAAGCGCAGGGGAAGGTTCAGTTCGTCCTGGAGGCGGGCGGCCAGCTCGATGGTGTGCCGGAACTCGCCGACGAGGCTCTCCTCGTCCTTGGCGTTGCTCAGCGGGAAGAAGTGCATCCCGGTGATGCGGACGCCCTCGATGGTGCGCAGCTCGGGCAGGACGTCGGCCAGGGTCTCGCTGTCGAAGCCGAACTGCGAGGGGGTGCCGGTCATCCGGATGCTGCTGGTGGCGCTGGCGGTCGCGCTGTTGACGCGGAGCAGGCAGTCGGCCGTCGCACCGTTCGCCCGGGCGGCGTCTGCCACGTGGCGGACGTCGGAGACCGAGTCGGTGGAGAAGACGCGCACTCCCAGCCGGATCGCCTCGGCCAGCTCGCCCGGGGTCTTGCCGGGGCCGGTGTAGAGGCAGTCCTCGCCGCGGAATCCGGCGGCGAGGGCGGACTCCAGCTCGCCGGTGGAGCTGATCTCGGGCCGGCAGTGCCGGCCCTCGCCCTCGCGCAGGGCCCGGACCAGGCCGGGGTGGGGGTTGGCCTTGAGTGCGTAGAAGAGGGTGAACTCCTCGGGCAGGGCGTCGAACAGCTGCTGCCGTGCCGCGTCGAGCTCGTCGAGGTCGTACACGTACAGAGGTGTGCCGAAGCGTTCGGCCAGTGCCTGGTAGCGGCTCATCGCGCTTCCCCGTCGATCATCTCGGTCAGTACCTGCCGGGCGTTCTTCCCGTGCAGGCTCAGCGGCAGTTCGTCCAGGACGCGGCACAGGGCGGGCACCTTGGCCGGCTCCAGACGCTCGGCCAGTTCCTTCAGGACGGTGTGGGGGGCCAGATCGGTCTCGGCGAAGATGACCAGGTCGCGGGTGCCGGTGGGCGGCAGCGCCGTGGCGGTGCGCACGCCGGGGATGTCCATGGCGGCGGCCTCGATCTCCACCGTGCTCATCCGGATGCCCTTGCGCTTGAACATGTCGTCGCGGCGGCCCTCGAAGTAGAGGTAGCCGTCCTCGTCGAGCCGGCCGTAGTCGCCAGTGTGCAGCCGCGGCGCCCCGGTGTCCGGGTCGGGGCGGAAGGTGCGCGCCGAGAGTTCGGGGCGGCGCCAGTAGCCGGGCATGACGTGCGGTCCCACGGCGACGATCTCGCCGGTCTCGCCCGCCGGGAGGGACCGGCCCTGCGCGTCGAGGATCAGGACGGTGGTGCCGGGGAGCGGCAGCCCCACCGACTGGGGGCGCTCGTGTTCCCGGTCCGGCGGCATGATGCTGACGCGCTTGCACTCGGTCTGGCCGAACTGGCGGACCACCCGCACTCCGGGGAACGCCTCGCGCAGGGCGGTGACCGCGTGGTCGGGGAGCGCCGCGCCGGTGTTGGTGAACATCCGCACGGGGGGCGGGTCCTGGGCGTCGCGGGCGGCGAGGGTGCCGATCATCGCGGCCAGCGAGGGCACGATGGGGACCACNTCCCGCATCCGCCGCAGCAGTACGAGGTCGGACTCGCCGCCGTCCAGGACCAGTTGGGAGCGGCCCAGGCAGGCGAGCAGCACCTTGTACAGGCCGTAGTCCCAGGAGATCGGGAAGCGGCAGAAGACGACGTCGTCCGGCCGGTAGCCCAGCACCTCCTGGATGGCGCGGGAGGCGAAGGTGACCTGCGCGTGCGGGCACACGACGGCCTTGGGGGCGGCGGTGCTGCCGGAGGTGTAGACGAGGAACGCGATGTCGTCGGCGCTGATGGCGAGGGGTGCGGGCGCCGGTCGCCCCGCTGCCTCCTCGACGTGGGGCCAGATCTCCGCGAGGTCGTGCACGGGGAGGGCGGCGGCCCGGCCGAGCACCTCGGTGGTGGGGCCGTCGCCGATGATCAGGGAGGGTTCGGCGTCCTCGATGACGGACCGGAGGTGGTACTCCTTCATCGCGGGGTTGAGCGGCACCAGGATCACACCGGCGCGCGCGGCCCCGTAGACCATGGCCACCAGCTCGCGCCGGCTGGGCAGCTGCACGACCAGCCGGTCACCGCGTGCCGCGCCCTGTTCGGTGAGCCAGGCGGCGAAGCCGTGGCTGAGTTCGGCCATCCGGCGGTACGTGACCTGGCCGGCGGCGTCGTGCAGGCACTGCCCGTCCGGGGTGTCCGCGGCCGCGTCGTCGAGCAGGGAATGGACCGTCCCGCCGACCGTGGAGAATCAGAACACCACTTACGCGCCGACGGCGCACGGGAACGGCGGG
>NZ_JAELVH010000212.1 GCF_019399235.1 Streptomyces poriferorum | reverse complement strand
GGATATTGGCGCTCCAGCCGGTCCCGGCCGTGTGACACCGCAGGAAGGCCCCCGTTGAACGCGTCGCCCCCGCCCCGCAGCCGGCAGATCCCCGTCATCGTCCTCGCGGGCTTCCTCGGATCCGGCAAGACGACGCTGCTCAACCACCTCCTGCGCCATCGCGCGGGAAACCGCATCGGGGTGATCGTCAACGACTTCGGGTCCATCGAGATCGACGCCATGACCGTCTCCGGGCAGGTCGGCTCCACCGTCTCGCTGGGCGGCGGCTGTCTGTGCTGCGCGGTCGACGCGAGCGAACTGGACACCTACCTGGAGACCCTGACCCGCCCCGCCGCCCGCCTCGACGTGATCGTCATCGAGGCGAGCGGGCTCGCGGAACCCCAGGAACTCGTACGGATGCTCCTGGCCAGCGACAACCCGCACATCGTGTACGGGGGACTGGTCGAGGTCGTGGACGCGGCCGAGTTCGGGGCGACCAGGGAGCGCCATCCCGAGATCGACCGGCACCTGGCCGTCGCCGACCTCGTCGTACTCAACAAGACGGACCGGGCCGGTGAGCAGGAGCGCGCGCACCTCCGGCAGGCCGTCGAGGCGACCGGCAGCACGGCTGCCGTCATCCCCGCCACATACGGACGCATCGACCCGGAACTGCTCTTCGATCCGGCGCTGCGGCCCGACGGCGAGGAGAAGGCGCGCCAGCTCACCTTCGAGGACCTGTACCTGGAGGAGCGCGCGCGGGAGTCCGGTGACGAACACGGGGCACATCTGCACACGGCGTACGAGAGCGTCGACTTCACGTCCGACGTGCCGATGGACCCCCGCCGGCTGATGGAGTTCCTCGACTCGCGTCCCGGGGGTCTCTACCGGATCAAGGGCTACGTCGACTTCGGCGCGGGCGACGTCGACAACGCCTATGCGGTGCACGCTGTCGGCAGGTTCCTGCGGTTCGTGCCGAAGCCCTGGACGCGCGGCGAGCCGCGGCTGACGCGGCTTGTCCTGATCGGCTCCGGCATCGACGCCGACGCCCTGCGCAAGGAACTGGAAGGCTGCCGGACTGCGGGGGAGCCGGGACGGGAAACGGCGCAGGACGCCCCACACGAGCGAGCCATGTGGGGCGTCCTGCGATACGTGCGACAGCCCGGCGACGACGACGCGTAGCGCCGGATCCGCCGGGCCTGCGGCCTACACGGGGCCGGAGATCACCGCGACCGGGCTCTCCAGCGGCGTCCCCGAACCGTCGCGCCGCGGGTCGACCTCGGGCAGCGAGGCCGGTGCGCCGTTCTTCTGCGCGGCCCGGGCCGGCGTCGCACCCGCCCAGGCGAACACCAGCACGTCCTCGCCCTTCAGGAACCGCTGGCAGCGCACCCCGCCGGTGGCCCGGCCCTTGCGCGGATACTGGTCGAACGGGGTGAGCTTGCACGTCAGAACCGAATCGTCCAGCGTGCCGTGCGAACCCGCGACCGTGAACACCATCGCGTCCACCGCCGGATCCACCGCGGCGAACGAGAGCACCCCAGCGCCCTCGGTGAGCTTGACGCCCGCCATACCGCCGGCCGGACGCCCCTGCGGTCGCACCTGCGCCGCCGGGTAGCGCAGCAACTGCGCGTCCGAGGTGATGAAGACCAGGTCCTCCTCGCCGGTACGCAGCTCCGCCGCACCGACGATCCGGTCACCGTCCTTGAGAGTGATGACCTCCAGCTCGTCCTTGTTGGCGGGGTAGTCGGGCACCACACGCTTCACGACGCCCTGCAAGGTGCCGATCGCCAGGCCCGGTGAGGACTCGTCGAGCGTGGTGAGGCAGATGACCTCCTCGTCCGCTTCCAGCGTGAGGAACTCCCCGACCATGGCCCCGCCCGACAGGTTGGGTGCCGCATGGGTGTCCGGCAGCTGCGGCAGGTCGATCACCGCGAGCCGCAACAGCCGCCCGGCGGACGTCACCACGCCGACATCGCCGCGCGCCGTGGCCGGCACCGCCGACACGATCACGTCGTGCTTGGCCCGCTTGGCGTCCTCGGCGAACACGATCGGGTCGTCGTTGGCCGTACGCGCCAGCAGCCCGGTCGAGGACAGCAGTACCCGGCAGGGGTCGTCCGCCACCTCCAGCGGAACCGAGGCGACCTGCGAACCGGCCGACTCCAGCAGCACCGTGCGCCGGTCGGTGCCGAACTTCTTCGCGACCGAGGCCAGTTCCGTAGAGACGAGCTTGCGCAGCTCGGTGTCCGATTCGAGGATCGCGGTCAGCTCGGCGATCTCGGCATTGAGCCGGTCGCGCTCGCTCTCCAGCTCGATCCGGTCGAACCGGGTCAGCCGGCGCAGCGGGGTGTCCAGGATGTACTGCGTCTGGATCTCGCTCAGGGAGAAGTGCTCGATGAGCCGCTCCTTGGCCTGCGCCGAGTTGTCGCTGGAGCGGATGAGGCGGATGACCTCGTCGATGTCGATGAGCGCGACGAGGAGGCCCTCGACCAGGTGCAGCCGGTTGCGGCGCTTGGTCCGGCGGAACTCGCTGCGCCGGCGCACCACGTCGAAGCGGTGGTCGAGATAGACCTCCAGCAGCTCCTTGAGGCCCAGCGTGAGCGGCTGTCCGTCGACCAGCGCCACGTTGTTGATGCCGAAGGACTCCTCCATCGGCGTCAGCTTGTAGAGCTGCTCCAGCACGGCCTCGGGAACGAAGCCGTTCTTGATCTCGATGACCAGACGCAGTCCGTGCGAGCGGTCGGTGAGGTCCTTGACGTCGGCGATGCCCTGCAGCTTCTTCGCCGACACCAGGTCCTTGATCTTGGCGATCACCTTCTCCGGCCCGACGGTGAAGGGCAGTTCGGTGACGACCAGACCCTTGCGGCGCGGCGTGACGTTCTCCACGGCGACCGTGGACCGGATCTTGAACGAGCCGCGGCCGGCGGTGTAGGCATCCTTGATGCCGCCCAGGCCCACGATCCGGCCGCCGGTCGGCAGGTCGGGACCGGGGACGAACCGCATCAGGGTCTCCAGGTCCGCACCCGGATGCTTGATGAGATGGCGGGCGGCGGCGATGACCTCGCCCAGGTTGTGCGGCGGCATGTTGGTCGCCATGCCGACCGCGATCCCGGTCGTGCCATTGACCAGGAGGTTCGGATAGGCGGCCGGCAGGACGACCGGTTCCTGCTCCTGGCCGTCGTAGTTCGACTGGAAGGAGACGGTCTCCTCGTCGATCGACTCCGTCATCAGCGACGTCGCGTCGGCCATCCGGCATTCGGTGTACCGCATGGCGGCCGGCGGGTCGTCGTTGCCGAGCGAGCCGAAGTTCCCGTGCCCGTCGACGAGGGGGAGCCGCATGGAGAACGGCTGCGCCATCCGCACCAGCGCGTCGTAGATCGACGCGTCGCCGTGCGGGTGCAACTTACCCATGACCTCGCCGACCACACGGGCGCACTTCACGAAGCCGCGGTCCGGGCGCAGGCCCATCTCGTTCATCTGGTACACGATGCGGCGGTGCACCGGCTTCAGGCCGTCACGGGCGTCCGGCAGGGCCCGTGAGTAGATCACCGAGTACGCGTACTCGAGGAAGGAGCCCTGCATTTCGTCGACGACGTCGATGTCGAGGATCTTCTCCTCGAAGTCGACCGGCGGCGGGGTCTTCGTGCTGCGGCGGGCCATCGCTGCTGCGACTCCTTCACGGATTCTGTTCGGGCAACCTCAGGTTCTGACGCGCACCATTGTGGACCGCCCCACTGACAACCCGGACCTCGACCCGTCCCAAAGGGCGTTCTCCACCCGTCCCGAGGCGCTCGGAACCCTCTTTCCCGCGAACTTTCGCGGCACGGGAACTTCGCCAGGTGCTGGTGCGCTTGCTTACAGTGGCAGGTCTCGCAGTAAAACCAGTATCGCGATCGAAGGGACGTACATGCCCATGGGTCACACGGCCACAGCCCAGGCCGGCTCCGGCGGCTTGACAGCGACCGAGCACCGTCTGGCCAACGGCCTGCGCGTGGTGCTCTCCGAGGACCATCTGACCCCGGTCGCCGCGGTGTGCCTCTGGTACGACGTCGGTTCGCGCCACGAGGTCAAGGGACGCACCGGTCTGGCTCACCTCTTCGAGCACCTGATGTTCCAGGGTTCCGGACAGGTCAAGGGGAACGGACACTTCGAACTGGTGCAGGGCGCCGGCGGTTCCCTCAACGGGACCACCAGCTTCGAGCGGACCAACTACTTCGAGACGATGCCGACGCACCAGCTGGAGCTGGCCCTGTGGCTCGAGGCCGACCGGATGGGCTCGCTGCTCGCCGCGCTCGACGACGAGTCCATGGAGAACCAGCGCGACGTCGTCAAGAACGAGCGCCGCCAGCGCTACGACAACGTCCCCTACGGCACCGCCTTCGAGAAGCTGACGGCGCTCGCCTACCCGGAGGGCCACCCGTACCACCACACCCCGATCGGCTCCATGGCCGACCTGGACGCGGCGACGCTCGACGACGCGCGGACCTTCTTCCGTACGTACTACGCGCCCAACAACGCGGTGCTCTCCGTCGTCGGCGACATCGACCCCGAGCGCACGCTCGCCTGGATCGAGAAGTACTTCGGCAGCATCCCCTCGCACGACGGCAAGCAGCCGCCGCGCGACGGCGCCCTGCCCGAGATCATCGGTGGCCAGCTGCGCGAGGAGGTCCGCGAGGAGGTCCCGGCGCGTGCGCTGATGGCCGCCTACCGGCTGCCGCACGACGGCACCCGTGAGTGCGACGCCGCGGACCTCGCCCTGACCGTGCTGGGCGGTGGCGAGTCGTCCCGGCTGCACAACCGTCTGGTGCGCCGCGACCGGACGGCCGTCGCCGCCGGATTCGGGCTGCTGCGCCTGGCGGGCGCACCCTCGCTCGGCTGGCTGGACGTCAAGACGTCCGGCGGCGTCGAGGTGGCGCAGATCGAGACCGCGGTCGACGAGGAGCTGGCCCGGTTCGCCGAGGAAGGCCCCACGCCCGAGGAGATGGAGCGCGCTCAGGCGCAGTTGGAGCGCGAGTGGCTGGACCGCCTCGGTACGGTCGCGGGCCGCGCCGACGAACTGTGCCGGTTCGCCGTGCTGTTCGGTGACCCGCAGCTCGCCCTGACCGCCGTGCACCGGGTGCTCGACGTGACCGCCGATGAGGTCAAGGCGGCCGCCAGGGCCCAGCTGCGGCCGGACAACCGGGCGGTGCTGGTGTACGAGCCGGTCGAGCCCGCCGAAGCCGCCGAAGAGGCGGATGCCGCCGCCACCGACACCGACGCGCACGAAGGAGCGGACAAGTGACCGACGCTGCCGCGACTGGAGTTTCGATGGAGTACCACCCGCAGCCCGCCCCCGGAGTGGCCAGGCCCTGGGCCTTCCCCGCCCCCGAGCGGGGCTCGCTGCCCAACGGCCTCACGGTGCTGCGCTGCCACCGCCCCGGCCAGCAGGTCGTCGCCGTCGAGATCTTCCTCGACGCCCCTCTGGACGCCGAGCCCGAGGGTCTGGACGGGGTCGCCACGATCATGTCCCGTGCCCTGTCCGAGGGCACCGACAAGCAGAGCGCCGAGGAGTTCGCAGCCGAGCTCGAGCGGTGCGGCGCCACGCTGGACGCCCACGCCGACCACCCCGGCGTCCGGGTCTCCCTGGAGGTTCCGGCCTCCCGGCTGGCCAAGGCGCTCGGCCTCGTTGCCGAGGCGCTGCGGGCTCCGGCCTTCGCCGACAGCGAGATCGAGCGTCTCGTGGGCAACCGGCTGGACGAGATCCCGCACGAGCAGGCCAACCCGGCCCGGCGTGCCGCCAAGCAGCTCTCCAAGGAGCTGTTCCCGGCCACGGCCCGCATGTCGCGCCCGCGCCAGGGCACCGAGGAGACCGTGGCCCGGATCGACTCCGCGGCCGTGCGCGCCTTCTACGACGCCCACATCCGCCCGTCCACCGCGACCGCCGTGGTCGTGGGCGACCTCACCGGCATCGACCTGGACGCGCTGCTCGCCGACACCGTCGGGGACTGGTCGGGCAACACCGCGGAGCCCCGCCCCGTCCCGCCGATCACCGCCGACGACGCCGGCCGTGTGGTGATCGTGGACCGTCCCGGCGCGGTGCAGACGCAGCTGTTGATCGGCCGGATCGGCGCCGACCGGCACGACAGCGTCTGGGCGGCCCAGGTGCTCGGCACCTACTGCCTGGGTGGCACGCTCACCTCCCGGCTCGACCGGGTGCTGCGCGAGGAGAAGGGCTACACCTACGGCGTGCGGGCCTTCGCCCAGGTGCTGCGCTCGACGGCTCCGGACTCCGCCTCCGGGGCCACGGGCGCCGCGATGCTCGCCATCAGCGGTTCCGTGGACACGGAGTCCACCGGCCCGGCGCTGGAGGACCTGTGGAAGGTCCTGCGGACCCTGGCGGCCGAAGGGCTGACGGACGCCGAGCGCGAGACGGCCGTGCAGAACCTCGTGGGTGTGGCCCCGCTGAAGTTCGAGATGGCGGCGTCCGTCGCCGGCACCCTCGCCGACCAGGTCGAGCAGCATCTCCCGGACGACTACCAGGCGCAGCTCTACGCGCGCCTCGCCGACACCGGCACGGTGGAGGCGACGGCGGCCGTGGTCAACGCCTTCCCGGAGGACCGGCTGGTCACGGTTCTCGTCGGGGATGCCGCGCAGATCGCCGACCCGGTCCGGGCCCTCGGCATCGGTGAGGTGTCGGTCGTGACCGGCTGAGCACACCGGTCGTCTCGCCCGGTATCCGGGCAAACGGAAGAGCGACGGAAGGTCCCGGCGGAGCAGCCTCCGCCGGGGCCTTCCGTTTTGTCCGCTTTGGGGGAGAGGCTGCCTTTCTGCCCTGTGGGATGCGCTACAAAACAGCCTGTCCGTTTGGTGACGGGAAGTGCCCCCGCTTAGCGTCGGCTCGGCTGTCCGCCACTCGTATGCCGCATCCGTGACGTACCGGGCAGTCATCGCCGAGTCCCCGTCAGGCGCGAGCCTGGGGAGCCGGGGACCCACGCAGTCCCTGGGGTGAATCGGATGGCCGTGTCCCGTACGGGACCGGTGATCCGTAGGAGACCTTCCTGCTCCGAACCCGTCAGCTAACCCGGTAGGCGAGAAGGAAGGAAAGGACCAGCCACTTCATGGCGTTCACCCGTGCCACCGGGAAGCATCGTGCCCCGGGCCGCCTGACGCGCACCGGCGCGAAGGCTGTCGGCATCGCGACCCTGGCCACCACCGGCGTCATCGGAGGACTGGCCTCCCCGGCCCTCGCCGCGGACACCGGGACCCCCGCCGTCGGCGACACCGGCCTCACCCAGGTCATCGCCATCGAGAACGTCCTCGCCGAACGGATCGACGCCCAGGCGGACGCGCAGCAGCACCAGGCCGACGTCGCCGAGAAGAAGGCCGAGGCCGCCGCGAAGAAGAAGGCCGAGGCCAAGAAGAAGGCCGAAGCCAAGGCCAAGGCTGCCGCGAAGGCGAAGGCGAAGGCGAAGGCCGCCCGGGCCGAGGAGGCCCGCGAGAGCGCCGTCCGCGCCGCCCGTTCCGCCGAGCGCACCCGGCTCGGCTCCTTCCAGCTCCCCGTCGCCGGTTCGTACGTGAGCACCGGCTACAAGTCCAGCGGCTCCATGTGGTCCTCCGGCAGCCACTCCGGCATCGACTTCCACGCCGCGTCCGGCAGCTCCGTCGTCGCCGTCGGCGCCGGCACGGTCGTCGAGGCCGGCTGGGGCGGGGCGTACGGCAACAACATCGTGCTGCGGATGACGGACGGCACGTACACCCAGTACGGCCACCTCTCCTCGATCGGCGTGTCCGTCGGCCAGAGCGTCGGTGCCGGCCGGCAGATCGGCCTCTCCGGCTCCACCGGCAACTCGACCGGCCCGCACCTCCACTTCGAGGCCCGCACCACGCCGTCGTACGGCTCCGACATGGACCCGGTCGCCTACCTGCGCGCCCATGGCGTCTCCGTCTGACCGACCCGCGACCCCTCGATCGAGGCCCCGGCACCACGCCGGGGCCTTCGTCGTGTCCGCGTGCCGCGGCCTCCCGCGGCGGTCGTGCCGGAACGGCCCGGTGACCAAAAGATATTCATGAATTTCCACCCGCCGTCGGAAATGCGACCGCATTGCAATAGAGTCGCAGGACAGGCGTCGATCGGCCGCGTTCCGCGGGGATTAAGGCGGAGGTTCGGACATGCGCATTCCGGCGCATTCGGTATGCACGGCAATCCGTGATGACATCGTCTCGGGTGTCTTCGAACGCGGCAGCCGACTCACCGAGGAGGTGCTCGCACGGCGTTACGGGGTCTCCCGGGTGCCGGTACGGGAAGCGCTGCGCACCCTGGAGTCCGAAGGGTTCGTGGTCACCCGCAGGCACGCCGGAGCCTGCGTGGCCGAGCCCACCGAGCAGGAGGCCGCCGACCTCCTGGAGGTCCGGATGCTACTGGAGCCGCTCGGCGCGGCCCGCGCCGCCCACCGCCGCTCGGACGCGCACCTCAAGGTGTTGCGTGGCCTGGTCAGGCTCGGTCAGGAGCGCGCCCGCCGGGGCGAGGGCGAGGACCTGCGCTCCCTCGGCGGCTGGTTCCACGAGACGCTCGCGCAGGCCTCCGGCAGCCCCGGCCTGATCGCGCTGCTCACCCAGCTACGGCACAAGACCACCTGGATGTACGCGCTCGAGCCCCCGGCCCGTCCGGCCGATTCATGGGCCGAGCACGGGGCCATCGTGGACGCCGTGGCGCGCGGGGATGCGGAGAGGGCGCGGGCGCTGACCGCCCAGCACGCCGAGCGGGCCGCCGCCGAGTACCGGCTGCGCCGCCCAGGGCGGGAGTCCGCCGCGGCCCGGACCGGCCGGGTGAGGACTTCGCAACATGCCGTAAACACCCCGAGCGGCCGGCATTAACAATTGGGCCGTATACAAAGAGTGGGCATTTCGAAGAGCTTTCTTTCTGCTGCCCGAATTCGCTCCGGCGGGGCAATTCGGCGACCCGCGCCTTTTGGGCGGGGCGAAGAGCGGAACAAAAGAGCCGCGGCACCCGGTCGAGGGTGTCGCGGCTCTTTCGCGGGAATTCCCGCGGTCATGACCCGTCGGGGTCAGACGGTCTCCGGAAGCTCGTCGAGCCCCTCGGCGACCAGCTTGGACAGACGGTCCAGAGCGGCTTCGGCGTTGTCGGCCTCGGACGCGAGGACGATCTCCTCGCCGCCCTGCGCACCCAGCCCGAGCACGGCGAGCATGGAGGCCGCGTTCACCGGGTTGCCATCGGCCTTGGCGATGGTCACGGGGATACCGGAGGCCGTGGCGGCACGGACGAAGATGGAAGCGGGGCGGGCGTGCAGGCCCTCGGCCCAACCGACGTTGACGCGGCGCTCAGCCATGGTTCTGCCCTTCACGAATCAATGGTTGTCTAGACCAGTCTCTCATGCAGTGCGCGATGCTCCGGCCGACCCGCGGACCGCTTTCCACCCGCGCCGCACCGTCGCCCGGCAAGCCTCAGACTGCCCCGGCCCCGGCACCCACGCGACCGCTGGCGGAGCCGTAGGCTTTGCCCATGCAGCCCTCTCCGGAGCAGAGTCCGCATCACGCCTACCCCGATCACTGGGAGGCGGACGTGGTGCTCCGCGACGGCGGCACCGCCCGCATCAGGCCCATCACCACGGACGATGCCGACCGGCTGGTGAGCTTCTACGAGCAGGTCTCCGACGAGTCGAAGTACTACCGCTTCTTCGCTCCCTACCCCCGGCTCTCCGCCAAGGACGTCCACCGCTTCACCCATCACGACTACGTCGACCGGGTGGGACTGGCCGTCACGGTGGGCGGCGAGTTCATCGCCACGGTCCGCTACGACCGGATCAACGCGCAGGGCAGGCCCGCGTCGGCCCCGGCCGACGAGGCCGAGGTCGCCTTCCTCGTCCAGGACGCCCACCAGGGCCGAGGCGTCGCCTCGGCCCTGCTCGAACACATCGCGGCCGTCGCCCGCGAACGCGGCATCCGGCGCTTCGCCGCCGAGGTGCTCCCCGCCAACAACAAGATGATCAAGGTGTTCCGGGACGCCGGGTACACCCAGCAGCGCAGCTTCGAGGACGGCTCCGTCCACCTCACCCTCGACCTCGAACCGACCGCCGAGTCGCTCGCCGTCCAGCGCGCCCGGGAACAGCGCGCCGAGGCCCGCTCCGTGCAGCGCCTGCTCGCCCCGGGCTCCGTCGCCGTCATCGGCGCGGGCCGCACCCCGGGCGGCGTCGGCCGGACGGTCCTGCGCAACCTCCTGGGCGCCGGTTTCACCGGCCGCACCTATGCCGTGAACAGCGCGTTCGCCGCCGATCAGGCCACCATCGACGGCGTACCCGCCCACCGCTCCCTCGGCGAGATCGGTGAACCGGTCGACCTCGCCGTCGTCGCCGTCCCCGCCGACCGGGTGCCCGAAGCCGTCGCGGACTGCGGGGAACACGGCGTCCAGGGGCTCGTCGTCCTGTCCGCCGGCTACGCCGAGTGGGGGGCCGAGGGCCGCGAACGCCAGCGCGAACTGGTGCGCCAGGCCCGCTCGTACGGCATGCGGATCATCGGCCCGAACGCCTTCGGCATCATCAACAACTCCGAGGCGGTCCGGCTCAACGCCTCCCTCGCGCCCGAGCGCCCCGCCTCCGGACGCATCGGGCTGTTCACCCAGTCCGGCGCGATCGGCATCGCCCTGCTCTCCGGCCTCTACCGGCGCGGGGCGGGGCTCTCCACGTTCATCTCCGCCGGCAACCGCGCCGACATCTCCGGCAACGACTTCCTCCAGTACTGGTTCGAGGACCCGGACACCGACGTCGCCCTGCTGTACCTGGAGTCGCTCGGCAACCCCCGCAAGTTCACCCGCCTCGCCCGGCGGACCGCGGCGGTGAAGCCGGTGGTCGTGGTGAAGGGCGCCCGGCACAGCGGCTCGACGCCGCCCGGCCACGCGGTCCCCGTCAGCCGGATCCCGGACGCGACGGTCTCCGCGCTGATGCGGCAGGCGGGCGTGATCCGCGTCGACACGGTCACGGAGATGGTCGACGCGGGCCTGCTCCTCGCCGACCAGCCCCTCCCGGCCGGCGGGCGGGTCGCGATCCTCGGCAACTCGGAGTCCCTCGGGCTGCTCACGTACGACGCCTGCCTGGCGGAGGGGCTGCGCCCGCGCCCGCCCGTAGACCTCACCACGGCCGCCACCCCGCAGGACTTCCGGGACGCGCTGTCCGCGGCCCTGGCCGACGACGGCTGCGACGCGGTCGTCGTGACGGCGATCCCGTGGGTGGGCGAGAACGGCGAGGCCGAGTCCGGTGACGGCGAGGTCCTGGCCACGGCCCTGCATGCGGCGGCAGCCACCGGTCCCGCCAAGCCGGTGGCCGTGGTCCATGTGGAGATCGGCGGCCTCGCCGAGGCCCTGGCCGCCGCGACCAGCACCGTGGCACAGCAGCGCCCGGCAACGGCGTCACCCGCCCCCCGCGTACCGGGAC
>NZ_JAELVH010000211.1 GCF_019399235.1 Streptomyces poriferorum | reverse complement strand
GTCCGCCAAGACCGCCCCGCACCCCAACCCACCCCGCTACAATCCCCACACCCAAGCCGCTGACCAGCGCTAATGGAGAACTACGGCTGGAGTACTAGGTGTACTGCCCCGTGAGGTTGGGGACGCGGCTGGCGGGTGGTTGGCCCTTGAGCTCGATTCACCCGAACGATAAGCGGCCACCACGGCATACTTGGAGGTCTCCAAAAGAGCGGTAGGGCCCCTCAACGTTCCCTCCGGCTCGGGAGGCGTCTCTGAGCGCCTGCCGGGCAGTGCAACGCTGCGAGACGTTGTGGCCCGGGCGGCGTCCGCGTTCCAGGTCAAGGTACCCGCCAACATACTGCTCGAACTCGGCTTTCGCGCGACGGGGTTCACCCCCGGGCGTGGGCGGGGCGGCGAGGTGTCAGATCAGGTGCCGGTTGGGTGCCTGCGCGGCGTCGCCGTACTCAGGCAGCGCAACGACGACGATGCCGGCGCCTTCGAGGATCGCGGTGCCTTCGGCGCCGGCAACGAAGGTGTCAGGCTCGCTCCAGGCGGTGACGACGCGTCGGAGTCCAGTGTCCAGGATGAGTTGGGCGCAGGGCCGAGGGTGGGATGCTCGCTTGGCGCAGGGCTCCAGGGAGCTGTGGATCGTGGCGGTGGCTAGCCGGGCGTCCTCGGCGGGGAGCTCGGCGAGGACGCCCGGCTCGGCGTGGTCGTGGGGATCGCTCTCGCGGGGGCGAGCTCGGTCCCGTCGGCTGCGACGATGACCGCCCCGACGCTGAAGGCGGTCTCGGAGGGCGGGCAGAGTGCGGCCGGCTCGCAGGCGAGGGCGAGCCAGTGTCGGTCCGCGTGATTCGGCTCACGACCGGTGCAGGGGGCGCCAGTAGAAGAGCTGGTGTTCATCGGGGCTCCGTCGCGGTGTCCTTGGGGGCGTACCTCAGAAGTACCACGTCGCCGATCTGGCGGGTCTCCAGAAGCCCGGTATCCGGCCGTCCTCGTCCGGGGCATCCCGCAATCGGTGGCGGCTCTCGCCGAGGTGCGGCAGGGGTGTGACAGGTCCGGGATCCGCAGGGCGGCAGTGCGGCGGCGTGGGATCTTGTCCGACCAGGTCCGGCAGGAGTGGCGCTGACCGTTTGCCGACCCGCCGCCGGCTCGGCCGATGAGGCGTCGGTGACTCAACGCCTCGCTTCGGCGGCTGGAACCGGCCCGGCCGAGGGCCGCCACTCCCGCCTGATCAACCCGAACACCCACGAGTCGGATACCTCGCCGTTCACCACGCAGTCCTCCCGCAACGTCCCTTCACGCATGAACCCGATCTTCTCCAGGACCCGGGCGGAGGCCACGTTGCGCGTATCGGTCTCGGCCTGAACCCGATTCAGGTCCAGTGTGTCGAATGACCACGCCAGCAAGGCGTGTGCGGCTTCCGTCGCATAGCCGTGGCCCCACATCGCCTCGTCGAGGACGTAGCCCAACGACGCGCTGCGGTAGTCCGGGTTCCATCCGGTCAGGCCGCACCAGCCGACGAAGGCCCCGTCGGAAGCACGGTCGATGGCCACCCGTGCTCCCGTGCCTTCGTCCGCCATCGTCCGGCACATCGTGATGAAGCGCTGTGCGCGGGCCCGTTCGTTCCACGGCGGGGAGTCCCAGTAGCGCATCACGTAGGTGCTGCTGTGCAGTGCGAACAGGGTTTCCGCGTCGGCCTCGGTGAACGGGCGCAGTCGCAGGCGAGGGGTGTGCAGCGTGGGGGTGGCCAAAGTCATGCGCACCATCTTGTGTCCTTACGGGGGGACAGGAAACCGAATATCGGATCCCGGTCCGGCACTCACGGCCATGGAGCCGCCGACCATTCGCCGCACTCATTTCCGTTGTGGACCGCCCTGGCGAGCATCGAGCGGATGAGCCGGCCCGTCGTGAAGCAGCGCTCTGCACGTGGCCGGCGGGTGGTGTGCCGCCGTAGGGGAAGCAGGGTGGGCGGCACCGCCATCTCGGCCTGGGCGTTAGGTTGTTGACCACCACTCCGGTTCGCACTGTCAGGAGGCGCCCGTGTCCGGCGAAACACTCAGCCAGGACCCCGAAGAGCTGAGGAGCAGGATGGACAGCAGCAAGGCGCACCCGGCCCGCGTCTACGACGTCTTCCTCGGCGGCAAGGATCACTATCCCGCGGATCGCGACGCGGCAGCCGCCGGGCTCGCCGCCAACCCGCGCGGCTACCTCGACGTACGGCACAACCGCGACTTCCTGCGGCGTGCCGTCACCAGGCTGACCGAGGACGACGGCATACGCCAGTTCCTCGACATCGGCACCGGCCTGCCGACCGCAGAGAACGTGCACCAGATCGCCCAGCGCACCGCCCCCGAGACGAGGGTGGTCTATGTCGACAACGATCCGGTCGTCCTCGCTCACGCCCGTGCCCTCCTCACCAGCGGTCCCGAAGGACGTACGGACTACATCGACGCCGACCTGAAGAGCCCGGCGCGGATCCTCGAACAGGCCGAGCGGATCCTGGACTTCAGCCGCCCCGTCGCGCTGTGCCTCGTCGCGATCCTGCACTTCGTCGAGGACGAGGAGGCGTATCCGATCGTTCGCGAGCTGATGGGCGCGCTGCCCGCCGGCAGCCGACTCGTTCTCAGCCACCTCACCGACGACCTCAACCCGGAGAGCATTCGGGCAGTCCAACGCACGTACACCGAGCGGGGTTTCACGTTCGTGCTGCGTAACCGCAAGGACATCGGGCGTTTCTTCACGGAGGCAGGGCTGGAGCTCGCCGCCCCGGGGGTAGTCCCGGTGCACCACTGGCGCCCCGACCACGCGGCCCCGGTGCCCGAGCAGCCCGAGGAGACCTACCTGGCGGGCCTCGAAGACATCGAGAAGGTCCGGTACAAGGACATCAACGACGTCACGGACGCCGATATCAACGTGTACGGGGGCCTGGGCGTCAAAGTCTGACGGTCGCCCGAACGCCGGGCTGACCGGCTCCGTCGTGCGATTCACGGGGTTACGGTTACGCGCATGAAAATTCTGGTCGTCGGCGGTTCCGGCTTTCTGGGGACCGAGCTGGTCCGGCAGGCGAGAGCGGCGGGGCACCCGACAGTGGCGACGTACGTGACCGAGCCGGGTGCCGCCTCCCCGAGCGCGTGGTGCCACCTCGATCTGAGGGACGCCGGACGTCTGGACGCGGTGATGGCCGAGGTGAACCCGAGCGTCGTCATCAACGCGTCGAGCGGCCTTGCCGACTGGGCGGTTACGGCGGAAGGCCCGCTCCAGCTCGCGACAGTGGCCGCGAAGCGCGGAACCCGCATGGTTCACATGTCCACCGACGCGGTGTTCTCCGGTGTCGGCCGGGTCCACTACGACGAGGCCTGTCTCCCGGACCCTGTCACTCCGTATGGCGCAGCCAAGGCCGCGGCGGAGACCGGGGTCCTCGCCGTGCATCCGGCGGCTGTCGTCGCCCGCACGTCGCTGATCATCGGCCACGGTCGTTCCGTGCACGAGCGCCTGGTGCACCAGCTCGCCGCCGGCACCGTTGACGGCGCCCTGTTCACCGACGACATCCGCTGTCCGGTCCACGTCTCGGACCTGGCGGCCGCCCTTCTGGAACTGGCGTGGAGCGGCGCAGGAGGCATTCACCATCTCGGAGGGGCCGACGCCCTGAGCCGCCACGACCTCGGCGTCCTCATCGCCGAGCGCGACGGCCTCGACGCCTCCTGTCTGCCCACAGGCCTGCGGGCCGACAGCGTCGTTCCCGGAGCCCTTGACGTCCGCCTCGACAGCCGGCTGACCCAGAGGCGACTGCGCACCACACTGCGCGGTGCCAGGCAGTTCTTGAAGCCTGCCGGCCAGGTGTCCTCATCCGCCCCAACCTGAGGATGCCCGGCGGTGCTTCGGCGGGGCGGATGCTGCCGCCTATGGCCGTGCCCGTTCGATGAGCTGCCTCAAGTACGCGGTCACCGCGGGCACTTCATCCGGTACGGGTGATCTCATCCGTGGTATCACAGACGGGGCTTGTCAGGTCGAGTGTCGAACGGGGTGGTGTGGTGGCTGTGGGCTATCTGGTGACCGTGGTGCTGGCCGTACTGATCGTGGTGTTCTGCCTGGTCCGCATACGCGGGCCGAAGCCGCTCTTCTACTTCAGCTACCGGCTCGGTCTGGTCTTCAACGAGATTCCGCACGTCGTCGTCTACGCGCTGGTGGCATCGACGGCGCTGGCCTACGCGGAGGGCGACATCGCCACGACCCCCGACCGGGTATCCGTCGGGGCGGCTGTGGTCGCGGCTGCCGGGCTTGTGGTGGTCGGCCTGCGCGGGGTCCGGGCGGCGTCGGTGGTGCGGGGCGCCGTGGACGACGCGCTCGGCGCCGGCACAGGGACGCACCGCCGGCCGCCGCTGGCGCGCATCCTGCTCAGGCCCGTCTTCCGCCGCCGCCGTGACGTCAAGCGGGTGGGCAACCTCAGCTACGGGGACGGAGGCCGCCGCAACCTCCTCGACGTCTACCACCACCGCTCGCGCCCCGGGGGCGGCTCCGTGATGATCCACTTCCATGGTGGCCACTACGACCAGGGCCGGAAGGACACCCAGTCGCTGCCCCTGCTCTACCGGCTCGCGGGTCAGGGCTGGGTCTGTATCAGCGCCAACTACCGCCTGCGGCCCGACTTCCCGCATCCCGCCCATCTGATCGACGCGAAGAAGGTCATCGCCTGGGCGCGTGAACACGCGGCGGAGTACGGCGCGGCGCCCGCGGCGGCGGTGTTCGTGGCGGGGAGTTCCGCGGGCGGGCACATGGTGGCTCAGGCCGCACTCACACCCAATGAACCGGCCTACCAGCCCGGGTTCGAGGAGGCGGACACTTCTGTGGCCGCCGCCATCGTGCTCAACGGCTTTCTGGCGGAGTACTTCGACGGAGACCCGGCGACCTCGCCGGTGAACCTCGTCCGTGCGGACGCGCCACCCGTCCTCATCGCACACGGGGACCTGGACGAGCTGGTGGACACCGAGAATCCCAGGGCCCTTGTCACCGCTCTGCGCTCCGTCTCCACCTCGCCGGTCGTGTACGTCGAACTGCCCGGCGCACACCATGCTTTCGACCTGTTCCACTCCTTCCGGTTCGAGGCGCTCATCGACGGCATCGAGGACTTCACCGCGTGGGTGTCGGACAGGAGGAAGTCGACCTGACAACTCGACACACCATCGAGGGCCTCGCACGCGCGCTGCGCCGAGTACTGCCAGGACAGGGACGAGACGGCCGGGGGCAGCGGGCAGCATTTCCTCGCTGAACCATGAGTTGAGTGGGGTGAGGCCGATGCCGGACCGACACGCCCCATCGTCCGAGCCCGCGTTGCCGAGGCCAGTACGCGCGCGCACGCAAGGAAGCAGGTAATCCGGATCGCCTTCTCCCGGTGGTGTTGTACGCGGCGGGCCCCAGCGTGGGGTCGGGCCGAGGGGAACGAACGTCAGGCCCGCGGTCGGCCTTCCGCCACCGGTCGCAGTGCGTCCACCACGAGGTCCAGCAGTCGTCCCGTCAGCTCCGGGCTGTTGCCGGCCGTCGTGGAGAGGAACACCCCGAGGAGCATCATCGTGACTTCGTCCGGCTCGACGTCCGCCCGCAGCGAGCCGGCCTGTGCCCCGGCGTCGAGGATCACCGCGATTGCCGCGGTGAGCCGTTCCCGGGTGGCCGGTGTCGCGATCGCGCCCGAGGCCCAGCCGGCGTGGAGGGTGTCGGAGATGCCGCGTTTGGCCGCGAAGAACGCCGCATAGCGGTCCATCCACGCACGCAGCGCCGCTTCGGGCGGCAGCGTGGAGAGCAATGCGGGGGCGCTGGTGACGACCGCATCGAGTTCGGAGGCGTAGATCGCCTCGACGAGCGCCTCGCGGGTGGGGAAGTGGCGGTAGAGCGTGCCGATCCCGACGCCCGCCTCGCGGGCGATGGCGTCGAGGGGGGCCTTGCCGTCGGTCGCGGTGAAGGCGTCGCGGGCGACTTCGAGCAGCCGCTCGCGATTGCGCCGGGCATCGGCGCGGGCCGGGCGCCCGGTCGCTTTCGCTGGGCCGTCGGGGGGTGGCGAGTCTGACGCGGTCAAAGCGGAGGTCCTCCGTTTAGTGTTACGGTCATTGGTAACGGAGTCTCTCCGTTTACTTTCATCGTCTCATGAGAGCGGGACCGTCATGACGTCCACCGCGCGATCCACCCAGCTCACCGCCGCCGGAGCGGCACGAGTCGGCGGGCCCGGCACGCTCGCGGGCCGCACCGTCTCCCGGGTCGGCTACGGCGCCATGCAACTGCGAAGGCTGGATCGCGAGGCCGCGATCGCGCTGCTGCGCCGCGCCGTCGAACTCGGCATCGATCACGTCGACACCGCGCAGTTCTACGGCAACGGCTTCGTCAACGAGGTGATCGCCGCCGCACTCCGCCCCGAGGACGACGTCCTGGTCGTCAGCAAGGTAGGAGCCGAACCCGCTGAGGGCGGCCCCATCCCCTTGCGCCTCGCCCAGCGGCCCGAACAGCTGAGGGCGGGAGTGGAGGACAACCTCAGTAGCCTCGGGCTCGAACAGATCCCCCTCGTCAACCTGCGCCGCGCCGACCACGGTCCCGGACTGCGACCCGAAGGCGATCAGATCGTCGACCTCGATGACCAGCTCGCCGTCATGGCCGACCTGCGGGACGAGGGAAAGATCGGCGCCATCGGTCTCAGCAGTGTGTCCCTCGACGGACTGCGCCGGGCCCTGCGCGTGGGCATCGCCTGTGTGCAGAACGCCTACAGCCTGGTGTCGCGCGACGACGAGGACATGCTGCGGCTCTGCCTCGCCGAGGGCATCGCCTGGGTGCCGTACTTCCCGCTCGGCGGCGCCTATGCGGGCCTGCCGAAGGTCACCGAGGAGCCCGCCGTCGCCACCGCCGCGCAGGCGTTGGGCGTCGCCCCCGCCCAGATCGGCCTGGCCTGGCTGCTCCAGCACGCCCCGAACACCCTGCTCATCCCCGGCACTGCCGACCTCGGGCACCTGCGGGCGAACACCGAGGCAGGGGCGATCACCCTCGACGAGGCAACTCTCGCCGCGCTCGACGCCGTCCCGACGCGCTCCGGTGACATCGAGGTCGCATAGTTCCGCTCGCCCCTGGCACCACACAGGCATGGAGCGTATGCGGGCCGTACGGTGCGAGGGGAGCGGCGGCCTCCCCGCCCTCAGCGGGGAGCGCCCAGGGACGCCCGCAGCACGGACGCCCCCGCCGGGGTCAGCGTGTGCAGCACGGCCGGCCCGTTGCGGACGGTCGTGATCAGCCCCGCGTCGCGGAGCACCGTGGCGTGCCGGCTCGCGGCGGAGGCCGAGATGCCGGCGGCCCGGGCGATCTCACCCGTCGTCGCGCCCCCGGCCGCGGCCCGCAGCGCGACGGCTCGGGCGCGCCCCAGGAGGTTGGTCAGCGGCCGCTCCGGGTCGCTCTCGTCAGGGGCCCGGGGCGCGGGCTCGTGCAGCAGCGAGTACCAGATCACGGGCGGCAGCCCCGGGTCGGCGAAGGCGACCGGCTCGCCCCAGTTGAAGTGTGACGGTACGAGCGTGAGCCCGCGGCCGTTGAGATACAGGTCCCGGTCCGCCGCCTGCCGCGGATAGGCGACCTCCAGAACGGGCGGACGCCAGCGCAGCATCGGCCCGAGGCCGGCGAGCATGCCTTCCACCCCGCCGTCCAGGAAGCCCCGGGAACGGAGCGCGCGTTCGGCGTCGATTCTCGCCCGCAGCTGTTCCTGGTGGGGGACGACGACGGCGTCGAAGTACGCCCGCAGCATGCCCACGAACTCCACGCGCCCCTTCCGCCCGGCCAGCTGCCCGGCGTACCGGGGCGCTCCGGCGACCCGGTCGAGCAGGTCCAGCTCCGCCACCACCCGGCGCGGCGGCGTGGCGAGGACCGACTCCAGTCCGGCCTCCAGTCCTTCGACGGCGGTGACCGGTGTGAGGAAGTCCGGGAAGTAGGCGGCCCTCGGGTACAGCGGCATCAGCACGCTCTGCAACGCCCGCTCCAGCCCGGCCTCCCGCAGCTGCAGCCGCGCCGCCCGGTACCACCCGGCATATGCCCACCGTCCTCTGCGGGACTGCAACCGGTGGAGGGTGGCGGCGATCTCGAACAGAGGATCCGGCGCGGGCGCGAGTCTGGTTCTGGCCAGATCCGCGTCGGTGAAATGAACACGCAGCATGTCGGCCCCCGTTGTTCCGCGACGCGCGCCCTTCCTCGGTGCGGGCACGCCATACGGGAGCGTAGGAAACGTCGATAAACAGGAGATCGACGGCCGGCTCGGCCGTGCACGCACGCACATACGTGCCTTGCCGCCTCGGACCGGGGGCAAGGCCGGCTGCCGCCCTGCCGCGTCACGGAAGGGCACGATATGAGCCGGACGTTCTGCCCGCCCTCGAACACAGCGGTGCCCCGGACCAACTGCTGTTGGTCCGGGGCGGGTGCCGCTCGGGAGTCCCTGCGCGTCAACGTGCGTGACGACGGTGAGCTGTCGAACAGCCCCCGGCTCACCCCGGGACGCTCCTGAGCGGACCGGTCAGTGCAGGCAGTCCCAGGTCTTCGGCCCGACGATGCCGTCCTGGGTGATGTCGCAGGCGTCCTGGGCCTTCTTCACGTACTTGGTCGTCGTCGGGCCGAACTGGCCGTCGACGGCCACGTCCTTGTAGCCCCAGACGTTCCGCAGCAGGCACTGGGCGTGCGCCACGACCGCTCCGGAGTCCCCGGAACTGATCTCGGGGTGAGAGCCCGAGTAGTTGCACATGCCCAGCACGGAGACCCCTCCGGAGGTCACGGCCGCGGGAGCCGGCGCGGCAGCCGTCGCGGATCCGGGCAGGGCGAGCGTGGCGGCTGCGGCCGCGGCGACGGCGAGTGTCGCGAAGACCGAACGAGTCCGGCGCATGTGGGTTTTCCCCTCGTTTCGAGGACGTCGGGTGACGTCCAGGCAGCACCAAAGCTGGCAGCGGACTCACCGGCGGAACAAGGATTCTGGGACGCGTGGGACGGTGGGACGCGGGGGGCCGGGGTGACGACGTGTTCCCGCGAAGCGCTGGGACGGGGCAGGGACAAGCCCTCCTCGTACCGGCCCGGCGCAGGCCCCGTACCGAAGGCGATCGCGCACTCGACCGCGTGGTGTTCGCGGGGGCCGGGCGGGTGGACAAGGGGTGGTCCGCACCTGCTCCGCACCGGCGCGGGAACACTGATCTGGACCTTTGCGCTCAGAGGAAAGGGCGTTGCCGCCTCCGGCGACGGACTGGAACCGTGGAGTGGCTCAGCCATCAGCTATCAGCTATCGGAGGGTGCTGAGCCGAGCCGCAAGCGCGTCAGACCGAGCGGGGCGAAACGGGGGAGTCATGGGGCGACATACGAAGGAGGCCGAGCGGTTGGCGGCCAGGCTCAGGGCACTCAAGTGCCGGGCGGGTGTCAGCTACGACGTACTGGCGAGGAGCACAGGACTCAGCAGGTCCACCCTCCATCGCTACGGCACGGGCAGGCTGCCTGCTTCGTTCGGGCATGTCCTCGCCTTCGGCAGAGCGTGTGGGGCGACACAGGAGGAGTTGCGCGAGCTCCACACGCTCTGGGCGCTCGCCACCGCGGGAGCGGACGCGGCGCACCGCGATCGGGAAGCCGGGGAAGGGCCGCGGAGCGGATCGGAGGGCGCGTGCGTGACGGAGTCCCCGGGCCGGCCCGTTCCTGAGGAGGCACCGGTTGTGGCACAGGAGACGCGGACGGGCGCGGAGACGACAGCAGAACCGCGGACGGCGGGGCATACGCGGATACGGCCACGTCTGCTGCTCACGATTGCCGCGCTGCTGCTGGGCAGCTTCGCTTGGATCATCGGATGGATCAGCGGAGGATGCCCGCGCTGTGGAGTCCGGCCAGGCGGATGGTGGCGGTCTTCGCCCAGCGGGTGGCGATGCCTCGCCACTGCTTCGGGCGGCTGACGCACCGCCCGAAGCGTGGTCGTCCTCGGCGTCGCGGAACGCGCAGGCCGGACCGCACGGCGTCCCTCTCAGACGTCGCCGTGCGGCGCCCCGTCGTTCAGCGAGGCCAGTTTGGCGAGGATGTCCACCGCAAGTGCCCGTTCACCTGCGGGAAGTGATCCCAGAAGCAGTTCGTTGATCCGTTCCGCCGGGGCGATGAGGGAGTCGAACAGCTCGGCTCCCTCACCGGTGAGACTCAGCAGCGTTCGCCGGCGGTCGTCCTCGTCGCGCTCCTGGCTCACGAGGTTCTGGTCGATGAGGCGGCGGACCATCTGGTTCACGGTGGAACGGTCGAGCGAGGTCCGGCGCCCGAGCGTCCGCTGATCGATGCCGGGGTCCCTGCTCAGGGCATTGAGAACGGCGAACTTCTGAGAGGTGATCTCACGCGACACATGCTCGCTCCAGAGCGCCGTGTGCACCTGTTCGGCCCGCCTGATCAGATGACCGATGTAGTGGGGCAGCTCCAGTGCGCGCGCCACAGCGCTCCGTCCATGCGTAGTCGAGGTGGAACCGGCGAAAGGCAACGGGTTGCCGCAAGGAGTCTATGAGAGTCGGCTGCGCCACCTGGCGCTTGGTCGTGCCTCAGCGGGCCCGGCGCCCAGGGCGCTGTGTGTAGGGCACCGCCTCCGAGCCGTCGACGCCGACCTCCAGGCGACCGACTCGTTCGATCTCCAGGACCACGCGGTCGCCGTGGCCGATCGGTCCCACCCCTGCCGGCGTTCCGGTCGCGATCACGTCGCCCGGGTGCAGGGTCATGACGGACGAGGTGTAGGCGATGAGTTCGCGGACGCCGAAGATCAGGTCAGCCGTGTTCGTCCGTTGCCGGGTGGTGCCGCCGACGTCGCAGCGCAGGCCGAGCGAGTCGGGGTCGGGGATCTCGTCCGCGGTGACGATCCAGGGTCCGATCGGTGTGAACGTGTCGAACGACTTCCGCGTGGAGCGGTCCTCGCCGGACCGGACGGTGATGTCCAGCAGGCAGGTGTAGCCGAAGACGTGGTCCAGTGCCTCGTCGACGCCGACGTGCTGGGCGGTACGTCCGATGACGACGCCCAGTTCGCCCTCCTGGTCGGTGCGCTTGTCGGTGTAGGGCAGCACGATGTCCTGGCCCGGGCCGATGACGGAGGAGTTGGCCTTGAGGAACACCCCGAGGTCGGCGACCGTGGTGGTGTACTCCATCTCGGCCTTGTGGTCGAGATAGTTGACCGGCGCGCCGATGATCTTGCCCGGCCGGGGCAGCGGGGCCTCCAGGACGGCATCGCTCAGTGGGATACGCGGGAGGCCCGTGAGACCGGCAGGTTCGGTCCGTGCGGCGCCGCCGCGGGCGACGTTCTCGATGTGCTGGTGCAGCGCACCGGCCGCACCGGGGTCACCGGTGGTGAGGTGCTCGGTCACGTCGATCAGATCTTCGCCGTCGACGATCGCGAGGCGTCCGTCATTGAACAGGGCCAGCCGCATGGTGGACTCCTTGTGAAGTGCCGGAAAGTGAAGTGCCGGGAAGTG
>NZ_JAELVH010000210.1 GCF_019399235.1 Streptomyces poriferorum | reverse complement strand
GTCCGCCAAGACCGCCCCGCACCCCAACCCACCCCGCTACAATCCCCACACCCAAGCCGCTGACCAGCGCTAATGGAGAACTACGGCTGGAGTACTAGGCGGGATACCGAGACAATAGGCCGTTATGGCACGGGTGGGTAGTGGCGTCTCGGTCTACTGCGGGGTGCGGCCGCCGGGGTCACACTTGTCGTAGATGCTGTGTTCGGCATGATGCTGGTTTGATTGGTGAGCGTGCTCTTGGCCGGTCGGGCCAAGTACGATGCTCAGTCACAAGGATCGAAGTGCGGGCGGCAGGCCAGCGGCACCGACGTGCCACGCCGAGGGCGTGCCGATCTTTCCCAGCCCTGTAGGGTCTCGCCACTCGTGGCACAGGCCATGCACGTCGACCTGCGGTTCTCTATCCTTCTCAGGTTGATGGCACAGCAGCTCAGTCTCACGAACCGTGGCATTTCCTACGGTGCAGCCGACCGCCCCACCCAGCACATCGTTCATTCCGTGCAATTCGAGTTGGCAGTTGGCGGGGCTTTGCCCTGCGGGGTTGCCGGGTGGTTTGAGAATGGCGCCGGGCGTTGCTCCCAGATGAGTTGGCTCTCATGGAAGGGGGCAGTCTGTGGGTGGCCTCTTCGGAACGCCGGATGCTCATTCGGTGGTTTGTCAGTGGCGGCATGCAGAATGCGTCCATGAATCACGACTACCGGCCCGGTGACGTGCTGTTGCTGGAGTGCCCGTTCATCGAGGCCACCGTCACAAGGGTCACCCGTTCCTACGTGTCCGTGCGGTGGCCGTGGTTGGAAGTGGACCCGCAGGCCGAGAACTTCAGATGGAACGGCCAGAGGGCGATTCCCATGCCCGCGGCCCGCGAGTGGGAGATCTTCCGAACGGAACCGGCGGAGACCGCACTGAAGCCGGGCGATACCTGCCTGGTGGGAATCCCCTCGACTGTGGTGCACGTCCAAGCGGTCCATCACTTCGATCCGCCTCTGGTCAACGGCATGCTGCCGCGGCCCGCGTCCTACGTCGAGGTCCTGCGGCAGGGTGATACCCATGACCCTGACCTTGAGGACCAGGGGTACACGATCGATCCGGTCGGCGGCGAACCGATACGCATCGACCTGTTCTTCCGTCCCTACGCCTTCCTCGAACTGGGTGATGAGGTTGCCGACCGGAACGGGCGCGCCTGGCGGTTCGATGCAGCTTGGGACTGGCACCCTTTCGACGGCGAGCGCTCAGGCACTCCGGCCTGGCCGCTGACGCTGCTCTCCCGTCGTGGTGAGCCGACACTGAAGGAAGCCGTGGCGGTCGCCCAGGCGACGGCGGCCGGCAGCCACGCGGACGAACTGGAGCGGTGGAGCGGACTCACTCTCGCGCAACCAGCCGCCCATCAGCAGTAGCCTCGCGGCACCGAACAGGAAACTCACGATCGAATAGCAAGGCCAGCAGACCCGAGGACCGGGTTCAGTGGCCGTCGGTCGTAGAAGAGCTTTCGGAGTTGTCGCCACCGAAAAGACACTGACCAGCGCACGAGTACCCCACCCGACCCAGTACCGGCCGACGCCGCACCGGCCCTCCGAACGGAACAGTATGAGCAAATGGACAGCAGCCCACATCCCCGATCAGACCGGCCGCACTTTCGTGGTCACCGGCGCGAACAGCGGCCTGGGCCTGGAGACAGCGCGCCGACTGGCCGAGCATGGCGCGCACGTGATCATGACGGCGCGTGACCCGGAGAAGGGCCGGGCGGCTGCCGCAAGCCTGCCCGGATCGGTGGAAGTCCGCACCCTGGACCTAGCGGACCTGGAGTCGGTCTCCCGGTTCGCCGCCGGAGTCGACCACGCCGACGTGCTCGTCAACAACGCGGGCGTCATGATGACGCCGAAGCGGACCACCGCGCAGGGATTCGAGCTCCAGCTCGGCACCAACCACCTGGGGCACTTCGCGCTGACCGCTCTGCTCTACCCCGTGCTGCGCGCCGGCTCGGCGCCCCGGATCGTCACCGTCAGCTCCACCCTGCACCGGCGGGGGCGGATCGACTTCGACGACCTGCAAGCCGCGCGCTCCTACTCCCCGTTCGCCGCCTACTCCCAGTCCAAATTTGCCAACGTGCTGTTCGGCCTGGAGCTGGACCGGCGGCTGCGCGCGGCCGGCAGCCCCGCGATCAGCGTGCTGGCCCATCCCGGCTACACCGCCACCAACCTGCAGACCTCCGGTCCGACCGGCCTGCTCAACCTGAGCGGCCGGATCGGTAACCTCCTGATGGCCCAGCACGTCACCAAGGGAGCCCTCGACCAGCTCTGCGCCGCCACCGCCCCCGCCGTCCAAGGCGGCGAGTTCTACGGCCCCGACGGCCGGGGCGAGAACCGTGGTCACCCCAAGCTCGTCAAGCCGGTTGCCTCGGCGACCGACCCAGATACCGCCCGCCGCTTGTGGGAGGTCTCAGAGAAGCTGACCGGCCTCTCCTTCGCCCCCTGAGACCGCGCCCCCAGGAGGGGCCGACGCACGCGGTCACGTCCCTCGGGACGCTCAGATCTCATCGTTCCGGTCTGACTTCCGGAGTCATCTGCGGCCCTGCGCGATTCCGACGCCGCTTCCGACGATCACGCCGAGCATGTTCACGACGGTGGTGGCGGTGATGGTGGGGCCGGCGTCCAGGAGCGAGCTACCGCGGCCGCCGGCCTTGTGATCACCCTCGGATGCGCACTCATCTGCTGGCGACGACTGCGCGCTCTGGTGACCGATGCCGTGGGCTGGATATCTGCCGCTAGGGCCTGTCTGACAAATGATCTCTGCGAAGCTGTGGTGCGGAGATCATTGGAGGGTCAGTGGGTATCGAGCTTGAACTGCACTCGGGGAGGCCTCGCAACGGGTCGTCTCGGGCGACGCTGCTTCGTGGGTCCTACGCGCATGGCGACGCGCTCGCGCGTGCGCTGAGCGCGCTCGTCCATAACGGGTCTGGCAAGTTGGGCTGGGTTGACTTGTATGGGGACACCATGTTCAACGAGCAGGAGGCCGAAGTTGCTCGTCAGGAGGTTGCTGTCCTGATTTGCGACTGCTCCGACGAGCGGCATCGGGCGGCTCTTCTCGACCTTGCTGGGCTCTTGGAAGCGTGCGCGGGAACGCCGGGCAGCTACCTGTGGTTCATGGGCGACTGAGTCAGCCGATAATTGATCTTGTGGCAGGTTGAGGCGAGCTGACGGACGCGGCATGGGAGCGGATAGAGCCCCTGCTGCCCAAGGTGGACGGGCGTGGTCGCCCGTGGCGTGATCACCGGCAGGTGGTCAACGGTGTGATGTGGCGGCTGCGGACCGGTGCCCCGTGGCGTGATGTCCCGGAGAGGTACGGGCCGTGGCAGACCGCCTACGAGCGGTTCGCCCGATGGGAGGCCGACGGCACCTGGGCAAACCTGCTGAAGCACGTTCAGGTCCGCGGCGACGCGGTGGGTCAGGTGGAGTGGATGGTTGCCGTCGACTTAACGGTCAACCGGGCGCACCAGCATGCCGCCGGCGCCCGTAAAAGGGGGCCGCAGACGGGGACGAACTGGAGGATCCGGACTGCTCGCAGACGCGCCAGGCGCTCGGCCGGTCACGGGGAGGGCTGACCACCAAGGTTCACCTCGCCGTGGTCGGCCGGGGCCCACCGTTGTCGATCGTGCTCACGCCCGGCAACGTCAACGACGCCACCGTCTTCGGTCAGGTTCTCGACGGGATTCATATCCCCAGGGGGACGCAGGCCGCCCTCGCACCACGCCGGATCGAGTGCTGGGCGACAAGGCATACTCAAGCCGGGCGATCCGCTGGCTGCTGCGGCGCCGAGGTATCGCCGTCACTATCCCCGAACGCCGCGATCAGGAAGCCAACCGCCGACGCCGCGGGCGCCTTGGCGGTCGGCCACCCGCCTTCGAAAAGCAGGTCTACCGTGATCGCAACGTGGTCGAGCGATGCTTCGCCCGCCTCAAGCAGTTCCGCGCCGCCGGTGAGGTCGACTCGGGGCGCCCTGCTGGTGTTTCCACCAGTGGGTTTCCCCGAGCCGCCTCCCGAACCCGGCGTGCCCGTCTCCAGGAAGACATCGGCCCGCTCGAGCGCGTGCGGTGCGGGATCAGCATCACCGCTTGACCGCCCACCTGCCCCGGCGCCGGGGCGGCCGAGGTGCGCTCGTCGGCGAGCTGCTCACTCACCCGGTCAAGGACACGTTCGGCGATGGCGAGTTCGTCCCGCTCGGCCCGCACCTCCGCCAACTGCTTTGCTAGGTACTCTTGTTTGGATCATGCCGGGCCCGTGTCCCGGGGCGAGAGCGGCTGCGGCCGCGTCCGGGCGGAGGTTCAACCCGCCCGGGTTCCGCTGCGGGCTGCGATGTGTCGGGGCGGTTCGATGCCGTCAGGGAGCAGGGGGTCGGCTTCCGGGGCGCCCCAGGTGGAGATCAGGGGCAGGACGCCCGCCCAGATCCCGAGGGCGGCGTCGGGTCCGTCGCCGTCCTCCGGGGCGCCCGTTCGTATCTTGACCGACGCCTCTCGAAGCGAAACGGCCAGCAGGGAGGTCGCCGCCAGCTCCCTGAGGTTCGGCCGCCGCGCGTGGTTCCACTGTCCCGGTGCGGCCTGCTCGGTCAGGCAGCGCAGCCCCTCCAGCTTCTCCTGCGCATCCGTGAGCAGGCGCGGGACGCCGTAGATCATCGCGCTGCGGTAGTTGACGCCGTGCTCGAACACCGACCGCGCAAGGACGAGGCCGTCCACGTGCGTCACGGTGACGCATACCGTCGCCCCCGGCGAGGCGGTCAGGCTCTGGCTGGCCACGGAGCCGTGGAAGTAGAGGTTCTCCCCGTCGCTTCCGTAGACGGTGGGGACGACCGCGGGGTCCCCTTCGATGACCACACCGAAGTGGCACAGGAAGCCTGCGTCCAGGATCGCTTCGAGTTCGCCGCGGTCCAGGCTGCCCTGTTCCCGTAGCCGGCGGTGACGGGTGCGGTCTGTTTCCGGCAGCGTGGCGGGCAGTTGGCTGTGGTTCACGTCAGCTCTTTCGCGAGGGAGTTGTCCGTTGCTGGACTTCATGACGAACCGGGCGGCTGTCGCGGCCCGGCACAGGCGCGCGCTCCACGGAGGTCGATGTGCCCTCAAGCTACTGATATCAGTAGCTGAGTGCCAGCCCCTCAACGAAATCAGTTCTACGGAACCTGAAAAGGTGCTCAAATAGTTGCAACGTGTGGGGTGGTGCGGGAGGTGAGGGTGCTGCGATCCCGGTCCGCGACGGCGCTGCGACATGCGCTGAGCGACGTGCGCACCCCGTCGGCGCGGCGTGCCGCTCGCGCGTAAGGTCCGGGGCGGGCGAGCTGTCGCGCGGGCGGCCGACGGGATCGGCCGCATTCGGTGTCGTGAGGTGGCGGACGCGGGGTAGTCGGAGGTCACTCGGACGGCGCTTCTGCCGCCCGGCCCGATCCCACAGCCCCCGAGGAGCACCATGTTCACCTTCAGCGCGTTGTCCCGGCGACTGCAGCGCAGTGCGCGCAAGGTGTTCGGATGGGAGCGGCTGCGCCCGGAGCAGTTGCGGGCGATGAAGTCGGTCATGGAACAGCGCGACACTCTCGTGGTGATGCCGACCGGCGCTGGGAAGTCCGCCGTCTACCAGGTGCCCGGGGTACTTCTGCCCGGCCCCACCGTCGTCGTCTCCCCTCTGATCGCCCTGCAACGGGACCAGGTGAGCGGCCTGTTGAGACGGGCTGGTGCGGACGCCGCAGCCGTGAACTCCACCCAGAGCCGCGGCGAGAACGACGCGGTGTGGGACCGGATCAGCGAAGGAGACGTCGACTTCGTCTTCCTCGCCCCGGAGCAGCTGGCCAAGGACGAGGTGGTCGAGCAGCTCGCGGCGGCACGGCCCGCGCTGTTCGTCGTGGACGAGGCACAGTGCGTGTCGACCTGGGGGCACGACTTCCGGCCCGAGTACCTGCGGCTGGGCCAGGTGATCGACCGGATCGGCCGCCCGCCGGTGCTCGCCCTCACGGCGAGCGCCGCCGCCCCGGTGCGGGCGGACATCGTCCAGCGGCTCGGCATGCGCGACGTGCGGGAGGTGGTCACCGGCTTCGACCGGCCCAACATCTACCTGGAGGTCATCCACTTTCGGAGCGCCGCCGACAAGCGCCGGGCGGTGGTCGAACGCGCCGCCGCCGAACCCAAGCCCGGGCTCGTCTACGCGGCGACCCGCAAGGAGTCCGAGGAGTACGCCCGCGAGCTGGGCGACCTGGGGCTGGGCGTGGCGGCGTACCACGCCGGCCTGCCCGCCAAGGAACGCGGCGCGGTGCACGACCGTTTTCTCGCGGGGGAGCTGGACGTGGTGGTGGCCACCTCCGCCTTCGGGATGGGCATCGACAAGCCGGACGTCCGGTTCGTGCTGCACGCCTCGGTGCCCGGCTCCCTGGACGCCTACTACCAGGAGATAGGCCGCGCCGGACGGGACGGGAAGCCTGCCCGGGCGATCCTCGCCTACCGGTCGCAGGACCTCGGCATGCAGCGGTTCTTCGCCGCCGGACGCCCCGACCCGGACACCGTCTCCCAGGTAGCCGGCACGCTGGAGGAACATGCTGGCCCGGTCCGGCCGAGCGACCTGCGCAGCGAGACGGGCCTGACGGCGAGTCGGCTGACGGCCGTCGTCAATCTACTGGAACAGGTCGAAGCGGTACGCACCACCGAATCGGGAGACCTGGAGACCACCGGCGCCGCCGATCCGGCGGAGGCCGCCCGCAAGGCCGTCGAACTCGGTGACGCACACCAGCAGCTGGAGCGATCGCGGGTCGACATGATGCGGGGCTACGCGGAGAACACGGGCTGCCTGCGGCGGTTCCTGCTCGGCTACTTCGGGCAGGAACCGGAAGCCGGGGGGTCCTGCGGCTCCTGCGACCGCTGCGAGGCCGCCGCACTCTCCCCGGACGGCCCGAAGGCAGCCGCGGGGGTGCTGGCCGGCACCGGCGGACCGGTGGCCCCGCAGGAGGTGAGCCGCGCCGACGACGCCCCGCACCCCTTCCGGCTCGGCGCCCGGGTCCGGCACGGTCAGTGGGGGGACGGCTCGGTGATGAGCCAGGACGGCCGTCGGCTGACCGTGCTGTTCGAGACGGCCGGCTACCGCACGCTCTCCCTGGACGTGGTCGAACAGAACGGTTTGCTGACGTTGCGCTGAAGGCCCGCGGCCGGCGCGGACCACGGGCCGGCCTGCAGGCACTCGCCCCGCAGCCCGGGATCGCGGGCCCGCTCCGGCTGGGTCTTTCGTTTGGATCATGCCGGGCTTGCGTGCCCTGGTGCCGCACCTTGCTGCGTTGTCGTCAGTCGCCGACGCTCCGCGTCGCCTCCCTCCTGCGCCTTGCGGGGTGCGGCACCAGACCCCGCTCCCTGACCCGGCCTGATCCAAATGAAAGACCCTAGCTGTTTTTCGAGTTCGTCCAGTTCCGGACGACGGGCGGTGATCCGTTTCAGCAGTTCGGGATCCAGCATGCGTCGGACCGTGGCGGGTTCGCGCAGTCCTGGTCCAGCCGTATGTGGTGAGGAGAACCGGCGGTTCCGGTAGTGCGCCTCGCGCCCCTGGTTCAGCGGCGGGCCGGACGGGCGCAGCGTACGTTTCCGAAGGTGATTGCGTCCCGGGGCAGGGCGAGGCCGAAGGCACGTTCCAGGCCTTCGAAGAACAGTGCGATGCTGTCCGTCCAATTGCCTGACTTCTCCGCGATGCGGAGGTGCAGGTTGAGGAGGGACAGCGGCGCTTCCGGGGCGAACGGTGCCTCCCCCGGGGTGTACCAGATGAGCTCGTACATGTCTCGCTGGTCTTCGGCGCCGTCCTCGATCGGGAAGGGGTTCTGGTACACCCCGTCCTCGAAGTAGCTGAAGGTGTAAATGGCCTTGGCCATGGTCGCGCCGAGGGTGATCTGCTGCTCGGGAGGCGGGTCGAGGGAGCGCGAGATGGCGTGGTCGAAGTCGTGGTAGCCCAGCCACGTCCAGCCGTTCTCCTCCCCGAAGGCCAGTACGCGAGTGAGGTCGTCGGTGCCCTCCCGTGCGTCTTGCTCCTCGACCTGGTGGAGCAGCAGCCCGTCGGCGATGTCCTGCGCGTCGGCCCCGTAGGCGAGAGCGACGTCCTCGGCGGTCGGCCCTTTGATGAACACGATTTCGGTAAAAGGCTGTTGGCACCGCCAACTGCCGGCGATCCACGCCACGCCGTCGCCCACCGGGCCCTGGCGGGCGAGGAACTCCTCGAACGCGGCCGCCTGCTTCGGGGGCATGTAGCCCTGGCGGGCCGTGCGCGCCCTGTCCTCCAGCCAGTCGAGCTCCGTGACGGATCTCAGCTCGGCCACGACCACCCGGTCTCGCACGAAGGTCATCCGCCCCCCGTCGGCGTGCACGTACCGGATGTACGGGCCCTGCGGGTCCGGGCCGAACGGGTGCCCCTGCCCCGATCTGGATCTGGGCCGGTGTCGCGCTCCGCCGTGGGCTCGTTGGGCGAAGTGTTCCAGCTCGGCGAGTTCCGCCGCGGGGAGGAGCACACTCGTCGGCTCGCCTCCGTCGACGACACACACCCGCTCGCCGGTCTCCTCGACGCGACCGACGAGACCCGCGAAGTCCGCTACGGCGTCGCTCAGTTCAACGTTGTCCATACGAGGGGACATTACTGGCGGCGATGTGGCGGCCGGGCTGGGTGCGGGTTCTGCACCGCCGCTGCATGTGGGTGTGTTCGGCGGAAAAGCAGGGCGGTTCGGAGCTCGGCCGGTGGTGAAAGTGTCCAGGGGCCCGCAACTCCTAATCAGCGGCCGGGTCGTCGTGAGACACCGGGCGGCGAGGTGTTTGGAACCATCGAGGGCAACCACCTGAAAGCCACACCCGGCATCTCTGGGTCTCTGGACCTTACGACTGGCCCGTCCAACCCACGCAAACAACGTAGGACCACCTGATCTGCGACGGACGCGGCACTCCGCTCAAGGTCATAACCACCGCAGCGAACGTCAACGACGTCACCCAGATCCTCACCTTGGTCGACGGTATCCCGCCTGTCGCGGGCCGCCCCGGCCGGCCCCGCCGCCGACCCGACTTCCTGCTCGGCGACAAGGGATACGACTCCAACCCCAACCGTGACGAGCTGCGTCACCGGCGGATCCTGCCCGTCATCTCCCGCAAGGGATCACCCAACATCAAGGGCATTGGCAAGCTCCGCTACGTCGTCGAGCAGACCTTCGCCCGGCTCCACCACTTCAAACGACTCGCCGTCCGCTGGGAACGCCGAACCGGACTCCACGACGCCTTCGTCTCTCTGGCCTGCGGCCTGATCTGCTGGAGACGCCTCAAGAAGGCCCGTCATGATCGTGTCACGAGCTTTTGGCTACAGCTCACACCACTCACCCAGAGGGCCAGCGGCCCGCGTCTGGGCGAAGTCCTGTACCAGGTCCCACGCCCGATCAACGTCCAAGACAAAGTCGCCCGTGAACGCGGCGAGACCGTCCATGCTCGGGACTTCAACCTCGGTACCCGAGGGCACGGTGCCGTCTCCTACAAGCAGAGACATCCGCTCGGTGTCACTCATCAGATGGACGACAGCGTGATCACCCCGGAAGGCCAGGATCAGCACCGGGAACTCCCTGTTCGGCGACCGAACCTCGACGTAACCCTCACCACGAGAACGCAGGTCGTTGAAGCGGTCTGACAGGACCTTCACCTCTGAACGTCTCTCAAGCGGATGGAACAGTCCCGACTCCGGCGAAGTCGCCGCCCACACCACGCTCATCCAGCCGCTCTTCCTCAGACAGGTCATCGCCCACAATCCAGGGCCACGCTCCCACGCTCCACCACGACACGACTACTGGGATTGGGCCGCGTGATCATGTTATGAGCTCTATGGCTGAAAAACTGGTGAGGTTCATCAAGGCGCGGCTGGACGAGGAGGCCGACTTGGCCGGGCGCTGCGACGGTGACGGATGCGGGGAGTGGTCTGCCCACGGACACACGGTCGACTTCTGCCAGGTTGACCTCTCCGGATTCCACTCCACGATCGCTCTGCATGTGGCCCTGCACGACCCGGCCCGCGTCCTGCGCGAGATCGATTCCAAACGGCGCATACTGGCCCGTCACGCCCGCGACCCCTGGCCATCCCATGACCTACGTGACCTTGCCTCGCCTTACGCCGACCACCCTGACTTCCCCGCATGGGCCTGAAGCGGCGCAGCACACGAACAGAGGCCCCAGCGCGGCCGCGTGTTGACTGACCCTCGGCCTCTGGAGATCATTTGTGGGATAGCCCTTAGACGGTGTCCTATGTGGGGTTGCTGGGTAGCACTGTTCAACATGGGTCAGGGAACGTGGAGTTGGATTGTTCCGGACGGGTTGTGGGAGATCGCGAAGCCCCAAATCCCGCCGTCGAAGGTGCGGCCGCAGGGCGGCGGAACGCAGGACACGCCTGATGAGACCTTGTTCGCGGCGATCGTCTATGTGCTGGTCAGCGGGTGTTCGTGGCGGGCTTTGCCACCATGTTTCGGGGTGTCGAAGTCGACGGTGCACCGCCGGTTCATGATCTGGTCGAGAGCCGGTGTCTGGGGCCGACTCCATGAAGCGGTGATACACCGCCTCGACGACGCCGGCCTCATCGATGTCTCCAGCGTTGTGCTCGACTCCGCGCACGTGCGGGCAAAAAAGGGGGCGAACACACAGGTCCGAGCCCCGTGGACCGGGGTAAGCCGGGTTCCAAGATGCACGTCCTGTCGGACGCGAACGGACTGCCCCTGGTCGTTGGCCTCTCCGCCGCGAACGTCCACGACAGCCTCGCCCTGAGGCCCATGGTCGCCGGTCACCAAACGAGACACGACCCCCATCGTGGTCGGCATTTCAAGCCCCAGCGACTGCACGCGGACAAAGCCTATGACGTGCCCCACCTGCGGAAATGGTTATGGGGCAAGCATATCGGCGTCCGCATCGCACGCAAGGGAGTCGAGTCCAGCGAACGACTCGGCCGGCGCAGGTGGGTTATCGAGCGGACCATGTCGTGGCTGTCCGGCTACCGTCGACTCAGCCCCCGCTACGAACGCCAACCCTCCAACTACCTGGCCTTTCTCGGACTCGCCGCCGCTCTCTGCTGCTACAAGCGGCTCGTCCGCCTCACCACATAGGACACCGTCTTAACCGGCTGGCGGCAGATAGCTAGCCCACGGCATCGGTCACCAGAGCGCGCAGGCGTCGCCAGCAGATGAGTGCGCATCCGAGGGTGAGGAAGGCTTCGTGGATGTCGTCGCGGATCTCCCAGCGGATCCGTAGCCGGCGGAACCAGTGCAGGTGGGCGAATGCCCGCTCCACTACCCAGCGTTGGGTGCCCAGTCCCGAGCCGTGCTCGGTGCCGCGCCGGGCGATCACCGGCTTCACGCCAAGGCCCCAGACCAGGCGGCGGTATTTGTCGTGGTCGTAGCCGCGGTCACCCAGCACCACGTCCGGGCGGTGCCGGGGCCGGCCACGCTTGCCCCGCACGGACGGCACGGCCTGGAGGAGTGGGATCAGCTGGGTGACATCGTTGCGGTTGCCGCCGGTCAGGGTGGCGGCG